>CAYMJW010000059.1:0-14936 GCA_964390455.1 uncultured Methyloceanibacter sp. | reverse complement strand
GTGTCGCTGCCTTCAATCTGAAGGACGGCTCGGAGGCTTGGGTTTGCCACAGCACTGGTTCCGATAAGGACGTGTGTCTGACGGCCGACACCAACAAGGCCAACCCGCAATTCGGTACGGCTGGTTCAGACCTGGGTATCAAGACCTTCCCGGGCGAGGACTACAAGATCGGTGGCGGTGCCGCTTGGGGTTGGTTCAGCTATGATCCCGAGCTGAAGATGGTCTACTACTCGACCGGTAACCCCGGCCTGTGGAGCCCGTCTTATCGTTGCCCCGACAAGACCCACGAAGAGTGCAACACTGGTGATTTCGACAACAAGTGGTCGATGACGATCTTCGGCCGCAAAGTCGACAATGGCGAGGCTGTCTTCGCCTACCAGATGACCCCCTTCGATCAGTGGGACTATGACGGCATCAACGAGAACATCCTCACTGACATGGATGTTGACGGCAAGAAGCGTAAGGTCCTGTCGCACTTCGATCGTAACGGCTTTGCTTATGTGCTCGACCGCACTGACGGCACCCTGCTCCGCGCCACGAAATACGTGACGACGGACTGGGCCGAGAAGGTCGACATGAAGACGGGCCGTCCGGTCAAAGTCCGTGACAAGTCCCCGCTCGAAGTCGGCCGCAACGTGTCTTCTTGCCCCTCGGCTATGGGTGGCAAGGACCAGCAGCCGGGTTCAGTCGATCCCAAAGAGCCGAACATGTTCTACATGCCCACCAACAATTGGTGCATGGAGCTCGAGCCTCAGGAGCGCACGCACACGAACCAGGGCACGGTCTACGTGTTCGCGAACGTGTACATGTATCCTGAGAAGCAGGGCACGACCGGCAAGATCAAGAAGTACGACGTCTTGACCGGCAAGGCTGCTTGGGAAATCCCGGATCCGTACCCGAATTGGGGCGGCACCCTGGTGACCGACGGCGGCCTGATGTTCTACGGCTCGCTTGGTGGTGACTTCCGCGCGGTCGACCGGGCTTCCGGTAAGATCCTGTGGAGCCGCAAGCTTGGCTCAGGCATCATCGGCAACCCGATCACCTACAAGGTCGGCGGCAAGCAGTATGTCGGCGTTTACTCCGGCATCGGCGGCTGGATCGGTCTCCCGGTCACCGCTGGTCTTGACCTGAACGACAAGTTCGGTGCCATCGGCGCCACGGCCATGACCAAGGCCGCCAGCCTGGACAAGATTCCCCAGGGTGGTGAGCTGAACGTCTTCCGCATCTACGAATAAGCGGAACGGCTAGGCTAGATTAACGGCGCCCGGTGCCCTTGCGGCACCGGGCGTCATTGCTTTAATACCCCGGGTAGAACGCAAGAACGGGCCCCGTCCGTCCGCGTCCCCCATGAACCGAACAT
Organism: uncultured Methyloceanibacter sp.; assembly: GCA_964390455.1. GTDB lineage: Bacteria > Pseudomonadota > Alphaproteobacteria > Rhizobiales > Methyloligellaceae > Methyloceanibacter. The sequence continues at coordinate 13,576 of CAYMJW010000059.1, read as the reverse complement.
CGGCAGTGTCCCCATGTCTTTGCGCATCCTTACCGCGATCGTATCGGCTTTAGCTCTCGTGCTGGTCTCGTTGCCTGCCGAGGCCGCCAAGAAGCAAGTCAAGCGAGACCTCAGCAAGGAATTCGACGATCTGACGCCGAGCGAGCAGATCGCGATCAGGGCCGCGGCCAAGGCGGCCTACAAGGGCAAGAAGCTCGAAACTCTCATGGTCTGCGCCGATCCCGGCAACATGCCGCTCTCCAACATCAAGGAGGAGGGCTTCCAGAACAAGCTCGCCACGCTCCTCGGCGAGGCCATGGGCGCGCGCGTCGTTTACTCCTGGCGTCCCTTCATCGAGCGGGGCTTGACGCGGCAGACCTTTGACCAGGACATGTGCGACGTCATGTTCGACATGCCGGCCACTTACGGGCGGCTTTTGACCACGTTCCCGGTGTATAAAACGCCTTATGTCCTCGTCTATCGCAGCGACAAAGGACTCGAGCTTACGGGACTCGACGACCCCAAGCTCAAGGACCTCAAGATTGGCGTATTCCAAACCTCGGGAATTCGTGCAGCGCTCGCCAAACGCGGCGTCGTCAACAATGTGAAGCTCCAGACCCAGACCCATGACGGCGATCTCGTCATCGAGAATCAGCCTTGGTATCCGGTGCAGAAGGTGGTGGACGGCGATCTCGACGTCGCCGCCGTGTTTGGCCCCTTCGCCGGCTGGGTCAAGACCATGAAGGGCGAGCCGATCACCATCCTCCCGGTCAATCTCGATGACGACAAAGTGCCGCTCGAGTTCGAGCTGGCCATCGGCGTGCGCAAGACCGACGCTTTCCTCAAGTACATGCTCGAATTCGCGCTCGAAGATCACGCCGAAGAGGTCGAGAAAATTCTCAAGGATTACGGCGTGCCGTTGGTTCAGTGCAGCAAGTGCGTCGTTGCCGGCGATCTTCCCGCCCATGGCGGCTACATTGCGCTGGCTGACCAGAAATTCGAGGCGCGCCCCGACCTTGCCTCGCCCGATCAGGTTGTGACCAAGGAGAAGCTCGAGGGCTGGCTCGCCGAGGGTGCGGACGTCAACCAGGAGCTCAGCAACGCGATCAACGCCAACGACACCGAGCGGGTGAAGTTCCTGGTGGAGAAGGGCGCCGAGGTGAACAAGCCCGACCTCCAGGGCTGGCTCCCGCTCAACAACGCGGCGCGCCAGCGCAAGGACGGCATGATCAAGACGCTGATCGAACTTGGGGCCGACCCCAATCTTGCCGATGAGGGTGGAACGACGCCGCTCGTGGCTGCCGCGATGCGCGACCACGTTGCCTCGATCAAGGTGTTGTTGGAGAACGGGGCCGATGTCAACAAGCCGGGCCCCGGCGGCATTCAACCGCTTGCGCTCGCGATCGCCGACTCGCGCTACGAGGTGGCGAAGGCCTTGATTGAAGAGGGCGCCGATGTCGGCGCCGCCTCAGGCGAGGAGGCGTTGACGCCGTTGATGCTCGTCGCGGCGCAGACCGCCCCGGCCGAGGGCGCGCGATTCGTGCCCGGGAGTGCCCATCCGACCGATATCGCCAAAGCCCTTGTCGAACGCGGCGCCAATATCAACGCCCAAGCCAAGAACGGCATGACGGCGCTGATGGTTGCGGCGACCCATAACAACGCGCCGATGATCGGCCTGCTCATGGATGCCGGCGCCGATCCCGCGGTCAAGAACGCGCAAGGCCTGACCGCAACCGACGTCGCCGAGAAGAACGGAAATCTCGAGGCCGCACAGGCGATTTTGGTGCTCGGCTCGGGACGTTCGGCCGCAGCACCTCCGCCGGCTGATAAAGCCACGCAACCGACGACGAGCCAGTGATGATGCAAAGTCTCCCGCGTTGGCTGGGCGTCGCGCGGGCTATCGCGCTCGCGTGGGCCTTGGGCTTTGTCGCGCTCGGCCCGGCCTCCGCTGCGGATGTCGACGAGAGCGCGGTCAACGATGCTGTCGCCGCCGTGATCGCCGAGCGTTCGAAGGATGGCGCTTTCGTCTTCCGCGATCCCAAGCTCGACGCCGACCTCAATCTCATCTTCGAACAGGTCAAGATCGTGCGCGGCATGGAAGGCTATGGCTGGTTCGCCAATACCATCTTCCACGACAAGGACACGCCGAAGAAGCAATACGCGATCGATTTCTGGTTCAAGCCCGATGGCGGCAAACTCAAGCTCATGGATATTCGCGTGCAGAAGGGCCCGAAGCCGGAGGGCGACGGCTGGATCATGGTCACGCGCTTGCCGGTCGCCTGGTGGTGGTTGCCGGTGCAGGAGCACCCGGGCGACATGGAGGTAACCCGCGGCTGGCACGTGATGAGCGCGATCCACAACTACATCGCGACCAACAAGGACGAAAGCGGCCACCTGCCCGTCAAGGACGATAAGACCGGGGAAACGGTTCCGCTCGAGTTCATCGAGATGCATCAGCCGATCCGGCGGCTGAAGGAGGACGGCCGGTACTTCGCCTGCACCGACTTCCGCAAGCCCGGCAGCAAGGATGAGTACTACGACATCGACTTCTGGTTGGAGACGAAGTCGGGAAAACTGAGGGTCGCGGATATCAAAATGCACAAGGTTCCCGTGCAGGAGGACGGCATCTGGCGGCAGGAACCGCGCTACACGTTCGAGGGCATGGATTTCGACGTAACCAATTGATTTTCAGCAATTAACTAGAGCACGCCAAAATGCCGCAGCGGTGCGGCCACCGCTATCCTCGCGCTTGCGACAACGCTATGACAGAGCCGTCCTTGCCTCGTGCCCGAGGGGGATCAACTGCGGATGCCAATCATCAAGAACGTAATCAGGGTGAGGAAACCGAACTGTGCGCAAAGTCATCATCGGACTACTAGCATTAGGGTTTGCAGGTGTCGGGGCTGGCTTGTGGACGTTGCATGCAGCCGAAGGCGAAGCGGAAGAGTGCTGTAAAGCCGGCGATACGACGCCGCCGGGTGAGTTGGTCAAGAAATTCGCCCCGGGGAAACTGCATAGCCCCTATCAAGATTACGCCAAGCTTGCGAAGGAGGAGGAGCTCGTCAAACCATATCGCCTGCCGGGCTGCAACGAGTGCCACGGCGGCGGCGGCGGCGGCGGCTTCTGTCCGGCTTTGAGCCAGGGCGTTTGGTTTTGGGGTAACACCGACGACGTGCTGTTCAGACTCGTAACGTTGGGTTCTGCGGAGCTGGAGAAGCAGGGCTTCAAGCGTTATCAGTTTGGCACGGTGGCCGCGCCGATGCCGCCAATGGGATTTACCATCAAGACATCGGATCATCTTTGGAAGATCATCGCCTTCATTCGTTCGATCAACCCGCCCGGGACCAATCCTCCCGAGAAAGTCATACCCGGAAAGTTCTCGCCTCCCGAGCAGCGGAAGCCGTAGGAACGCTCTGGCAGGACGCACGGCAAATCCCCGGAACGCCGCCAGGCGCCCGACGGGAAGCGCTTGGCGAAAGCGGCAACGCCCCGTCGGGATTCGCCGCTTCCGCCGCTAGAATTTCAGGTCGGGGAGGACGCGAACTGCGTTGATATCAAACGAAGTTTCTGCAATATCAGAGCGTCGGCGCCGATGGTTATGCCGATGGCAAATCTGCCGGTAGCGGGAGCCTGCCGCGCGACATTCGTGAAGCAACTCATCTTAGAGATTGAAGGCAACGCAGCTAGGGCAAGGAAACCAAAAGTGCACAAAATCATCACCGGACTTTCGACATTTGTGATTGTTGCCGGCATCGGCGCCTTCGCGTGGAAGGCCTCCGCGACCGACGCGCCGGCAGAGCAGGCAGCGCCCGCAGCAGACCAGGCGGCGCCCGCGCAGCCGGCCGAAGGCGCCGCTGCGGGCGGTGACGCCGCGGCAGGGGGCGATTGCTGCAAGCCGGGCGACGCCACGCCGCCGCTTGATCTCATCAAGGCCACGCCGAAAGGCGGGCTTCACAACCCCTACAACGACAAGATCACCGAAATGGCTGAGGAGGGTCACAAGAAATACCTCTCGTTCAGCTGCAACGGTTGCCACGGCGGGGGCGGCGGGGGCGGCATGTGCGTGCCGCTTACCAACGACACGTGGGTCTATGGCCCGGACGACGACACGCTGTTCAGATTGATCGCACTCGGCACTGTCGATTTGACCAAGGCGGGCTACAAGCGGGTCAAGAACGAAGTCGTGGTGGGACCCATGCCGCCCTTCGGGGGCATCATCAAGACCTCCGACGATTTGTGGAAGGTTATCACCTTCATCCGGTCGGTGAGCCCTGGCTCTGAGAAGAAGCCGCCGCTGCAATAGGCGCGGACCCGCCGGGCATCCCGCATGAAATTTTGGTAAGCCGCCAGGCGCCTCCCGGGGCTTGGCGGCTTTCTTCCGCCCGCTCAGGCATGACACTTTGGCAAGGAAACCTGCCGCCGCCTGGAAGCGCTTTTGCCGCTTCCCCATATAAATTCGGACGGGCGAGCTTATTAACTTCGGCTCGCCCTTACCCTATTGTGCGGCGCGGCTTGCCAAGCCCCGGCATGTTTGGAAGATAGTGTCCTGGTCCCCGAAATTCGTACGAATTCGCCCGCCCCATCCTCGTCCGTCCTCAGCCCCGTAGGAGCAATGCTCTCGCCGATGTTGAGTTCTTGGTTTGGCCGCTTGCGCGAGCGCAGCGCGTCTTGCGTGGCCCTGGTCGTTCTCGCGCTCCTTGTCCTTGTCCCCGTCTTGTTCGTGTCCGCACACGCCGAAACGAACGCGCCCGCGACACCGCCCGCCACGCAGGCCCCGGCGGCCGAAGCGCCGGACGCCGCAGGCGGAAGCGAAGCCTCGCCCGCGCCCGCGGCCGGCACCACGCCGGCTGACCCCGGGGGCGGGGCCATGCAGAACATGCGCGTCGTCTATCTCGGCAAGGAATATCCCGAGCCGCTGCCACTCTCCTATGCCGAAAAGCCCATCACCGATAAGGGGATTCAGGGCGCCCGCCTGATGCTCAAGGAGGCGAACCAGGCCGGGACCTTCGTCGGGCATTCATTCGAGCTGATCGAGGCCATCGTGCCCGAGGACGGCGACGTCGTCGCCAAGGCCAAGGAGCTTCTCGCCGCGGGCGAGCGCTTCATCCTTGCCGATCTCGAGCCCGCCGATCTTCTCGCCGTCGCCGATCTGCCCGACGCCAAAGACGCGGTCATCATGAATATCCGCTCGAGCGCGACCAAGCTCCGCCAGGAGGAGTGCCGCGTCAACGTCTTTCATGTCATCCCCGACTATGCGATGCGGGCCGACGCGATCGCGCAATATCTCATCTGGAAGAAATGGCCGCGATGGTTCGTCATCAGACGCGACACGCCGGAGGATCAAGATTATCTCGCTCAGGTGAAGCGCGCGGCGGCACGCTTCGGCGGCAAAGTCGTCACCGAGAAGCTCTACGCGCTGCCGCCGGGAGCCCGCAATCTCGATTCCGGCCACCAGCAGATCCAGGCGCAAATCCCCATGGAGACGCAGGAGGCATACGATCACGATGTCGTCTGGGCCATCAACAGCGACGACGATTTCGGCGACTACCTCATGTATCGAACGCATTTGCCGCGGCCCGTGGTCGGCACGCAAGGGTTACAGGCCACCGCCTGGGACAAATCCTACACGGAGTCTGGCGGCATGCATTTCCAGAACGCCATTCCGCGCCTCGCCAAGCGCGCCCCCGTCGAGCGCGACTACACGGCCTGGCTCGCCTTTCGCGCTCTGGCCGATTCAGCGATGAAATCCGGCAAGGCTTCGCCGCAAGAGCTCCGGGCCTACATGCTGTCCGACCAATTCAAACTCGAGGGGTTCAAGGGCCAGGCCATGAGCTTCCGCACCTGGGACCATCAGATGCGCCAGCCGATCATTCTCGGCGGCGGCACGCGCGTGCCCGTGACGACCTCGCCGCAGGAGGGTTTCCTGCATCCCACCAACCTGACCGACACGCTTGGCTTCGATGCGCCAGAGACCAAGTGCAAGTTCAAATAAACCATCGACCAAAGGTAGAGACATGACCCGCATCACTGCCGCCGCGGCCTTGAGCGCCGCGCTCCTTCTCGGTGCCACCCCCGCTTTGGCCGCGAAAATCTTCGTCGCCAACGAGAAGGACAACACCATCACCGTGCTCGACAGCGAGAGCCTGGAAGTCATCGACACGATCAAGGTCTCGCGGCGCCCGCGCGGTATCGTTCTGAGCCCCGACTTCAAAGAGTTGTTCGTTGCCGCCGGCGACGGCGACATCATGGACGTGATCGACACGAGCACGATGAAGGTCACGCGCCAGCTCGAATCGGGCCCCGACCCCGAGCTGATGGCCATCGATTCGAAGGGCGAGATCATCTACATCGCCAACGAAGATGACTCGCTCGTGACCATCATGGACATCAAGAGCGGCGAAGTTCTGGGTGAAGTGCCGGTCGGCGTCGAGCCCGAGGGCATGAGCGTGAGTCCCGATGATCGCTACACCGCCGCCACGTCCGAGAGCACGAGCATGGCGCATATCATCGACAACAAGACGCGGGCGCTGGTCGGCAACGTTCTCGTCGACAGCCGGCCGCGCGAGGCGAAATTCACCAAAAATATGAAGGAGTTGTGGGTTTCCTCGGAGATCGGCGGCACGATCTCGATCGTCGATACCTCGAACTGGGACGACCCCAAGAGCTGGAAAGTGGTCAAGAAGATCGGTTTCGAGGTCGAGGGCGTGCGCCCCGAGCAGCTCCAGCCGGTCGGCATGGATTTCAGCGCCGACGGCAAGCTGATGTTCGTGCCGCTCGGACCGTCCAACCGCGTCGCCGTGATCGACACCGCGACCAAGGAGGTCAAGGAGTACATCCTGGTCGGCCAGCGTCCTTGGCACGGCGAGCTTAGCCCCGACGGCAAGAAATATTACGTCGCCAACGGCCTGACCAACGATGTGACGATCATCGACGTGGAATCGCTGAAGGCGGAGAAGTCGGTGCCGGTGGGACGCCTGCCCTGGGGCGTCGCCATCATGCCGTGACCAGGGATCAGAAATCGGGAATCGGAAATCGGCGACGGGGCGGCCTGCGCCGGACTAGGTTCCTTGGAAGCTTGATTCCTTGCTCTGCGCCGGCGTCTGGCTCTGCCCCTTCAACGTGAGGAGCGCTTCCTTGACCTTCGGGTCCAGCCCTTCGCCGCCCGCATCGATATAGGCGAAGATCGCCTTGCGCATCCGCGGGTCCCAGAATTTCTTAATGTGATTGGCGATCCCGGGAACGACCTCGTCCTCGCGCTGATAGACGAAGAACTGGCCGATCTGGTTCGCCATATAGACGAGACGGTCTGGCGACATAAGGGTCGAGCCTCTCCGATCGCGACGCGCGTCTACTCCGCCGCAACCAGACGCTCGGCGATCCGGCGGCTTTGGCGCGTCAGTTCCTCATATTCCTCCTGCCACTCCGTCGGTCCGTTGGAGGGGCTCACCTCAACCGCCGTCACCTTGTATTCGGGGCAGTTGGTGGCCCAGTCGGAGAACTCGGTGGTCACCACGTTCACCTGCGTGGTGGGATGGTGGAAGGTGGTATAGACCACGCCGGGCGCCACGCGCTCGGTGATGTTCGCGCGGAGCGTCGTTTCGCCGGCGCGGCTGGCAACCCTGACCCAATCGCCATCCCGGACCCCGCGCTGCTCGGCATCGTGCGGATGGATCTCGAGCACGTCTTCCTCGTGCCAGATCACGTTGTCGGTGCGGCGCGTCTGCGCGCCGACATTGTATTGGGTGAGAATGCGGCCCGTGGTGAGAAGCAGCGGGAAGCGCGGCCCCGTCTTCTCGTCGGTCGCCACGTATTCGGTGATGACGAATTTGCCCTTGCCGCGCACGAAACCGTCGATGTGCATGATCGGCGTGCCTTCCGGCGCCGCGTCGTTGCACGGCCACTGGACCGAGCCCAGCTCATCGAGCTTGGCGTAGGAGACGCCGGCGAAGGTCGGCGTGAGCCGCGCGATCTCGTCCATGATCTCGGACGGATGACTGTAGTTCATGGGGTAACCCAAGGCGTTCGACAGCATCTGAGTGACTTGCCAATCTTCAAAGCCGTTCAGCGGCGCCATGACTTTGCGCACGGGCTGAATGCGCCGCTCGGCGTTGGTGAAGGTGCCGTTCTTCTCCAGGAAGGTCGAGCCGGGGAGAAACACGTGGGCGTAGTTCGCCGTCTCGACCAGGAACAGGTCCTGCACCACCACGCATTCCATGGCGGCCAGCCCCGCCGCCATATGCTGCGTGTTGGGGTCTGATTGGAGGATGTCCTCGCCCTGGATGTAGAGACCCTTGAACGAGCCGTCGAGGGCCGCGTCGATCATATTGGGGATGCGCAAGCCGGGTTCCGCATCGAGCGGGCGCCCCCACAGCGATTCGAACATGGCGCGGGTGGCGTCGTCGGAGACATGGCGATAGCCGGAGACCTCGTGCGGGAACGAACCCATATCGCAGGAGCCCTGCACGTTGTTCTGGCCGCGCAGCGGGCTCACGCCGACGCCCTCCCGGCCGATATTGCCGGTCGCCATGGCGAGATTGGCGATTGCCATGACGGTGGTCGAGCCCTGGCTGTGCTCGGTGACACCGAGCCCATAATAGATGGCGGCGTTGCCGCCGGTGGCGTAGAGACGGGCGGCGCCGCGGATCAGTTCGGCCGGCACGCCGGAGAGCTTCTCGACTTCTTCCGGGCTATGGCGCGGCAGGGCAACGAACGCCGCCCAGTCCTGGAACTCGTCGAAGTCGCAGCGCTCGCGCACGAACGCCTCGTTCACCAGGCCTTCGGTCACGACCACATGCGCGAGCGCGGTCACCACGGCGACGTTGGTGCCGGGCTTGAGCGGCAGATGGTAGTCGGCCTCGATATGCGGGGTGCGCACGAGATCGATGCGGCGCGGATCGAGGATGATGAGTTTGGCGCCCTGCCGCAGCCGCCGCTTCATGCGCGAGGCGAACACGGGGTGTCCATCGGTTGGATTGGCGCCAATGATCATGATGACGTCGGCATACTCGACCGAGTCGAAATCCTGGGTGCCGGCCGAGGTGCCGTAAGTGGTCTTGAGGCCGTAGCCGGTCGGCGAGTGGCAGACGCGGGCGCAGGTATCGACGTTGTTGTTGCCGAAGCCGGCGCGCACCAGCTTCTGCACCAGGAAGGTCTCCTCGTTGGTGCAGCGCGACGAGGTGATACCGCCGACCGCGCCGCGGCCGTACGTGCCCTGGATGCGCTTGAACTCCGAGGCGGTGTAGGCCAGCGCCTCGTCCCACGACACCTCGCGCCACGGATCGGTGGTGCGCGCGCGGATCATCGGCTTGAGCATGCGCTCCTTGTGCGTGGCGTAGCCCCAGGCGAAGCGGCCCTTGACGCAGGAATGGCCGCGATTGGCCTTGCCGTCCTTCCACGGCACCATGCGCACCAGCTCCTCGCCGCGCATCTCGGCCTTGAAGGCGCAGCCCACGCCGCAATAGGCGCAAGTTGTGATGCGGGCATGCTCGGGCGTGCCGATCTCGATCACGCGCTTCTCATTGAGCGTCGCGGTGGGGCAGGCCTGGACGCAGGCGCCGCACGAGACGCATTCCGAATCGAAGAAGGGCTGCTGCTGCGACGGCGACACCACGGAGTCGAAGCCGCGTCCGGCGATGGTCAGCGCGAATGTGCCTTGCACCTCTTCGCAGGCCCTGACGCAACGCGAGCAGACGATGCATTTCGAGGGTTCATAGGTGAAATACGGGTTCGAGGCGTCGATGCCGGGATTGGGGTGGCGCTCCCCGTCATAGCCGTAACGCACGTCGCGCAACCCCACGGCGCCCGCCATGTCCTGGAGTTCGCAATCGCCATTGGCCGAACAGGTCAAACAGTCGAGCGGATGCTCGGAGATATAGAGCTCCATCACGCCCTTGCGCAGCCGCTTCAGCCGGTCGGTCTGGGTCCGCACCACCATCCCTTCCGCGACCGGCGTGGTGCAGGATGCGGGCGTGCCGTTGCGGCCCTCGATCTCCACCAGGCACAGCCGGCAGGAGCCGAACGCGTCGAGCATGTCCGTGGCGCAGAGCTTCGGGATCTGCGTTCCCATCTCCATCGCGGCGCGCATGATCGAGGTGCCCTCGGGCACCGCGAGCTTGACCCCGTCGATGGTCAGATTGACCGTCTTCTCCGCCTTCGATTTCGGCGTTCCGTAGTCGATCTCTTGGATCGTGGCCATGTCGCGCTTTCCTATTCAGCCGCTTGCGGACGCTTACGCTTCGCCCCGAAATCCTCTGGGAAATGGTTGAGGGCGCTCATCACGGGATAGGGGGTGAAACCGCCGAGAGCGCACAGCGATCCGAACTTCATCGTATTGCAGAGGTCTTCGATCACGATCAGGTTCTGGTCCACCTCTTCCCCCGCCATGATCTTGTCCATCAACTCGACGCCGCGCGCGGAGCCGATGCGGCAAGGCGTGCACTTGCCGCACGACTCGATGGCGCAAAACTCCATGGCGAAGCGCGCCTGGCGCGCCATATTCACCGTGTCGTCGAACACCACGACGCCGCCATGGCCGATCAGCCCGTCGCGGGCGGCGAAGGCCTCGTAGTCGAAGGGCGTATCGAACAGCTCGCGCGGAAAATAGGCCCCGAGCGGCCCGCCGACCTGCACCGCGCGCACCGGGCGCCCCGAACGGGTGCCGCCGCCGATCTCATCGACCAGCGCGCCGAGCGTGATGCCGAACGCGGTTTCGTACAGACCGCCATGCTTGATATTGCCGGCAAGTTGGATCGGCATGGTGCCGCGCGACTTGCCCATGCCGAAATCGCGGTAGAACGCGCCGCCCTCCACCATGATGATGGGAACGGTCGCGAGCGAGAGCACGTTGTTGATGACGGTGGGCTTGCCGAACAGACCGACATGGGCCGGGAGCGGGGGCTTTGCCCGCACCTCGCCGCGCTTGCCTTCGAGGCTGTCGAGCAGCGAGGTCTCCTCGCCGCAGACATAAGCGCCGGCGCCGGAGCGCACCTCCATGTCGAAATCGTACTGCGACCCGGCAATCCCGCGGCCAAGCATGCCGCCTTCGCGCGCCTCACGAACAGCGATCTCCATCGCCGTGATGGAATCGGGATATTCGGAGCGAATATAGATGTAGCCGTAGGTGGCGCCCACGGCCATGCCGGCAATGGTCATGCCTTCGATCAGAACGAAGGGATCGCCCTCCATGATCATGCGGTCGGCGAAGGTGCCCGAATCGCCCTCATCGGCGTTGCAGACGATGTATTTCTGCTGCGGCGGGGTCTCGGCGACGGTGCGCCATTTGATGCCGGTGGGGAAGCCAGCGCCGCCGCGCCCACGCAAGCCCGAAGTGATGACCTCCTCGACGGTCGCCTTGGGTCCGGCCGCAATCGCCTTCTTGAGCCCCTCATAGCCGCCATGCGCCGTGTAATCTTCGAGGCTCCGCGGATCGATGATGCCGCAATTCTTGAAGGTCAGCCGCGTCTGGCTCTTGAACCAGGGAAATTCTTCAACGAGACCGATGCAGAGACGGTGGCTTTTGCCTTCGAGCATGCCGGCATCGAGCAAGCCATCGATATCGGCAACGCGAACGGGACCGTAGCCGATCCGCCCTTTGGGCGATGCGACCTCGACCAGCGGCTCGAGCCAATACATGCCGCGCGAGCCGGTACGCACGATCTCGACCTTGAGGCCGCGTTTCTCGAATTTCTTGCGGAACGCTGTCGCGACCTCTTCCGCGCCGACGCAGAGCGCGCCGGAATCGCGGGAGATGTAGATACGCGCGCTCACGCTTGCGCCTCCTTGACGAGCGCATCGAGGCTCGCCTCGTCGAGCATGCCGTGCACGCGCTTGTCGAGCATGGCCGCGGGCGACGAGTGACAGAGCCCGAGGCAGTAAACTGCTTCCAGCGTGACGCGGCGGTCGAGTGTCGTCTCGCCCATCGGAACGCCGAGAAGGCTTTCGGCGCGCGCGGCGAGCGCATCGCCGCCCGCGGCCTGGCACGATTCGGCGCGGCAGAGTTTCAGCACGCGCCGGCCGGCGGGCTCTTTGCGGAAATCATGATAGAAGGTCACGGTGCCGTGCACTTCGGCGCGGGACAGGTTGAGCGCCTCGGCAACTAACGGCACGGCCGCCTCCGGCACGCAGCCGAACGTCTCCTGCAAGGCATGCAAGATGGGAAGCGTTGCGCCTTCCATATGCCGGAGACGCGCGATGATTTCGCTCGCGCGCTCTGTGTTCCAAGGCTCGTGACGTGGCATGCCCAGCGGCCTGTTTGAGCTAAGGTAGAAATGGGCAGAAGCCGAATGAAATCAATAAAGCTATACCGTGGCCCGATCAGGAAACCTGATCGTCTCATCCTCAAAGTGGGAAGGTCGCGGCGCCCCGAGGGTACGGAAACCGATGTTGTCTCAAGCCCATCCGCGCGGCGCGGTGGAGAGCCATTCTAGCGAGCTGCGGCCTTTCCTGCACGCTTGGCGCGAGACCTTTCCGGTTCGGCCGCGGCGCCGAGGATCGGGGCAAGTTCCTTCGCTTCACGCACCAGCGCGTTGATCATCGGCGTCAGGGGGCTGCGATGCGGCACGACCAGCCCGATCGAATGCGTGACCTCAGGCTCGACGATAGGAATGGAGCGCACCGTCTCGGTCAGGCCGAGGACCTCGGCGAGCTTCTCCGGCATGACGCTCGCCCAGCGGCCGGTACGCACATGGGCGAACAGGACAAGCATGGAATCGGACTCGAGCGTCGGCGCAACCTCGGCCCCCGCCTCCTTCAGCAGCTGGTCGATGATGCGGCGGTTCTGCATGTCCGGTGTCAGCAGGCAGAGCGGCACTTTGCCAACCTCGGCCCAGGTGACCTTGTCGCGATCGCCAAGCGGGCTGTCGGCGGCGGCCAGCAGCCGGTACTGCTCGCTATAGAGCGGCACCGTCTGCACCCGGCCCAGCGGCTCGTTGTCGAGATAGGTGAGCCCGGCATCGACCTCGAGATTCTCGAGCAGGCCCAAGACTTGGATCGAGTTGCGGGAGAGGATGGTGAAACTGACATCGGGATGGCGGGCGCGAAACGGCGTGGTGATCATGGCGACCATGGCAAGCGCCGTGGGAATCGCGGCGATACGGATATGGCCCGTAAGGCCCTTCCGCAACGCAAGGATCTCCTGGCGCATCGCGCGGGTGTCGCCGACGATCCGCCGGGCCCAGTCGAGCACGCGCTCGCCTTCCGGCGTGAAGCCCTGGAAGCGGGAGCCCCGTTGCACCAGGAGCACCCCGAACGAATCTTCGAGCTGCTTGATGCCGGCCGAGAGTGTCGGCTGGCTGACGCCGCAGGCCTCGGCCGCGTTGCCGAAATGCCGTTCGCGCGCGAGCGCGAGGATGAATTCGAGCTTTTCGATCATGTCGCCATGCCAGACGGGACGCGCATCATACCATGTTGCCGCCTGGCCGCCCGCGCCGAAATGCCGAGAAGAAGGCCGCTATTTCGCTCCTTCCTTCTTTTTGGCGCGGAAATCCTCGTGGCAGGACTTGCAGGCTTCCCCCACCTTCTGAAACGCGGGCTTCCAGTCCTCGCTGGCGCTATCGCCGAGCGCCTTGGCGAGCGCGTCGGAGGCGGCCGCGAGGTCGTC
>CAYMJW010000058.1:5891-15081 GCA_964390455.1 uncultured Methyloceanibacter sp. | reverse complement strand
CCCGCCACGGCCCAGGCGAGCTGATCCATGGCGAGGAGCGCCATGCGGTGCGCGGCGGGGTCGCCGAAGCCGAGCGCGGCTTGCGCGGCGCGCACTTCATCGGCCAAAGCCCCTCCCCCCGGAACCACGATGACGGGACAGGGGGACGCTGCGATCGCGTCGAGCCAGGCGGCGAGTTCGCCCGAGCGGACGACGCTGCCGCCGAGCTTGACGACGGTCAATTCCGCTTCGCCGGCGAAGGTTGCGGATGCGGTCAGCGCGCGCGGAAGCGGCCGCGCCATCGCTCAAACACTTCCCTTGACGCGCACGATCTCGACGCCGACGGCGCCGGGCTCCTTGTCGAGCTTCTCGATCTTCACCACGACGCGCGCCGCGCGTGGATGCGCGAGGCAGTGGCCCGCAATCTCCTCGGCGAGCGTCTCGACCAGGTTGATGTGCCCGCGGGCGATGATGCCTTTGATACCGGAGATGATCATGTCGTAGTCGAAGGTGCGGCCGATATCGTCCTCGAGCGCGCCCGGCACCCGCGTCATATCGACGTCGACCGAGAAACGGACGCGCTGGGTGGCGCCCTTCTCATAGTTGTGAACCCCGATTTCGACATCGAGCACGAGATCGTGGATGAACACGCGGTCCGGCACCGGCGCGGCGTCAGGGGCGGCGCCGGGCGCGATCCGCATTACTTTGGGCTCAGCCATGACCAGGCTCCGTTATGACGCAAGGCTGCCAAGGCGACATTCCTAGCATAGTGCGTGCGTGGCAAGATTGGGAACGTTGGCCGCGCATACAAGGGCCGGGTCCCGCGGGATGAGCGCCCTGATGCGAGCGAGCCGCGCGGGATCGAGCTTCTGGCCCCGCTTGCCGTCGCGGCAGAGCGCGCCGCGAAAACCGATGATGTCGGGGCCGAGGGCGAGGAGCCCGGGCACGTGGCTCGCTCGAAGCGATCCGGCGAAGCCGATCATGAGCCCTCTCGCCCGCGCCGAGGCGATCAAGGCGGCTAGATTTTTGGGGGAAACGAGGTCCGGCAGAGAGACCCCGGTCTTGCCCAACGTATCGAGCATGATTCCTACGGCCCCGATCCGCGCTGCAAGTCCCACAGCATCGAACTCCGGCAAGGCATCGGCGAAGAGAACCAGGATCAACCGCACTTCGGGCGTGAGCGGCGCGAGCCCCTCCAGGCAGCGTTCCGCGTCGGCGCCCGGAAAAAGTCCGAGCTTGACGTAATCGACGCCCCGCGCCGCCGTCGCCAGCACCGCGGCGCGAATCCGCTCCCCCTCAAGCGGGCGATCGCCGATGGTCGCGCTCACGGGCAAGCGGCCGCCGGTCGCCCGGACGCAAGCCTCGATCGCCTCGTGAGCGAGCGCGCCGAGAGCGCCCGCGCCGGGGTCCTTGAGATCGACGATATCGGCGCCGGCGCCGATCGCGGTTTCGGCCTCGCCGGGATCGCGCACGCTTGCGAGAAACAGAGTCATGAGCCGGCGGTGTCCGGCAGGCAATCCGAAGCGGGCATCAGCGGAACAGCCAATTGAACACGCTGCCGCCACCGCCACCGCCGCTTCCACGCTCGCCGCCGCTGCGGCGCGCGGCACGCCGGTTCTCGGGCGGCGCGCCACCCGGCTGCTCGAAGCCCCAAAAGTCGTCGCGCGCCACGGCGGGAGCCTTTCTCGCCTTGCGCAGTTGGACCTCGTTGGCGTTTCCGTCGGGATCGGTCACGACCACGGAGACGGCCTGCCAGGTCCATTGCGCCGTCGCCTCGCCCCAGGCATGCGGCTCGACCGCGATGACCTTGTTGGCGCGGGTATCGACGATGGCGACATATTCGAGGCTGGTCGCGGCGCCATCACCGAAATCGCCGGCGTAGTATTTCAGAAGACCGATGCCGGTGAGCGCGTCCTTGAGCTGCTTCCACTCCAGGATCTTGGGCGTGCCGGTGCCGAACATTTCGAGCTCGGTCCTGAGCGCGGGGTATTTTGGGTTGCTGGCGATATAGCGTCCCGGCTGCGGCTCCTTGATGACCCAGCCAGCGACGGGCTCGCCGAGCACGCGGCCTTCCGCGGCGGGCACTTCTTGCTTCAGGCGCTCAAGCGCCTCGCGGCTCTCGGCCTGGAACGGGTCAAGGGCAAGGGCGGCGCGGTAATCGGCGATCGCTTCGTCGGGGCGCTGCAAGGCCTCGTAGATATTGCCGCGGACGCGCAGAGCGAAGGCATCGTTCCCGGCAAGCTGAAGCGCCTGGTTCACGTCATAGAGCGCGTCGTCATTGGTCCCGGCTTGAAGCTTCGCCGAGGCGCGCGTGGCGTAGGCGCGCACATTCTGCGGATCGAGCTCGATGGCGCGGTTCAGATCGCCAATGGCGTCGTCGGCGCGCTTCGCCTGGATGAACACGACGGCGCGCTCGATATAGGCATCGACCAGGTCGGGCTTGCTCTCGATGACCTTGTTGAGGTCGTCCAGGGCGAAATTGAGCTTCCTGTCGCCGGTATGGGCGCGTGCGCGCAGGA
Source organism: uncultured Methyloceanibacter sp. (assembly GCA_964390455.1). GTDB lineage: Bacteria > Pseudomonadota > Alphaproteobacteria > Rhizobiales > Methyloligellaceae > Methyloceanibacter. Next base: position 12,583 of record CAYMJW010000058.1, on the reverse strand, counting down.
ACAGAATGTCGGGATTGGGGACGTCCGGCTCGAGCGTCAGCACCTGGGTCGCGTCGGCCACGGCCTCGCGGTACATGCCGAGCGCAAGATAGGCGTTGGCGCGGTGGCGATAGGCCGCCACGTATTTCGGATTGAGGCCGATGGCGCGGCTCAGATCGCGCACCGCGGCGTGGTAGCGTTTCAATTCGGCGTGGGCCATGCCGCGGCCGTTGAACGGCACCGCGCTCTGCGGCATCAACTCGACCGCCTTGCGAAAATCCTGAAAGCCGAGATTGTGCTGGCCGAGCGACACGCGGGCGTTGCCGCGGTTGTTGTAGGCGGCGCCGTAATTCGGCGAGAGCGCGATCGCCCGATCGAAATCCTTCACCGCTTCGTCGGCGTGGCCCAGATCCATGAGCGCGTTGCCGCGGTTGTTGTACACGGCGGCGTTGTCGGGCGAGAGCTGGATCGATTTGTTGAAATCGTCGATCGCCTCCTTGGTATTGGTCGCGCGCCACTTGGCCACGCCGCGATCGGCATAGAGGCTCGCCTTGATGAAGTCGGCGATCTCGGGCGCGGCAAGCGCCTCGTCATAGGTGGCGATCGCCTTGTCGTACTGACCGCGCATGAGCGCAGCCGCCCCTTCGCGGGCGCGCAACAGGATCGTGTCCTGAGCCTGGGCGGCGATGGGTGCCGCACCGGCCAGCAGGCCCGAAAGCAGCAAGCAAAATCGAAACGGCGAACGGCTCATGGCGATGTCAGGCGGCTGTCCCCCGGAAGCGTCTCTCCCCATGTCGGTCATAAGGCCGGACTGTGTCAACAAAGCGGGCCCGGTTTCCGATGAGGCGCGCTGGCGGCCGTGAAGCGGGCGCTCCTATTCCTCTTCAAACGTCCCCTTGTGGACAACGGCAGAATAATGTTGAAAGATACACTGTGTATTCTAATATACACACACTACATTACACCTGAGAAGGAGTTGTACCTTATGGGAAAATACGCGCCCCTGGGAGACTTCCTGCGTGCTCAGCGCGCGACGCTGGTGCCGATGACCTTCGACGAAATCGAGGAGGTCACCGGCGCGAAACTGCCGCCCAAGGCGCAGTTCCATCGCGCCTGGTGGAGCAACAACGCTTCGAACAACGTCATGACGAAAGTCTGGCTCGAGGCGGGATTCGAGACCGAGCAAGTCGACATGTCCGCACGCAAGCTTGTGTTCCGCCGCATTGGCGGTGCGCCGGCCCGCGCCGGGGCGCGGGCTTCCAATAATGGAGCCTCCAAGCGGCACCCCCTGCTCGGCGCGTTGAAGGGGCTCGTCCAAATCATGCCGGGCACCGACCTGACCAAGCGCGCCGACCCGAATTGGGGCGACGCGGCATAATGCAGCCGCTCCTCCTCGATACCTGCGCGCTGATCTGGATTGTGGAAGACGAACCGATCGCGCCGGAAGCCGTTGAGCTCTTGAGTGCGGCAAACGATGGCGGCGCGATCATCTATGTGTCGCCGATCAGCGCGTGGGAGGTGGGTTTGCTTGCCGCGCGCGAGCGGCTCAAGCTCCTCATCACCCCGCAGCGCTGGTTCCGGCGGGTGCTCGAAACGCCGGGCGTGCGCCTTGCGCCGATGCCGCCCGATCTCTTGATCGACTCGTCCTTCCTACCGGGCACCCCTCCCCGCGATCCCGCCGACCGGATCATCGTCGCGACCGCGCGCGACCACGGATGCACTCTCGTCACGCGCGACCGCGCCCTGCTCGACTATGGAGAACAGGGCCATGTTCGCGTTCTGGAATGCTAGGCGGTTGGGCGAAGGTTGCGGAGCACCTTCGGCAGAGTTTCCGGCAGGTCCTCCGCGATGAGGCCGGGGCCAAAGGCGACAGCGGCCGCCCCATGCAGCCACACGGCGGCGCTCGCCGCTTCGAAGGCGGGCATTCCTTGGGCGAGGAGTCCTAGCACCATGCCGGCCAGAACGTCGCCGGTCCCCGCGCTCGCGAGAAACGGGGTGGTGGTGGCGTTGATCGAGGCGGTTCCGTCGGGGCTCGCGACCACTGTATCGGCGCCCTTCAGCAAGACGATGGCGCCAGAGCGCGCGGCGCCATCCCGCGCCCGCTCGAGCTTGGGCCGAGCCGTCAACTCGGGGAACAGTCGCGAAAACTCTCCGTCATGAGGCGTCAGCACGACGGGCGTCCCGCGCGCGGCGATTGCCGCGAAGAGCGTGGCTGGATCGTCGGCGAAAGACGTGAGCGCGTCGGCGTCGAGCACGATCACGGCATCCGAGCGAAGCGCCGCCAAGACCATCTCCTTGGTGCGTTCGCCGATGCCCACGCCAGGGCCGATCAAGATGGCGTTCTTGCGCGGATCGGCGAGGAGGCTTGTCAGTCCGCGGGCATCGTCCGACTCGCGCACCATGATGGCCGTCAGCTGCGCGGCGTTGACTTGAAGCGCGTCGCGCGGCGAGGCGACAGTGACAAGCCCGGCACCGACGCGGAGTGCGCCGCGCGCTGCGAGCCGCGCGGCGCCCGTGCTATAGACCGGTCCCGAGACGACAACGGCGTGTCCGCGCGCATATTTGTGGCTCTCGGGCCGCGGCCAGGGGAAATTGCTAAGCCAAAGCGCCGGCTCGTTGGCGAAGGTCTTTGGGGCGATCGCGTCGAGAACGCTCGCCGGAATGCCGATATCGGCGAGACTCACCTCCCCGCAATGGGTCCGTCCGGGCAACAGCAGATGCCCCGGTTTCAGGCGAAAGAACGTCACGGTGGAGGTGGCGCGAATAGCCGTTCCCCTCACCTCCCCGGTCGCGCCGTCAATGCCGCTCGGCATGTCGACGGCAATCACGGGCAACCCCGACGCACTGACGCTTTCGACCAGGCGCGCGAGCTTGCCCTCGATCGGGCGCGCAAGCCCCGCGCCGAACAGGGCATCGACCACGGCATCGGTCCCAACCAGCAGGCCGTCGCCGAGCTTCTCTCTTGTCCCCTTATAGCGCTTGGCCATCGCGGCCGCGTCGGAGGGCAAGCGCGCCTCGTCGCCGTCGAAGCCGAGCCTGACCTTGTATCCTCGGTCTTTGAGATGGCGCGCGGCGACGAAGCCATCACCGCCGTTGTTTCCAGGGCCACATAGGACGGCGACGCTTTCCGCATCAGGGAAGCGGCGCGCGACCTCTTCAGCGACGGCGCGGCCGGCGTTCTCCATCAGGGTCGCGCCGGCGACACCGCTTGCGATAGCGAGAGCGTCGGCGCGCCCCATCTCCGTTGGCGTCAGAAGCTCCAGCATCATCTCTCCCGCGGGTCACGTGCGCCGGACCCGGAACAGCACTCTCAACACAAACAGTTGCAAACCTGCTTAATTTTTGTGCATAGAGACCACGTCTTGAGCACCCATCCGCTTGCCGCCTCAGCCGGTCTCCGCTCAACTCCCGCAAGGTATTGAAACATAGAACGAAACTTGCCCCTTGAGGATTGGCATGGGGCATGCTTTGGCTGGGCGGCGGTTGGACGAGATCACGGACGGAAGCGCGCGGGCTCACGCGGCCTTTTGTGTTCCGGGGAGATTGGACAAAACAATGAAAAAGATCGAAGCAATCATCAAGCCCTTCAAGCTCGATGAGGTGAAGGAGGCTTTGCAGGAGATCGGCCTCCAAGGCATCACCGTGACCGAGGCCAAGGGCTTTGGACGCCAGAAGGGCCACACCGAGCTCTATCGCGGCGCCGAATATGTCGTCGACTTTCTCCCCAAGGTGAAGCTCGAGCTCGTGCTCGGCGATGCCATGGTGGAGAAGGCGATCGAGGCCATCATCGCCTCGGCCAAGACCGGCCGCATCGGCGATGGAAAGATCTTCGTATCGAACGTGGAAGAGGCCGTGCGCATCCGAACCGGCGAGACGGGGAACGACGCCATCTAAGCCTTCGAGGCCGGCGCGAGGCCGGACAGAACCAGTTTCCGCCGCGAGATGAAGCGGCGGCAGTCATTGCGCCAATCACAGGGGAAAACGATGTCAGACGCCAAGAGTGTGACGAAGAAGATCAAGGACGAGGATATCAAATTTGTCGATTTGCGCTTCACCGATCCGCGCGGAAAGATGCAGCACGTGACGATGGACGCCAAGATGATGGACGAGGAGGCGTTCACCGACGGCATCATGTTCGACGGGTCCTCGATCGCGGGCTGGAAGGTCATCAACGAGTCGGACATGAAGCTGATGCCCGACCCGAGCTCGGGCGTGATCGACCCGTTCTTCGCCCAGAGCACGCTTGCCGTCTTCTGCGACGTGCTTGAGCCCTTGACCAATGAGCCCTATGAGCGCGACCCGCGCTCGATCGCCGGCAAGGCGCAAGCCTATCTGAAGCAGACCGGAATCGGCGACGCCGCGGTGTTCGGCCCCGAGGCCGAGTTCTTCGTGTTCGACGATGTCCGTTTTGCCGTCGAGCCGTTCAACTGCGGCTTCAAGATCGACTCGATCGAGCTGCCGACCAACACCGACACCAAGTACGAGATGGGCAATCTCGGGCACCGGCCGCGCACCAAGGGCGGCTATTTCCCGGTGCCACCGGTCGACTCGGCGCAGGACCTCCGCTCGGAGATGCTGTCGACGATGGCCGACATGGGCGTCGTCACCGAGAAACATCACCACGAAGTGGGCGCAGCCCAGCACGAGCTCGGCATCAAGTTCGGGCCGCTGGTGAAGACCGCCGACGCCATGCAGATCTACAAATACGTCATCCACCAGGTGGCGCAGGCCTACGGCAAAACAGCCTGCTTCATGCCGAAGCCCGTCTATGGCGACAACGGCTCGGGCATGCATGTCCACCAGTCGATCTGGAAGGGCTCGACGCCGGTCTTCGCCGGCGACAAATACGCCGACCTGTCGCCGGCCGCGCTGCACTACATCGCCGGCATTTTGAAGCACGCCAAGGCGCTGAACGCCTTCACCAACCCGAGCACCAATTCCTACAAGCGTCTGGTGCCGGGCTACGAGGCGCCGGTGCTCTTGGCCTATTCCTCGCGCAACCGCTCGGCCTCATGCCGCATTCCGCTCGGCTCCGGCCCGAAGGCGAAACGCGTCGAGGTGCGCTTCCCCGATCCTGCCGCCAATCCCTATCTCGCCTTCGCCGCCCTGCTCATGGCCGGCCTCGACGGGATCGAGAACAAACTCAACCCGGGCGATCCGATCGACAAGAACCTCTACGATTTGCCGCCAGAGGAACTCGAGAAGGTGCCGACGGTGTGCGGCTCGCTGCGCCATGCGTGCGAGGAGCTCGACAAGGACCGCGCCTTCCTCAAGAAGGGCAACGTCTTCACCGACGACGCGATCGACGCCTATCTCGAACTCAAGATGGAAGAGGTGGAACGCTTCGAGATGTTCCCTCACCCCATCGAGTACGACATGTATTACAGCTGCTAAGGCGCGGCGTTTGCGAAAAAAGGGGCGGCCAGCTCGCATGGGTGGCCGCCCCACTTTTTTGAGCCCGGCCTGCTGAACCTTCTTCCGCGGTCCCCCGTCGCCGCTGCAGGAAGGTTCCCGCCAGGCTCCCCCAAACTCCGATCGCTTACGTCAGCACGTAAGCCGCAAACAGCACCGCTGCGCCGAGGATCACATAGATCCACTGCTTGTTTTGCTCGTACCAGCCGTCCACCATCGGCGGCCGCCCCAAAACCAAGAAACGTCCCAGCGAAAATGTCATGAGCGCCGCGATGGCGCCGAGGAGCAAGAGGATGATCTCGCGCTCACTCCCCGCTTGCCCCGTATCGGCCAGAAGCGATTGCCCGTTGCTGGCGCCGACCGTGAGGAGCGCCCAGATCGAGGCCGCTGCAATCGCCGCCAAGGTGGCGTACCGGATCACCATCAAGCTTAACCCCGCCGCTTTGAGACGAATTTTAGGAGGGCGGCCGTAAACAAAAGGGAAAGCGGTAGGGTTAAGCAGGCGTTAACGCGGGCTTAGCGCGGAGCGCGCGATCATGCCGAGAATGCCGGCGCCGGCTTTGACCGAGCCGGCGAGCGTGCCTGAGATCTTCGACGCGCCAATGCGCGGCCGGTAGCGCACCGGCACTTCGAGGGTCTTCACGCCGGCCCTGGCGGCCTTGATCTGCATCTCCACGGTCCAGCCGAATTTGCGGTCGGTCATGTTGAGTGCTTGGAGGGTGCCGCGCCGGATGGCGCGGAACGGTCCAAGATCGGTGAAGCGCGCGCCCCAGATGAGCCGGATCAATCGGCAGGCGAGCCAATTGCCGAAGCGCTGCTGCGGCGTCAGCGCCCCGCGCGCCGCGTTGCCGGTGACGCGCGAGCCGACGACGAAATCGGCGCAGGCCCCGGCGATTGGATCGACAAGAGCTGTCATTTCGCCCGGATCGTCGCTGCGGTCGCCATCGAGGAACACGACGATATCGGCTGCGCGCAACGCGGCGATCCCCGCCTGGCAGGCCGCGCCATAGCCGCGCTCACGCTCATGCACGACGCGGGCGCCCGCACGTTCGGCAATCTCGGCGGTGCGGTCACGCGATCCGTTGTCGGCGACGACGATCTCATCGACCCACGCCGGAATGTCGGCGATGACATGGCCGATCGCCCGCTCCTCATCGAGAGCGGGGATGACGACGCCGATGCTTAGGCCCTTGTACATGCCGCCTACCCGGCCAAGGCGCGATTGCGCGCCCTCGTTGCCTCGAACGCCAGCGCGGCCCAGACCGGCACCCAGATGATCCACACGATCGCATCCGTGAAGA
>CAYMJW010000058.1:2124-5791 GCA_964390455.1 uncultured Methyloceanibacter sp. | reverse complement strand
GCCAGCGCGGCCCAGACCGGCACCCAGATGATCCACACGATCGCATCCGTGAAGACCTCCGGCTGGAAGCGGCCGATGAAGTAGAAGTCGAGGTAATAGAGCGGAAGGGTCGCGGCGAGCAGAAGGAAGCCGGCCCAGGGCCTGAACGCGAGGAACGGTGCGAACCAGACCGCGTACCAGGGGAACTGCGCCGGCGACAGGAGCACCAGGGCCGCGACCACCAGGCTCGCTCGCCCCAACAGGTCGTCGGTGTTTTCGATTGGCTTCCGGCTCACCACCAGAGCGATGGCCACAAGAGAGAGCGCAATGATGCCGCGCGTGACGAGGTCCGCCGACTCGGGGAACGCCAACCAGGAGAGTGGCATCGCCACCGCTCGTTCCAACATCGGGAACAGTGCGCTTCCTGTCTGCCAAGAGGAGAAATAGGCCGCGAAGCCCGAGTGCCGACCGAGGCCGCCCAGCCAAAGCGGGATCGCCAATGCGGCAACGATCGCCGCAAACAGAACGGCGGCGTTGACGAACATCCGCCGGTCGGCCTGGCCGTACCAGCGCACGAGGAGAGGCAAGAGCAGGACGGGCCAGAGTTTGGCGCCGACAGCAAAAGCCAGCGACGACACCGAGGCAAGCGGCCGGCGCCGCACGGCGAGCCAGAGTGCCAGCAGCACGACGGGTAGCACGATCGCTTCCATATGCGCCGAGTTGAACAGCTCCTTGATGACGATCGGATTCCACCAATAGAGCGCCGACCAGAGCGGCGAACGCCCGGCCTCGCGCAGGAGCAGGAGCACAAGCCCAACCGTGGCGAGGTCGAAGAGAAGGATGACTGATCTCCACGCGGCGAGGCTCCACGGCTCGACCATGTGAGCGAGCGCGAAGGCCGCTTGCGCGACCGGCGGATAGACGGTTCGCAGCTCGGGATGGTTGATGCGGCGGACGGCATCGCCGCCCTCGCGCGCAAGGTCGCCGAGAGCGCCGTTCCGCCCGAGCGCCTCTTTCGGCGACAGCACATAAGGATTGTCGCCGCTCGCCGTCACTGCGCCGTCCCAGAGATAGCGCTGATAGTCGTCCTCCAGGATCGGCTCACTCGCGAACAACACGAGCCGCGCGATGAGACCTGCGGCAATCATGCCGGCAACGATCAGCCGAACCTCGCGCGGATCGCAGGAAAGAGAGTCGGCGATGAGTCGCGGCAGGCAGAGACAATAGACGAGACCGGCGAGGACGAGACCCGCGACGAGCCAAAGGACCGGCATTGCGCCGACCTCATAGGCGTAACCGAAACGCGGCGAGAACACCGCCAGGGCCACGCCGAAAGCGATCGCGAGTAGGCCGCCGAGGACCCATCTGACCGCGATGCCTGTCGCCGGCGATCTATCGACGGCAACGGCTGAGTCCGCGGTCGCGCTCGACACGATCATCCGGAGCCGCGCCGGGCGACGCACTTCCCGGTCTCTTCGTCGTAGTAGAACCCTTTTGGGCATTTCTTCGCGCCGGCCAAGGCGTCGAAGCCGACGGCGAGCATCGCGGTCACGGCCATAATCGTCAGAAAGATTCTGGACATCGCTGTTCTCCTTTCAAAGCGTATTCATCAAGGGGGCGCGTCATTGAGACTCCAGTCGTAGCCGTCGCCGCCGAGCGCCTTCACGCCGGCCAGGCGCTTCTCCAAATCGGGCGCGGCGTATTTCCGCAAATGGTCGAGCACGCCCTGATCGGTGCCGCCGAAATCGTCGATGTACCAAACGTAGATCGACGAAACGACGGGCGCGCCGTTGTCGAACCTCACCCCGCGCGGGCTATTCACATAGTCCTTTGCCGCCTGCTCAAGCTGCGCGTTCAGTTTGGCGCCGGTGAAGGCCTCGGTGCCGAGATTGGGACAGCCGACCGAAGCGCAGTTGACTGCGTAGTGCACGCGCGGGTCCTTGAAGACCGGGCGCAGGATTCCGTGCTCGATGTCGTCAAGGCTGAGTTCGACGCCTCCGAGCTTGGCGACCTTGGCCTTCCACGGTCCGCCGGTCACGCTCGCGACAAGACCGCCGCCGAGCGAAATGTCCTTGATCGATTTGACGGGATAGCGCGACGCCACGATCTCCAATGTCTTGGCATTGTAGAGATTGGCGAGGAGCGCGAACTGATCGTTGCGGTCGAGCTTGCTCGGATCGGCCTTTTCGAGCGTAGCGATATACTCGCGGAGCGCCGGCAGTCCTTCCGCCTTGAGAGCGGCGTAGTTGACGCGATTGAGGCCGTCGGCGCCCGGCTTCACGTAGGTCTTGAGGAGTTGATCCCAGGCCGAATGATCGACGGCTTCTGTCGTTGTCTCGGAAGCCGTGCGGAAGAGGTCTTGAGCGGCTCCACCGAGCGCCACCCCTGGCATGCCCGCGCATAAGGCGACCGCCAACAGGCCGGCCAAATGGCCGCCTCGACGCCACGCCGTGGCGCACGTTCGATTGATCCCGCAAACCTGCATGTTTCGCGCTTCTTGGGCCGAAAGCCGCGCCCAATCCTGGGTCCCAATGTCCAGGTCGCGTCGAACACGCGCAAATCACCAAGCCGTGAGTCAGGCGGCCTTCCACTTGATCGAGCAGCCGATCGAGGCGATCTGCTCGCGGGGCCCCTGCCCGGTCTGCGCAATCTCTTTCATCGCCTCGAAGAGATCGCGGCGGACGCTTGGCGGTGCCGCCTCCTTGCGGCTCTCGTCAAGGCGCCCGCGATATTGCAGCTCGAGCTTCGCATTGAAGCCGAAGAAATCGGGCGTGCAGGCGGCATCATAGGCCCGCGCCACCTCCTGGCTCTCGTCGTAGAGATAGGGGAAGGTGAATCCATGCGCCGCCGCGAAGCGCTTCATGTTGTCGAAGGAATCTTCGGGGTAGTGCACGGCATCGTTCGACGAGATGGCGACGGCGCTGACGCCAAGCCCGCGCAGCGCGTTGACATCGCGCACGATGCGGTCGATCACCGCCTTGACGTAGGGGCAGTGATTGCAAATGAACATCACCAGCGTGCCGTTCGGCCCCTTCAACGCGTCCAGGCTGTAGGTCTTGCCGTCCACGCCGGGAAGGCGAAAGGGAGGCGCCTTCCAACCGAAATCGCAGATCGGGGTCTCTGCCGCCATCGCAAAATTCCGTTTCGCAAATCTGTCACGGTGCGGCTCTAGTCTTGAGCCCCACCGGACCCTAGGACTGGCATATGGCGAAAAGCGACGGTTTCTGCAACAGGGCCGAGGCCTTTGAGGCGCATGACAATGTGCCGCTGAGCCCGGCACGAGGCGACACGATCGGCGACCTCATCCTCAAGCGCTACAGCCGCCGCGCGGTGCTGCGCGGCACGCTCGGCGCGGCCGCCGGCGCGGCGCTGTTCGGGCCTGCGCTGCTTGGGGCACGCAACGCTTACGCCGTTGACGAGGCCGACCGCTTCGCCTTCGCGGAAGTCGAAGCCGGCGTCGATGAGACTCACCACGTCGCCGAGGGCTATAAGGCCGACGTGCTGCTCCGCTGGGGCGATCCGCTGTTTCCCGACTCGCCCGCTTTCGATCCGCTGCGGCAGAGCGCCGAAGCGCAACTGAAGCAGTTCGGCTACAACAACGACTACGTCGCCTTCTTCCCGCTCGACGATGCAGGCAAGCGTGGCCTCCTCTGCGTCAATCACGAATATACCAACGAAGAGGTCATGT
>CAYMJW010000058.1:0-2024 GCA_964390455.1 uncultured Methyloceanibacter sp. | reverse complement strand
TCGGTGCCGGTGAAGCACACCGCGCTCGGCCGCTTCCGCCACGAGGGCGCGGAGTGCCTCGTCAACAAGGACGGCCGTGTGGTCATCTATAGCGGCGACGATGCGCGTTTCGACTATGTGTATCGCTTCGTCTCCGACGGAAAATACACGCCCGATGATCGCGCGGCGAACAGGACGCTCTTGTCGGAGGGAACGCTATCGGTCGCGCGGTTCGACGCCGATGGCGGCGTCGCTTGGCTGCCACTCGTGTTCGGGCAAGGACCGCTCACTGCGGCGAACGGATTTGCCGATCAGGGCGACGTGGTCATCGATGCCCGCCTCGCCGCCGACCTGCTTGGTGCCACCCGCATGGACCGGCCCGAGGACGTGCAGCCCAATTCGGCCACGGGGCGCGTCTATGTGCTCCTCACCAACAACAAGGATCGCAAGGCGGACGAAGAGGATGCCGCCAACCCACGGGCCGAGAATGTGTTTGGCCATATCATCGAGATGACCCCGCCCGATGGCGACCACGCGGCCGATCGTTTCACCTGGGAGCTTCTCGTCCGCTGCGGCAATCCCGCCGTTGCGGAGGTGGGGGCGCTGTGGAACCCGGCAACCTCAGACAATGGCTGGTTCGCCTGCCCCGACAACGCCGCGGTCGATGCTGACGGGCGGCTCTGGATTTCGACCGACCAGGGCGATCCCTGGCCGACGGGGCGCGCCGATGGACTCTATGCGCTGGAAACCGAAGGCGCGCGGCGGCGCACGGGCAAACTGTTCTTCCGCTGCCCGGTCGGCGCCGAGCTGTGCGGCCCCTGCTTCACGCCGGACCAGGAGACGGTGTTCGTCGCCGTGCAGCACCCGGCGACCGACGGCACCGATCGCTACAAGGGCTTCGAGCGGGCCTCGACCTTCGCCGATCCCGCCACGCGCTGGCCGGACTTCGATCCGAACATGCCGCCAAGGCCCTCGCTTCTCGCCATTACCAAGATCGGCGGCGGCAGAATCGGCTAGGTTTTGGCCGGTTTCCGCGCTCTTGAAAAAGACGCGGGCGCGTGCGAGCTAGGTTTTGTTCCCTGTACCCGAGAGATTCGTGGAGCCCCTGGTGTCCAAAAGACCCATGCGCAAATCCGCCGCATCGCGCGACCTGTTCGCCAAGCTCGATGATGAGCCGAGGAAGACGCCGAGCAAGCAGGCCAAGCCGCAAGCGCGCGGCGCGTCGTCGTCGCGCGGCGAGGCCGGCTACACGGCCGCCGATATCGAGGTGCTGGAGGGGCTCGAGCCCGTGCGCCGGCGCCCGGGCATGTATATCGGCGGCACCGACGAGAAGGCGATGCACCATCTCTTCGCCGAGGTGCTCGACAACGCCATGGACGAGGCGGTGGCGGGCTACGCCGATCATATCGGGGTCATCCTCGAAGAAGACGGCTTCCTCACCGTGACGGATAACGGCCGCGGCATCCCGGTCGATCCGCACCCCAAGTTCAAGAAAAAGTCCGCGCTCGAAATCATCATGACGACGCTGCATGCGGGCGGGAAGTTCAACTCCAAGGTCTATGAGACGAGCGGCGGACTGCACGGCGTCGGTGTCTCGGTTGCGAACGCGCTGTCGGAGACGATGGAAGTCGAAGTGGCCCGTGGCCAGAAGCTCTACCGCCAGACCTATACGCGGGGGACGCCTGACGGGCCGGTGAAGAATCTCGGCGCGGTCAAGAACCGCCGCGGCACGCGCGTCCGCTTCAGGCCTGATCCAAAAATCTTCGGCAAGGGCGCGGCCTTCAAGCCGGCGCGGCTGTTCCGCATGGCGCGCTCGAAGGCCTATCTCTTCCGCGGCGTCGAGATCAGATGGTCATGCGCCAAGGCGCAGCTTTTAGGCGACAACGAGACGCCCGAGAGCGCCGTGTTTCACTTCCCGGGCGGGCTCAAGGATTTCCTCGCGAGCCGCATCGAGGGCCAGGAGGCCGTGACCAAGGACGCGTTCGTCGGCCGGATCGAGAAGACCGAAGGCTCCGGTTCGGTCGAATGGGCGATCGCCTGGATCG
>CAYMJW010000057.1:0-15099 GCA_964390455.1 uncultured Methyloceanibacter sp. | reverse complement strand
GAGGCCAGGATCTCGCGATAGAGCGCGATGCCGCCATTCGACACGAGTTCGAGCGCGCGACGCACGCTGCCCTCACTAAGCGCGAGCGCTGTCGCGAGCGTCTTCTCATCGGTCTCCTGTTCGTCGCGGGCAAGCGCTGCCCGCACCGCGCCCTCCAAATCCTCATCGCCCAAACCCGTCACGCGCAGCGTGCGGGCGCGCGAACGGATGGTGACGGGAAGCCGACCCTCGGCGGCCGAGATCAGCAGGAACAGCGTCTTGGGCGGCGGCTCTTCGAGCGCCTTCAGCAGTGCGTTCGCGGCGTTCTGGTTCAGCTCATCGGCGCGGTCGACGATGACGACGCGCCAGCCCCCCTCGCCCGCCGAATGGCCGAGAAAGGCGCGCAAGCGCCTGACCTCCTCGACGCCGATCCATTGCGAATAGCGCTTCGACTTCTCGACCCATGAACGCCGGATGAGAAGGAGGTTCGGATGCGACAGGGAAGCGACTCTGCGGAAGACCGGATGGTCGCGATCGATGGCCTCCCGCGCATCGCCGCCTTCGCCCTCGGCAAGGACCGTGCGGGCGAAGCGGTAGGCGAGCGTCGCCTTGCCGACACCCTCGGGCCCAACGATGAGCCAGGCGTGATGCAGGCGTCCGCTTTGCAGCGCGTCCGAGAACTCCGCCAGCGCCGCCTCATGTCCGAACAGGCGATCGACCTCGCGCGGCAAAGCGAACCCTTCGAGACGATCGGGCTCGTTAAGCGCCGCGCGCGCTTTCTCGGCGGCCATGCTCACGGGTGCAGACGTTGTAGGACGATTTCCCACACATCCTCGGCCACCATGGCCTCGGGCTGGCTCGCATCGATGACCACGCAGCGGTCCGGCTCTTCCTCGGCGATATCGAGAAAGGCCCTGCGGATGCGCTCATGCAGCATCACCTCCTGGCTCTCGAAGCGGTCGGGCACGGCGCCGCCCCGCCGTTCCGCGGCGCGCGCCAGCCCTTGCTCGGGGTGAATGTCGAGAATGAAGGTGATGTCGGGCGAAAGGTCGCCGACGGTCGCGCGTTCGAGCGCGCCGATGAGCCCGCGCGGCACGCCGGCAGTTGCGCCCTGATAGGCGCGCGTCGAATCGTAGAAGCGGTCGCACACGACCCATTTGCCCGCGTGCAGCGCCTTGCCGATCGCCTTGTCGATATGATCGGCGCGCGCCACAGCGAACATCACCGCCTCGGCGAAAGGACCGAATTGCGAGACCTTGCCCGAGAGCAGCGCTTCGCGGATTTCTTCGGCCGCCGGCGAGCCGCCGGGCTCGCGCGTGGCGAAGACCTGTCGTCCGGCGCGCGCGAGCCGATTGGCGAGGATCCCGGCCTGAGTCGATTTGCCGGAGCCTTCCCCGCCCTCGAATGTGATGAACCTGGCGGTTTCGCCGGCTTGGCGCTGCATGGCTAGAGCAGCCAGCCGAAGGCAAGCACGAGCAGCGAGTCGAGCCCGCGCATGGCGAAGTTGCTCTGCCCGATATCCGCGCCGGCATAGAGCGGGATCTCGTTGGTCGCTTGCGACTCGGTGGAGGTGATCTTCAGCACCGCGACCTCATCGCCCTTGCGGATGGGGGCCTTGATCGGCCCCTGATAGACGATCTCGGCGGCGACCTTGCCGGTCGCGTTGGCGGGCAGGATGATGTTGATGTCGCCCTTGCCGACGAGCGGCACGTAGTGCTCCGTGCCGCCCCACACCAAAGCATCGCTCACCTTCTGGCCCGCGTCGAACAAGCGGAACGGCCTGAAGCTCTTGAAACCCCAATCGAGCAGCCGGCGCGCCTCGGCTTCGCGCTCCTTTGCCGTTTCGAGCCCGCCGACGACGACGAGAAGCCGCTGGTCGCCGCGCTTGCCGCTCGCCACCATCCCGTATCCCGATTCCTTGATGAACCCGGTCTTCAGGCCATCGACGCCGATATCGGCGAAGATCAGCGGATTGCGGTTCATGAATGTGAACTTCTCGCGGTACTTGAACTCCCTCTGGCCGAAGAAATGATAGTACTCCGGGTAGGTGTAGATCAGATGGTGGGCGAGCGTGGCGAGGTCGCGCGCCGTCATCAGATGGCCTTCGGCCGCCAGCCCGCTCGCATTGGCGAAAGTCGATTTCTCGAGCCCGATCGTGCGGGCATACTTCGTCATCTGTTGGGCGAACGCCTCTTCCGTGCCGCCGATCCCTTCGGCGAGGATGATGGCGGCATCGTTGGCCGACTGCACCGTGACGCCCTGAATGAGATCGTTCACCGTCACCAGGGAATCGAGCGGCGCAAACATCGCCGATCCGCCCGATGGCGCGCCGCCGGTCCGCCACGCGTGCTCGCTCACCTTGAATTGGTCCTCGAGCTTGAGCCGGCCCGCTTTCAGCTCGCGAAACACGATGGCGAGCGTCATCAGCTTGCTCATGCTCGCCGGCGGCGCAAGCGTATCGGCGTCCTTCTCGAACAACACGAGATCTTCGCCCGCATCCATGAGAATGGCGCGCTTCGCCTTGGTTTCAAACGCGACGGGCGGCGGCGCTGCATGCAGCGTAGCCGCGGCGGCGGCAAAGAAGGCGGCGCCGATCACTGCGATCTTGATCCGCTTGTCACGGCGCGAGAGGTGCACGGGCTGACCGGGTTCGGATTAGAGTTACGGCGGCAACGATGCGCGGCCTTACGCCGAGAATATCGAGCGCGCGGAAGCAAAAATCAACCCGGTAGCGGAAGCGGCGGAGATTAGTTCAGCGCCACCACTTTGGCGCCGTGATATCCGGCCTTCGTCACCCGCGCCAAGGCCGCCTTGGCCTCGCCCGAATTGGAAAAAGGCCCGACTCTCACGCTGAAATAGAGTTGCTCGCGCATGGTGATCGAGGCGACGTCAACGGGCGCAATGGCCGAAAGGACGGTTCGCGCGCGTTCGGCGTTGTCCTTGTTCTTGAACGTGCCGGCCTGGACCATCAATCCTTGAGCGTTCGATGCCGGCTTGGCCCTTTCCGCGATCGAGCCCGTAACCTGCGGCGGTGCGAGCGCGGCCGGCTGTTGCTTGACCGCATTCGACGCAAGCGCCGGGTTTCCGGTCTTTTTCGCCGGGCTCCTCTCCTTGTTGAGAGCCGCGATCGAAGCCGTGTTGGGCGCCGTCTTTTTCGCCGCAATCCGCGCCCAATTCTGGCTCGCGAGGTAGCTCAGCTCGTAGCTATCGTCGCCGCTCAACGGCGCGCGGCCGAGATATTTGACGCGCACCGTGGCCGTGCCCTGGTTGCGGAAGCCGAGCAACTCCGCCGAGCGGCGCGAGAGATCAATGACGCGATCGCTCGCGAACGGCCCGCGATCGTTGATGCGAACGACGAGCGACCGGCCGTTGTTGAGGTTGGTCACCCGCGCATAGACGGGGAGCGGCAGCGTCGGGTGCGCCGCCGACAATCGATCCATGTCGTAGATCTCGCCATTGGCGGTGCGGCGTCCATGGAACAATTCGCCATACCAGGAGGCGCTGCCGACGCGGTCGTAAGCCGGGTCTTCGCGCGGCGTGTAGGTGAGTCCAGCGACTTGATAGGGCTCGCCGATTTGGTAGCGGCCGCCGCCTTTGGGCACGGGCTGGCCGAGTGGAACGACGCGCTCGCCGAGCGGCTGGCCGTTGCCCCCGCCCCCGCACCCTCCAAGTCCGAAGGCAAGCGCAGTGCCAAGCAGAAGCGGCGCGGCAAGTCCGCGCAAGCTTACGCCACCAACGCGCCTCGCCGCCTCCGGCTGAGGCTGACCCACTGAACGCAACGTGCCAAACCCCCGTCAGGGCCTCTCGATGAGGCGCAACGCAGCGCCGCGGCGCAAGCGCCTCACGAGGCCGGCGATGACCGCCGGCAAGCCCTCAGCCGACTCTCAGGCAAGGACCGTTAGCAAAGGGTGAATCTACGGGCGCGCCCGTGGTTTGGCCCCGATCCGTTCGAGGCAGGAGGCGGCGACCTGCTCGACCGGGCCGCTCGCATCGATCACGGCAAAACGCTGCGGTCCGACATCGTAACCGAGCTGAACATCGACCAGCTCGGGGGTCGCGTCGGAGACATCACCCGTCCTTGCTGCGATCCGGTCGCGCAAGGTTTTTGCCGGCGCTTCGAGCCAAAATCCGGCGAATGGAACGCCCTTGGCCGCCGCAAGCGCCACGAGCGCCTCACGCTCCTCGGGCCGCGCGTGGACGGCATCGACGATCACGGACTGCCCCCCTTCGAGAGCGAGAAGCGCCCGCTTGCGGCATATGGCATAGACGCGGTTTGTGACCTCGAGCGTGTAGGCGTCCGCCGGCAGCCTTTCGAGCGGGGCCACGCCGAACAATCGCTTGCGCTCGACATCGCTTCGCACATGCACGGCCCCCGGAAAGGCGCCGATGTGAGGGGCGAAGGCGCGCGCCACGGCCGACTTGCCGCTTCCCGACAATCCGCCGATCGCGATGAGCCGGGGCGCGGCCGGCGTCAGGAAATTCTCGGCGAGCGCAAAATAGGCGCGGGCCTCCTCGCGCGCGGCCAGCGCCCGATCGAGCGCCGCCAGGTTCGCGCGCAACATTTCGACCTTGGCCCGGACCGCCGCCCGCATCGACAGGAAGAGCGGCAGCGCCGCCAGTCCGACGAGATTGCCGGTGTTCCCGTCCGCATCGAGATAGGCGTTGAGCACCGCGTTGGCGTGGGCGTTAAGTTCGCGCTTGCCGAGATCCATCAGCAGGAAAGCGAGATCGTGAAGAACGTCGATGGTGGCGAGACGGTCATCGAACTCGATGGCGTCGAACAGAACGGGCGCGCCGTCGATCGCAACGATGTTGCGCAAATGAAGATCGCCGTGACAGTGGCGCATGTAGCCGCCGCGCGCGCGTGCTTGAAGCAAAGGCGCAAGCGCGGCGAGGCTTTCGTTGCTTGCATCAGAAAGCGCCCGCGCCGCTTGGGGCGGAAAGTCCGCAGGATGCGCGGCAAAGATCTCGGCATTGTCGGCGAGCACGCTCTTGAGCGGCTGCACGGCCTGGCCGGCCGACAACACCCGGTCCGCCGAATCGTGGAACGCGGCGATTGTCTCGGCCAAGCGCGGCATTGCCGCCAGAGCAAGCCGCCCCTCTTCCGCCATGCGGTCATAGAGCGCCGCCTGGTCGAATCGGCGCATCTTCAGCACCCACTCGACGGCCTCGCCATCCCCGCCGAGACGAAAGGCTCCGTCGACTCCGAGGGTTACGGGGAGAACCTCGAGGTAAAGCTGAGGCGCGGTCCGCAAATTGATGCGCAATTCGTTCAGGCAGGCAGCCCGCCTCCGCGCAAGTGTGGAGAAGTCGAGAAAGTTGTATTTGACCGCCCGCTTGGCCTTGTAGGCAAAGGCTCCGGCCAGAAAAACAACCGAAATATGGGTCTCGATGCGCTCTACGGCTGCGGGTTCCGGCGCGTAAGTGCCCGGCCGGCCCAGGAAATCCAACACTTTCGCCTGAAGCGCTTGGACATCAAGGGAATCGGCCTCTCCCATGGGTTAAGCCTAGCACCGGGACATCGCGTGCCCCAGGGGCCACAGGACCTTTGAAAAACCTCAAGAAACTTGGGCAGGCCCTTGCTGGCCAAGGGTTAACTCGGGTAATTTGCTGGTGGACGGGGCGGACTAGGCGGGAATCAACCCGCACGCGCCTCTGGGAAAGGCCGAGCGGTCACATGTCGGGGTGGAGGACATGGGCAATCGCGCTCGCGGTTGTCGGTCTTGCCGTGTGCGAAGGCTCGCCGGTTTTCGCCGAGGGCAGCTCGACAGCCGCCGTGCAGCGGCTTGGACCTCCCGAGGTCGAGGCGCGCCGCGACGCTCTCCTCAAGCAGATGATCGCGAACCCTTCCGATCTCGATGTCGCGTTCGAGTACGCCAATCTCTCGTCGCAAGTCGGCGACTATGAGGGCGCGATCTCGGCGCTCGAGCGCATGCTGATCTATGCGCCGAACACGCCGCGGCTCCAGCTCGAGCTCGGCATCCTCTACTATCGCCTCGGCGCCTACGAAGTCGCGCGCTCCTATTTCGAGCAGGCGCTTGCCAATCCGAGCGTGCCGCCGAACGTCGCCAACCAGATCCGCCTCTATCTGCAACAGCTCGCTCTCGCCGCCGATCCGCCGCCCTTCTCCGCCACGATCTTCTCGGCCATCCGCTGGGAGAGCAACGCCAATTCCGGACCCGGCACCAACAGCGTGACGCTCAACGGGTTCGACTTCACCCTCGACCAGAACGCCATCGGCCGCTCGGGCTGGAGCGCGCTCAATATCGGCACGCTGCATTACGGCTACGAGCTGAAGCAGGGCAACCGCATCGAGCTCGACGCACTCGTCTACAGCACCGCCTATTTCGACTCCAAGCTCCAGGACATCGATCTCGATTTCTTCGAGCTGACGCTTGGACCGAGCTTCAACATGAAGCGCTGGGGCTGGAACAACACCCGCCTCTATGCCTACGCCATCGGCAATCTCGCCTATCTCGGCTACGACGAGTATTTCTCGGGGCCCGGCGCCGGCTTGCGCCTGTTGAAGATCGGCGGTCGCAGCGTCGTCGATGCAAGGCTCGAGACCCGTTATCGCGATTTCGAGAACTCGAAGGACCTTCCCACCAACTCGCTTTACACGGGCGAGCAGACGCGCGGCGGCGCGACCTATTCCTACTACGTGACGCCCGGCTTCGTGCTGACGGGGCAGGCTTACGTGCAGCGCGAAGACGCCGAGGTCGGCTTCTACTCCGACTGGGAACTGGCGCTCTCCGGCGGCTTTGCCTGGACCTTCAATAATCCGTTCTGGCAGGGCCGCTATCCGTGGACCTGGCAGGTCGGCGGCGGCTGGATCGGGCGCGACTACGACGATCCCGATCCGACCATCGATCCCAATAACGCCGAAGAAGACAGGCAGTGGTGGGGCCGCACGGCCTTGGTCATGCCGGTCGCCGAGACCTGGGCGCTCGTTCCGCAGGTCGAATATCGCGACCAGGACTCCAACTACGACATTCGCAAGTTCGACGATCTGATGGCTCTTATCGGGGTGCAGAAGAGGTTCTGAGGGAATCGCCATGACACACCAATCAAGGCTCATGCGACGGGGTTTTAGCGGAAGCGCGCTTCTTGCCCTGGCGCTCGCTCTCGCCGCCGCAATCGGCCCTGCCGCGGCCGAAAAAAAGGTGGGCGTGGCAGCCGCCGTCAATCCCGACGCGTTCTCGAGCCTCGCCGGCGCGCCGAAATCCCAACTCAATATCGGCAAGTCGATCTTCTTCAACGAGCGCATCGCGACCACGACGAGCGGCCTCGTGCAGGTGCTTCTCGTCGACGGCTCGACCTTCACCGTCGGGCCCGACTCCGACCTCGTGATCGACAAATTCGTGTACGACCCGAACAAGGGAACGGGCCAGATCGCGGCCTCCTTCTCCAAGGGCGTGATGCGCTTCGTCGGCGGCAAGATCTCGAAGAGCGACAACGCCGTCACCATCAATACGCCGGCCGGCGCCATGGCCGTCCGCGGCTGCATCATTCTCACGCAGGTGACGCCGTCCAATTTCTCCGCCGTGCTCGTTTACGGCGACTACCTCAAGATGAAGAACTTCGTCGTTTACGAGCCCGGCAACGGCGTCTTCATATCCCCGACCGGCGCCGCCGAAGTCAGGAAAGCGACCACGGCCGATATCGGCAACATGGTGGCGGGCTTAAGCAACAACAACACGCAAAACCAAAACGGCGACGCGTCGGGCAAGACGTCGAATCCCGGCACGGTCATCCAGCTCGTCGACACCGCGAACCTGTCCGAGCTGATCCAGAACGCCAACACGCAGGAGGTCCTCAACTCGCCCAAGACCCCCGAAAACCAGCCGCCGGTCGTGCCTCCCGTCGACGTGGCGCCGCCTTGCGAGTCGGACTGCGAGGGCACGCCAGCGGGACATCTGACGGGCTACGCGGCAGGTAACTACGTGACGGCCGATCCTGGCAACTATGAGGGCGTAAATGCAGACGACCAGGATCGAAATGTGGAATATGGCACGGTCGGCAATCACCGCGCGAGCGAGGTCGATTTTGCGTTCAACGACGACGGCGAGACATTCTCAGCCAGCCACAGGCTTCACGTCAGCGAGCCCGGCGCCCCAAGCCAAGGCGGCATCCTGATTAATTACGGCGACGCCGAGAGCGATCCCGAAGAGCCCAGTTCATTCATCAATCCCGATACGGGCGGGCTTCTTGCTCTAACGGGGCGCGATGGCATTACCGTCTTCCGCGACGGCGACGTGCCGGCGCCGCCCCTTGGCGATCATGGCGGCGCCGTGCTCGTCAGCAGCGACTTTTTTGGCCCGCCGCAAGGCCCGCCCGGAGGTGTTTCCACCCATGGATTCGGAGATGGCGACCAGGAACCGCCTCCGGTGCCGACATTGTGCACGGACTGCTCCTTCATGAAATGGGGCGTTTTTCTCGCCAGCGCCGGGTTCGATGACAGCGGTAACTCCGAGCATACGAACCCCCGCCAAGTTGCGATTCTCGGCTGGTGGGTCGCGGGCGACATCCCGAACGTGAACGACCTCCCCTTCAAGGGTACCGCGACCTATAGCGGCGGCGCCGTCGGCACCGTCACGACCAACCTCTTCGGCGAGGGGCCAACGACCTATGTCGCCAAGGGCGACATGAACATGGATTGGAATTTCGGCAAGCGCACCGGCAACATGGAGATCAGCAAGTTCGATCAACAGAACCTCGGTGGGGATGGCCTGACCGTGAAGGGCAAGATGTGCGCGCCGGGCGTGTCCGGGTGCGGGGGTTCGACGCCTTCGGGGAATCACTTCGGCGGCAAGATCAACGGCCAGCTTCCAAATAGCGGACCGAGCGCCGAGCTCCCAGCAGATGCGCGCAATCTTGACGGATTCGCGCTCGGCTCCTTTGCGCGCGGGCCTGACAACTTTGACAACGGCGATCCCAAGACGGGCAAGCCCATCAAGGGAAGCACGCCGCAAGGCACGATGGGCAATTGGCAGGTCGGCAACGACCACTACAAGGCGTCTGGCGTCTTCGCCGGGAAGCGCAACTAGGGGTAGCGCCACAAGCAGGTTAGCCTTGTCGCGACGATCCTCCGACCCCATATGATCCTTGTCACTTTGGGACGGGGATCATGAAAATTTCTGCTTTACCAATGACTTGGCCTCGCCTCGGCGGGGCTTTGCTGCTTTCCCTTTTCGCCCTCTACCCCGCCGCCTCAGCCGAGCGCGTGGGCGTCGCCGCGGCGGTCAAGCCCGAGGCGACCAGCCAGCCGCCTGGCGGCGATACTTCCACCCTTCGGATTGGCAAGTCCGTCCTCTATAACGAACGCATCAACACGTCGGGCTCCGGCGTGGTGCAGGTGCTGCTCCTCGACGGCTCGACCTTCACGGTGGGCCCGGGCTCCAGCCTCGTTATCGACAAGTTCGTTTACAACCCCTCGACCGGCCGCGGCGAGCTGGTCGCGAGTTTCTCCAAGGGCGCGCTCAGATTCGTCGGCGGCAAGCTGTCGAAGAACGAGCCCGGCGTTAAGGTCAAGACGCCTGCCGGCGCGCTCACCGTGCGCGGCGGCATTGCGCTCGTCAAAGTCGACGGGCCGAGCAGGCTCGCAGCGGCCTTCGTCTTCGGCAATTATCTCGGGCTCGCGCGCGGCGGAAAGCTCGCCAAGATCAGTCCCGGGAATATGTTCGTGGTGTCGGGCGCGGGCCCTGCAATCACGCGAGCGACGACGCCGGCCGATGCCGCAGCGCTCCTCGCCGCCGTGTCGGGCCAGAAGACCAGATTCGCCGGCGGGACGCCGAAGGGCAAGCCCTGGCCGAAATATTACGGCATCCAGCCGACCGGCGCCTATCCCGACGAACCCTTCGTCAAGGAGCTTTATTACAACAACGCCGCGACGGACTTGATCCTGGGCGGCGCCACGAAGGTGCCGCAGCGCGTCCCGCCACCCCCGCCGCCGCCACCCCCGCCGCCAGACGTGCGGCCGCCTGTCCTAAACAATCTGCGCTAGGCTTGCTATTCGCATTGTGCGAGGGGTCACCGCCCGCGCCCTTGTATGGGCGTGGGAGGCAACCGATATATGTTGCCCTTCCACCCGGCGCTATAGTGCTTCCCTCGAGACGTCGTCATGCGTGACCCGAAACATCAGATGTGGGCCGAGGCCTGCGCCCTCATCAAGCAGGCCGAGCAGCTTCACCGCCAGTTCTTCGAGCCGTCGCCCGAGAGCGCGCGCACCGCGCGTTGGGAACCTCCCATCGATGTGCTGGAAACTGAGCGGGAGGTTTGGATCATCGCCGCCATGCCCGGCGTCGCGCCCGAAGCGGTGCGTGTCGAGATCGAAGGCGAGACCCTGATGATCGCGGGGATGCGCCCCCTGCCCTCCAAGGGACGCGATGCCCATATTGTAAGATTGGAGATTCCTTACGGCCGCTTCGAACGCCGCATCAATCTCACCTCCCGCTTGCGTCTCGCCGAGCGCGAACTTCGCAACGGTTGCCTCGTCCTTACCTTTGTAAAGCTGTAAGTCGGAACGTCCGGTTCGAGAACATGAACGACACCGAACATTTGACGCCCCAATCGGCCGAAGCGCCGAAGCCCGCGCCGAAAGTGGAAGCCGCCTCAGCGGAGAAGCCGAGGAGCGAAGAATCGTCCGCGCCCGCGCTTCCCGAAGGCGCGATGATCCTTCTGCCGACCCGCAACGCGGTGCTGTTCCCCGGCATCGTGGTGCCGCTCACGCTCGGCCGCCCGCAATCGATCGCCGGCGCCCAGGCCGCGGCGCAAGGCGACACGCCGGTCGGCGTGCTGCTGCAAAGCGACCCCTCGGTTGACTCGCCCGCGCCCGAGCATCTCCACCGTGTTGGCACCGTCGCCGAGATCCTGCGCTACGTCACAGCGCCAGACGGCAACCATCATCTGGTCGCACGCGGCGTGCGGCGCTTCCGCGTGCGCGAATTCCTGGAGGGTTATCCCTTCCTCGTGGCGAAGGTCGAGGAGATCGGCGAGGCCGAAATCTATACCACCGAGATTGCCGCCCGCATGCACCAGCTCAAGGAGCGTGCGCGCGAAGCCATTTCGCTCTTGCCCAACGTGCCGCACGAAGTCGCTGGCGCCGTCGATCAGATTCAATCGCCTTCGGCGCTCGCCGATTTCATCGCCAATGTCTCGGACCTGACGCCGGCCGAGAAGCAGGACCTGCTCGAGACCTTCGACATCGCCGAGCGCCTCGACAAGCTGCTGCGCTATCTCGCCCAACAGATCGAGGTGTTGCGCCTGTCGAAGCAGATCGGCGAGCAGACGCAGGAATCGCTTTCGGTGCGCCAGCGCGAGCACATCCTGCGCGAGCAGCTCCGCCAGATTCAGAAGGAGCTTGGCGAAGGCGAGGATAGCCAGGCCGAGATCGCCGAGCTGCGCGAGGCGATCGAGAAAGCCGGCATGTCCGAGGAGGGCGAGAAGCAGGCTCTCAAGGAGCTGAAACGGCTCGAGCGCATGCCCGAGGCGTCCGCCGAGCACGGCATGGTGCGGAGCTACCTCGACTGGCTGATCGAGCTTCCGTGGTCGAAGGTCTCGGACGACCGCATCGACATTGCCGAGGCGCGCCGCATCCTCGACGAGGACCATTTCGGCTTGCCCAAGATCAAGCAGCGCATCCTCGAATATCTCGCCGTGCGCAAGCTGAATCCCGAAGGCAAGAGCCCGATCCTCTGCTTCGTCGGCCCTCCGGGCGTCGGCAAGACCTCGCTCGGCCAGTCGATCGCGCGCGCCATGGGCCGCAAATTCGTGCGGCTCAGCCTCGGCGGCGTGCATGACGAGGCCGAGATCAGGGGCCATCGCCGCACCTATATCGGGGCGCTGCCCGGCAACGTGATCCAGTCGATCCGCAAGGCCGGCACGCGCAACCCCGTGATGATGCTCGACGAGATGGATAAGCTCGGCGCGAGCTTCCAAGGCGACCCGTCGGCCGCGCTCCTCGAAGTGCTCGACCCCGAGCAGAATTCGACGTTCCGCGACAACTACCTCGCGGTGCCGTTCGATCTGTCGCGGGTGATGTTCATCGGCACTGCCAACGTGCTCGATCAGATCCCTGGGCCGTTGCGCGACCGCATGGAGGTGATCGAGCTCCCCGGCTACACCGAGGACGAGAAGGTCGAGATCGCCAAGCGTTATCTCGTGAAGCGCCGGCTCGACGCGACGGGCCTTAGCCCTGAGCAGTGCGTGATCGAGGAGGCGGCCATCCGCGCCATCATCCGCGATTACACGCGCGAGGCGGGCGTGCGCAATCTCGAGCGCGACATCGGCGCGATCTGCCACCACGTCGCCATGCGCATCGCCGAAGGCGATACGAAGAGCATGCGGATCGGCGCCGATCAGCTGCACGCGATTCTGGGCGCGCGCCGCTTCGAGAGCGAAGTGGCGATGCGCACCTCGGTGCCTGGGGTCGCGACCGGGCTCGCCTGGACGCCGACCGGCGGCGATATCCTGTTCGTCGAGGCGGCCAAGGTGCCCGGCAGCGGCAGATTGATTCTTACCGGCCAGCTCGGCGACGTGATGAAGGAGAGCGCGCAGGCCGCACTCAGCCTGGTCAAGGCGCGCGCGTCAACGCTCGGCGTCGATCCGGCCTCGTTCGAGAAGTCGGACATCCACGTGCATGTGCCCGCGGGCGCCATCCCCAAGGATGGGCCGAGCGCAGGCGTCGCCATGTTCACCGCGCTCACCTCGCTGCTCACGGGGCGCACGGTCAAGAGCGACACCGCCATGACCGGCGAGATTTCGCTGCGCGGGCTCGTGCTGCCGATCGGCGGGGTGAAGAACAAGGTGCTGGCGGCGGTGCGTGCCGGCATCACCACGGTGCTTCTGCCCGAGCGCAACAAGAAGGACTTCGAGGACGTGCCCGAGGCCGCGCGCAATTCCGTGCGCTTCGTCTGGCTATCAACGGTCGATGACGCGATCGAAGCGGCGCTCGAGCCCGTGCCGCAGCGCGAGCCGCTCGCCGCTTCGGACGAGCAGCGCCGCGCCGCGAGCGGCTAGCGCGTATTGCTCTCCCTCCCCCTGCAAGGGGAAAGCCAGCCTATGCTCACTCCCTCCCCCTGCAAGGGGGAGGGCCGGGGTGGGGGCCGGGAGCGTCGTTCAATCCGCCTGAATTATGTTCCAGCACGATGCGCCATTATGTTCCAGCACGATGCGCCCGCCTTCCATTTCCGCCGAGACTCTGACTAACGATCTCCGCCGCCTCGGCGTGCGGGGCGGTGATGCGCTCATGGTTCACGCGTCTTTGCGCAAGGTAGGCGACCTCGACGGCGGGCCTGACGCTCTGCTCGACGCCTTGGAGGCGGCTATCGGCGAAGACGGCACGCTCCTGATGATCCTGGGCGCCGAAATCGCCGAGGACCGGGTGAACCGTCTGCCCGAGCCCGAGCGACTGCCTCTGCTTGCCGAGGCCCGTCCCTTCGACCCCTTAACGGCGCCGGTCTTTCACGAGGTCGGCTACTTCGCCGAAGTCTTCCGCCGGCGCCCGGGCACGATTGTCACCGACAATCCGAGCGGCCGCTTCGGCGCGCGCGGACGCCTCGCGCAAGACCTGCTCGCCGATACACCCTGGCACGATTACTACGGACCCGGCTCACCGCTCGACCGCTTCTGCCAACTCGGCGGGCGCGTCCTCAGGATCGGCGCCAATCTCGACACCACGACCGTGCTGCACTTCGCCGAGTACCTGGCCGACGTCCCGGCGAAACACCGTGTGCGCCGCCACTATCGCTGCATGGGCCCGCAAGGTCCCGAGACGCGCGCGGTGGAATGTCTCGATGACGAGGCGGGCATCGTCGATTGGCCGGGCGAGGACTACTTCGCCACCATCCTGCGCGAATATTTCGCGACCGGCCGCGCGAAAGAGGGGCGCGTCGGGCTTGCCAAGAGCGAGCTGATCGAGGCTGCCGACCTCGTCGATTTCGGCACGCAATGGATGACCGCGCGATTCAGGGACCGCAAAAGCGCCGGAGTGTGATGGACCCACACCCCGCAGGCGTTGCGCTTTGGGCGCCAAGGGACTGGATTCGCCAGCAAAGAGGCTGGTTCCTCGGCTTTAGAGCCAATTTATACGGCAATAGGCCCCTTGCATGGCCTGCTTTGACGCGCGCAAGCAACTTCCGTTGCGGCCGCGAGCGGCCTATGATCGGGGTTCTCGAGAGGACGGGGGATGCGACTTCTCTTTGGCATGATCCTAG
The DNA here is from genome assembly GCA_964390455.1 of uncultured Methyloceanibacter sp. Lineage (GTDB taxonomy): Bacteria > Pseudomonadota > Alphaproteobacteria > Rhizobiales > Methyloligellaceae > Methyloceanibacter. The sequence goes on along the minus strand of CAYMJW010000057.1, from coordinate 907 downwards.
GCGCCCTGCTCACGGTCGCCGCGGCCTATATCGCCGACGCCAGGTCGGACCCTCTTCAGGGCACCCGGATGGTCAATTGGAACGTCGTCGGCGAGAGGGTGAGCGAACTCACCGTGGACCTGAGGAAACTCTGGGCTGATTTCACGCGCCAAATCACCGGGCCGCCCTAGGCGGGCCGTCGCTGATCGGAGCCGGGCCGCAAGCCGATGGCGGCACTATCGCCGACGTTCCTCGGCATCTCGACCCGCTCGCTCGGCAGGGCCGCCGGCGCGCTCCGGTCCTCCTTCAGGCGTTGTTGCTCCTTGGGGCTTTTGGGATGGGAGCTCGACCGTTCTGACGCGGCAGACCCCACCATGTTCATGCCGGTGAGGAACGCGGCGGCGGCGCCGATCGCAGCCACGATGCCGCCGATCTGGAGGAAGCGCCTGAGGTTTCCGCGCTCCGGCGTTTCCAGGGCGATCGTTCTGTTGAGATAGGCCAGGAACGAACTCAACAATGCGGCAATTGCGCCGCCGCTGAAAAACAGCATCGCCGCTGCCAATTTGGTATCGACGCTCGACTCCGGGGCCCGCCCAAGGATCGAGAGCAAAACCAGCGCCGCCGCGCCGTTGAGCACGATGAGAAAGCCGAGGGCCCGGGCGCCAAACCGGTTCCGCTCCCTCTCGATGAGGATCGGATCGACGCGCGGATCGGCGGATTTGGTGTCTGACTGTCGCATGGCGCGTCATAATCCCTGAGCTTACGGCCGCATTGTGACGGCGGGCGACATCTCTACCCTGTCGCCGATTCGGGTCAAGGCCTGCGGCGGAAATTGGCGGAGACGGAGGGATTCGAACCCTCGATACGGCTTTAGACCGTATAACGGTTTAGCAAACCGCCGCCTTCAGCCTCTCGGCCACGTCTCCGC
>CAYMJW010000056.1:0-15392 GCA_964390455.1 uncultured Methyloceanibacter sp. | reverse complement strand
GAGATCTGGACGTGGTCGAGCCCGCGCTTGGCGAGATCCTCGAGACGGGCGCGATTGAGGGTGACGGCGGCGGTGATGAGGTTGCTGTAGAGGCCGGCCGCCGACGCCGCCGAGACGATCTCTTCGAGGTCTTTCCGGGCGGTCGGCTCGCCGCCCGAGAGGTGCACCTGGAGGATGCCCATCGCGCCGGCTTGGCGCATCACCGAGCACCACATCTCGGTCGAGAGCTCCTTGTTGACGCGCTCGAGCTCGATCGGGTTCGAGCAATAGGAGCATTGCAGCGGGCAGCGATGGGTGAGCTCGGCAAGCAGTCCGACGGGCGCGCGGGCGCAGAGCGCCTCGGATGTGCTGCCGCTCACGCCCTCGGTCGGCTCGTCATCGACCACAAGCGTCCCGCAATGTCCGTTGCCCTTAAGCTCCTCGCTCATCCCTTGACGTATCCCTTGTCAGCCAGTCCTTGCAGCAGGTCGAGAACGTCGGAGCGGATCACCTCGACCGGCGCCGAATATTCCTTGGCGAGAGCCGCCGCGATGTCGTCAACGGTCCTCTTGCCGTCGCAGAGCTTGAGCACGGCAACGGCGGTTTGGTCGGGCGTCAGCACCCGCTCGGGCGCCAACAGGATCCACCGGTCCCGGCCCGCATCGTGACGGAGCTTGAGATAGGCCGGCAAATGCGGCCGCGTCTCGCCCCCGACAATGAGGCGCGCAGGGGAGGTGGTCTCGCTCATGCCTTGTCCGGGACGAAGGCGCCGGGCGGGACCAGCCCGGGCTCGACATAAGCGAAGTGCAGCGCATCGAGCTGCGCCCACAGCACGTTGCATTTGAATCTCAGCGCATCGAGCACGCCGGCCTGCGCCTCGGGCGTGCGCGCGTTGCGCTTGACGTAATCGAGCGCGAAATCCGCGTCGCCGGGCGCCTGGGTGAGCCGGCGCTTGAAATAGGCCATAACCTCGTCGCTGATGAAATCGTAGTTCTCGAGCATGCCCGAGATGCGCTCTTTGTGAATCTTGGGCGCGAACAGCTCGGTGAGCGAGGAGGCCACGGCCTCGACGAGCGTCTTCTCGCGCACGAAATTGACATAGGCCTCGACGGCGAAACGGGTCTCGGGAAGGGCGCCTTTCATCGAGACGACGTAGTCCCGGTCGAGGCCGAGCCCGTCGGTCAGCACGAGCCAGCGCTCGATGCCGCCTTCCTCCTCGCGGTAGCCGTCATGGTCCATGATGCGGTGGATCCAGTCGCGCCGGAGCTGCCGGTCGTGACACCGGCTCATCAGGGCGGCGTCCTTGCGCGGAACAGCCGACTGATAGCAGTAGCGGTTGAGCGCCCAGGCCTGCACTTGGCCCTTGTTCAGCTTGCCGCCGTGAAGCAGCTTATGAAACGGATGCTTGTCGTGATAACGCTCGGCACCGATGGCGCGAAGCTCCTGCTCCAGCTCCTCGGGGCTCATGATCTTGGTCATGGCTCTTACCTCTTCCTACCCAATTCCGCCAAAGAACCCGGGTAGTCCTCCCTGGAATTTGCGCCCTTGATGCAGGTCAAGGGCGCAAAGCGCCGGCATCGGCGCACAGTTCCACACGCTAGATATAGGAAGCCTTGCTGCGAGTCGCATGATCCGCACATGAATGCTAGGTGGATAGCAGATTAAGAAAATCTGAACGGGCAGATTGGCGTTGCGGCCAGCCAAGGTAGTCGAGCTCGCGGCTCGCGGCTACCGCCGGTCCGGCTTAGCGCTTATGCTCCGGAGGGAACAAGAACGGTCGCCATCGGGGGAGGCTGCCACGCTTACAATCCAGCTTATCGTGCTTGTGACCGTCGCGCTCTATGCGCGGGCCGGGGCCGTGGCGCTCAGGCGCCCGATCTCGGACTTCTATGTCGCCGGCCGGCTCGTGCCGCCCATCTTCAACGGCGCGGCCATCGCGGTCGGACTGATGCCCATGCTCATCCTTGCCTGGCTCGCCGGGGCGTTCCGCCAGGGCATGGACGGGGCATCGCTGCTTGCGCTCGGCGCCGGCGCGGGGCTCGCGGCCATTGCCTTTCTCATTGCGCCTTACTTGCGCAAGTTCGGCGGCTATACCGTGCCGGACTATCTCGCCGAGCGTTTCGGCCTGCCCGGGGTCCGGCCGCTCGCGGTCCTCGCCGTGGTCCTCTGCACGTTCCCGGCTCTTGCGCTCATCCTCTTGGGTCTCGGCACGCTCGCCACGCGCATCTTTGCCATCGATCTTGGAATGGGCGTCGCGTTCGGCGTGGCGATGCTCCTCGCATGCAGCTTCGCCGCCGGCATGCGCTCGGTAAGCCTCTCGCAGGTCGTGCAATGCGCGGTGCTGCTTGCCGCCTCCCTTGTGACCTTGGCGCTGCTGCTGTGGCAGCAAGGTGCAATCTTTCCCGCACCCGGCGATGCGAACCTCCGAACCGCACTCGAGGCCATCGCGCTCGAAGCGTTCGCGGCCGACGATGCGCGGAACCGCTTTGCGCTGCTGTTCTGTCTTGCCGCGGGCATTGCCGCGCTGCCGCATCTTTTGCTTCGAGGCTTGGTCACGCCCTCAATCGAAGGCGCGCGGGCATCGTTCCTATGGGCGATCCCTTTCACGGCTTTGCTGTGCCTTGTCGCGTCGCCGTCGCTTGCGCTGTTCGGCGACGGTCCGGCAGGCAATACGGGGGGGTTCATCACATTCGGATTTGCCGCGACGGGCGCGATCGCGGCCTTGCTTGCGCTCGGCAGCTTGCTTGCGCTGGCGCTTGCCAACGCGCTGTCATACGACCTCTACTACAAGATCGCGCATCCCACCGCCTCCACTGGGCATCGCCTCTTCGTTGCACGGAGCGCGATCGTGGCGGTTGCTTTGCTGGCCGCTTGGGCGGCGCTGGCGCGGCCCGAAACCATGCTCGCCATGACCGGCTCCGTCTTTTCGCTCGCGGCGAGCGCGCTTCTGCCCGCGCTCCTTCTCGGCATCTGGTGGAAACGCGCAAGCGGCGAGGGCGCTCTTGCCGGCATGCTGGCCGGACTTGTCGTGTGTCTCTACTACATGCTCGCGTCGCGCTACGTTCCGTTCGCGTTCTACGAGACGTCGAGCTTTCTCTCCGATGCCACGCCGGCCGAGGCCGCGCGCTACATCGACTTGCGGCAACGCTATTACCTTGCCGACGAGGCAACGCGCGCCGCGGCGCTCGCGGCCTGGGAAGAGACGGCGCGCGCCGTCGCCAATTGGGGCGGCATCAGAAGAGACTTCGCCGCCCTGTTTGCCGTGCCCGTGGGCCTCGCGGTGATGATCGGGGTGAGCCTGTTCACGCCGGCGCCAGCTCGGGAGGTGCAGAACTTCGTCGAGGAGCTGCGCAAGCCGTCGGCCGCTTAGGCCGGGCGGCGCTACGGGGACGGAGGTGTTGCCGCGGATTGCTCGGCAGTTGGCGGGGCGCCGCTCCCCAGCAAGCGGAAGGAATCGCGGAAGCGCTTAGCCTCATCGCCGGTGGCGTGGCCCTTTGGACCTGCCGTGACCAGCATGTAGATGCGGTCGCCCGACGGCACGACGTCGATCAGGTGGCTGAGCTTGCCCTTCTTGTCGTCCGCGATCGCTTCGAAGCCCGGATATCCGGCGATCGTGGCCGCGCCCCGTTTGCGCAGGCGGGATTCGCTCCCCTTGGCGTAGGCATTCACGAGCTTGACGTAAGTGTCGTTGTCGGGGTCTGGCCCTTTGCCGGGGGGGTATTCGAACACCACCACGCTATAGACGGTGTCCTCGCCGAGACTCACCTGGAAATCGTATTGCAGCAGGGGGTTTTGACCTTCGACCGGCGCGCTCGCGGCTTTGGGCAGGCCGGGGAAGGTCACGGCGAAGCCCCGCTCGGTCGATTGGAACTCGGTCCATTGCGGCTCTTCCGCAGCCGCAGTTTGCGGCGCGGGCTGATCCTCCGCGACTGCGATCGAGGTTGCCGCCGCCGTCAACAAGGCCAGGCCCAACGCTGCCAAGCGGATCGCCATTGACGCCTCCCTCGTCGCGGGCTTCTCGAATCGGCATCTTAGCCGATCGGCGTCTGCCGTTCACCCGCGATACCCGGCGCGCCTCAGCCTTGCGGCGCGGCTTTCAGCGCCCGCTCGTACATGGCCTCGACATCGACTTTCAGAGCGCGGCGCGTCTCGGGACGGAGATAGAGCATGTGGCCGCCGGCATAGGTCTCCACCTCGATCGGGCTTGCGCCTGCGAGCGGGGCGAACTGGTTCACGAGATAGATCGGCGCGAGATACGGCGTGATCAAGTCGGTGTAGCCCGTGGCGATGAACACTTCGAGCGCGCGATTCGAGGCGCGCGCCTCGTGGATGTCGTCGAGCACGCCGGCATAGCCTTGGCGGGTGGGGCGCGTGCCGAAATCCCACTTGCCGCGTACCTCCCGATTGAGCAGCCGGTAGGTCATGTCGGTCTTGTAGCCGAGCTCGCCTTGCGCGTACTGGACGAAGGCGCCGGTCCACAGCGGAACGGTCGCATCGAGCACGGGGTCCGGTCCATGCGGCCACGCGCTTGCCGGGTTGGGATCCGGACCGCCGACGCTTCCGTCGTAGCGGCTCAGAACTTGGCCTCGCGCGCGATCGAACTCCTTGATGAAGACCGACGTCGGGATGCGGGCGAAGTTCCGCCGTACGATCTCAGGCGGCAGTCCCGTGAGCCGCGCCACCTCATCGCTCGCCCTGTCGCCGCCTTCCTTTGCACCCGCGGCAAGGGCCACCAGATACTCCGTCAGCGCATAACGTTCCGTCTCTTTCAGCGCCTCTCCAAGCGCCTCGCGCCCGGTGATGCCCTGGCTTTCGAGATTGACGGCGGCGTAGGAGGGAAGCGCGAGCGCCCAGGGAAGCGGGTCGTAGTCCTCGCCGTTCAGAAGAGCGAATTCGAGGGCGGGCGACACGAGGACGAGGCCGCTCGGTGAAACGCCGCCCGACGTCTGCAACGCGCGCGTGATGGTGGCGACCCGGAAGCCGCCATAGCTCTCGCCGGTCAGAAACACGGGCGAGCCGAGCCGGCCAGAATCGGCGAGGTAACGCCGGATAAAGTCGGCGAGCGCATCGGTATCCTGCTCGACGCCGAAGAAATCGCTCTCGTCCTTGCCGTCGCGCGCGCGGCTGTAGCCGGTCGCGACCGGATCGACGAAGACGAGATCGGTAAAGTCGAGCCAGCTCGCGTCGTTAGCGACGAGGCCGGGCGGTGGGCCGAGCAGTTCCCCGCTCGCGCTCACCGCGACCGTCTTGGGGCCGATGGCGCCGAGGTGGAGATAGGCCGAGGCCGCTCCCGGGCCGCCATTGAAGACAAAGGTGACTGGCCGTTTCGGGTCGAGCGGCTCCCGCACATAGGCGACGTAGAAAATGTCGGCGAGCGCTTTGCCTTTGGCGTCCCTCAGCGGAAGCGTGGCGGCCTTGGCGCTATAAGGAACCTCAACGCCGGAGAGGTGGATGCTGTGCTGCGTGATCGCGGCCGGCGGAAGGGCGGGATCCGCGCTCGGCGCTTCGGTCGCTGTGCTCTGGTCGCCGGACGCCTGGTTTTGGGGCGTATCTGCGTGCGATTGGGCTTTTGCGATCCCAGTTGCGCCCACCGGAAGGAGGAGACTTGCCGCGAGCGTCCCGGCGGCGAGGAGGCGGAGGAGGCGACTTAGAGGCTCCGTCAACGGGCTGCTCCTGTCGATTCTGGGGAACTGGGTCGGTCGGGACACAGGTAAGTGCAGGGAGAGCGGGAAACCAGGGCCGGCGTCGCGGCATTTGCCGGCCTCACACCTGCCAGGCGGCGTCATTCCGGCGAAAGCCGGAATCCAGGAGCGGCATACACCGCGCTCGTAACCCCTGGATACCGGCTTCCGCCGGTATGATGGAATTGAGGCGTTGCAAACGCGCCACGTTGACCCGCGTTCGGCGCAAGGGACCATAAAGTGATAGGACACAAAGGGTTTGGGCGCTAATCTATGCCCTCGCGCAAAGCTGCCCGGCCAAACATGGCCGTGGATCCCGGCGTTCCCCGTGCTCGCGTCTCGCCGGGAGTAAGCACTTGCGTCGCGCCCTGTCATGGGCGGCAAGAACGGCAAGCGGCGGCGTTAGCGCAGCTTGGAGGCTTCCACGTTGGGGAGCGGGAAGCCTCGACCAGTATCATGCGTGTCTCCCTGCGTTCTGGGTGGGTGTTGGGCCGAATGAGGTCCGGCACGTCGACAGGAGTCGCATCACCATGGCGAGTCCGTTGCGTGAAAAACGCGCGTGGACCACGGACCGGGATTCCGATGGGGAGACGGCGGCAGCCTTCGAGGCCGCGGTCGCCGTGGTCAAGGAATCCGTGGTCCGTTCCGGCGAGGTCCTGTCCTCGGCGAAGGAAGACCTGAGCGACCACCAGCGCTGGCTGAAGGCGCAGGCCGCGGCCGTCGAGTCCGACCGCGAGCGGCTGGCAAAGTGGCTGCAACGGCAGCGCGAACGGCAGGAGACGGTCGAGCGCCGGGAACTGGCGCGGTCGCGGCGCAGAGCCAAGCGTCAGGCGGCCATCGGCGCGGTCAGGGACACGGTCGCCGGCGCTTTGTTCGCCGTGCGCGACGCGTTCTCCCGCGCGGTCGGAGCCGTTATGGCCGTCCTCAATGCCATCGGCGGAACAGTGGCGGCAGGGGTGGGTTTCGTTGGCGTGAGCTTGCGCAATATCGCGCTCCTTCTCGCGCGCGGGCTTCGGCGCGTGGCGCTGTCGTGCCGCGGCGCTGTTCTCTCTGTTCTTGCTTTGCTCGGGGCTGGGCTTGCGCGCACCGGGGCGAAGCTGCACGCCGTTGCGCCTGCGGCCAGCACCGCCGCCTCGCGCGGTTTCGGTCTTCTCGCGGCGGCCACGCACAAGGCGTCGCACGCGATCGGGCCGCGCGCACGCGAGAGCTTGCTCAAGCTGTCGGATCGCGCGGCGAACATTGGGCGCGCAGCCGGCGCGACGGTTGCTCCCGCCTTGTCATTCGCCGCCGAACGCGCCCATGCGCTTGCGCCCGCGCTCGCGGAGCGGATCGCCGCTACGGGAACGGCCGCGGGGAGCCACGCGCAAGGGCTCATCGACCAGGCACGGGCCCTGTTGGGGCGGCCTAAGGCCGCTCTGACCTCCGGCGAAAACGCGGTATCCTCGCCGCGTCGGATCGGGAGGTTTGACCTGAGCCAGATGCTCATCATCGCCGGAGTTCTCCTGCTCGTCTGCGGCAGCTTGATGCTAGGCGGGGGCCTCCTGCTGCGTGGCGCCAAGCCCACCGTAGCCACCGCCTCGGCGACAGAGCCGATCGCCTGGCTGTTCGAACACGACACGCTCGCGCTCGACGAGCGCTCGGTGTTCGCCTTCGCGACCTCGCCCGACGGCATGCGGATCGAGGGGTTCGCCATCGGCGGCGTGAACATGTCGGACCAAACTCTCGATGCGGTCGGGAGCGTCATCAAGCCCGATCACCAGGCCAGGGACGTCAAACTCGCGATGCGCGTCATGGCCTCCGACGAACAGGCTGGCGAGACCAAGACCTTCGAAGCGGGCGTGCCCGGCACGATTCCGCCTCAGGGCCAGTTCGCGCTTCTCTTTGCCTTCCCCGAGGATGGCGGGCTGACTCCCGAGCAAGTGCTCTCGAGTTTCGGCGGGGTGATGCTGAAGGTCCGCTACGAGATGGCGGGGAACGAGAAATCCTTCATCCACTATCTGTCGCCGTCGTTCCTCGAGCGGCAACTCGCCGAGATCACGGGCGACGGCAAGGGCTCTTGACCCCGTCTCCGTTTCTTTCCCGCGAGCCTTAGAAGCAATTGAGCGTCAGCGTGGCGCAGCCCCTGATGCTAAGACAAGCCTTGAACTGATTGCAGCAGCGAAGGCCGCAGCCCGTCGCATCGAAGGTCGCGTCGAAGGTCTCGGCGTTGCAAACGCTGTTGCAGGACCGGAAGTCGTCGTTGCAGACACGGACGCTTTGGCTCCCGGCGCCGCAGGCCAATTGGCGCTCCCTGAGCGATTGCAGCGGGGCATCCGGGGTGGTTGTGGTCTGCGCCATGGCCCCGCTTGCGGCGAGACACAGCACGAGCCAAAGACAAAGAAGCAGAAATCTGGTCATGCCGGTTTTCGTCCCCCGAGCGCTCGGCTCTTCCCCAAGACAAACGTCCCCCCGGAGGCCCAGGCCCGTCAAGTGCCAGCTTTGCGTTCTCCGACCACCAAACGGCCAAAAAGCCGCGCGAGGTTGGCCGTCAACAAAGGGGCCGGAACCCATGCGATTGATCCTTGCCGTCTTGGGTATGCTCCTGCCGCTTGCGGCCGTGCAGGGCTGCGCCACGCAAAACGAGGCGTCACGGGCGGCCGAGCAGGCCGTGGCCGAGAGCGATGACGAGGCCAAGTGCCGGGAAAAGAGCGGCGCCGGCGAGGAGGCCTATAAGGCCTGCCGCAAGGCCATGGCCGAGGCGCGGGCAGAGCAGGCGGCCATTCAGGAGCAAAAGCGCCGCGACTTCGACCGCGTGCTGGGCGCCGGCACCGACGGCCAAAGCAGTTACTGAGCCAGTCATCGGGCGCGGGCCAAAGCCCGGGCCAGGGTTTACGATGCCGGCCGAAGTCTGCCGCGCGAAACTCCCCACTCCGGTAAACTCGGACGGTCGTCGAGGTTTGTCAGAAAGGGGAGTTCCATGAGCCGCACAACCAATCTTGCTGCCGTTGCGTGCGTCGTTGCCGCGCTTGCCGCCGTTTTCAGTTTTTCTGCGCCGGTCGAGGCCGGGACCTGTCAGCCGGTCAAGGCGAAGGGCAAGGGCAAAAACATCGCCGAGGCGACGACCCTGGCGCAAGTCGATCTGGCGCAGAAGGCTGCCGCCATGCGCGGAAAGGTCACGCAGACCACGACCAATTGCGTGCCGGGACCCACGAACGTGGTGTGCAAAATCCAGGCGGTCGTGTGCCCGAAACCGGCATAGTGTGAGCCAGGCGGGGCGCCTTTCGGGTTCGAAGCGCCACTTGCCGCGGGTCGCGGCGTGAACGATGCTGCAACGATGACGCTCGACCCGTTCATGCTCGCGGGCATTCTCGGCACCGCGACTATTGTCGCCGCCTATTTCGGCAACCAGCAGGGCTGGCTCAAGGGCGATGACTGGAGGTTCCCGCTCGGCAATCTGATCGGGTCGCTCCTGATCATGCTGTCGCTGGTCACGGCCTGGAATCTGCCGGTCGCCGTGGTCGAGACCTTTTGGGTTGCGATCAGCATCTATGGCTTGATCAAATACGCCGGACGGTCGTAGCGGAGCTGAAGCCCGTGCGGGGCGCGCCTAAACGAGGTCGAGCCAACGCTCGAGCGTGGCCCGGCAATGGCGCTCGAATGGGGGCAACCGCGTTGCGCCCTCGGCGATGATCGTCTCGGCGTCGAAACCGTTCGAGGCCATGTAGTCGCGATTGTTGCGGCACATGATCTCGAGCAGGCGGCGATCGACTTCGGCGTGATACTGGAATCCGTAGGCCGATGGTCCATACCGGAACAGCTGGAACTCGGTCATGTCCGAAAACGCAAGTCTCTCGGCGCCCGGCACGTTGGCGATGACATCGCCATGGAAATGATAGGAGAGGAGCTTGCGTGGATGATCCTGCATGAGCGGATCGTCCGCGCCGGCATCCGTCAAGGTGAGATCATACCAGCCGATCTCCTTGCGCTTGCCCGGGACCACTTCGCCGCCGACCGCTGAGGCGAGGAGCTGGGCGCCGAGGCAGAAGCCAGCGACAGGCTTGCCTTCGCCGATGAAGTCGCGGCAGAGCTGCATCTCGCCGGAGAGATAAGGATATTGGTCGGTCTCGTAGGCGCTTTGCGCGCCGCCGAGCACGACGAGGGCCGAGAACGCGCCGGGCGAAAGCTTGGCATCGTCCGCCTCCCAGCCGAGAACGGTGCGTTGCTCAAAACCGCGGTCGGCGATCAGTGTCGCCAGAGTGCCGGCGCCTTCGTGCTGGTCGTTCTGGAGGATGAGAATCGGTTTCATAATCGATTACCTCAAGTGCGCCACGGATGCGCGGGCAATTCGCTGACGCCGAGGACCTTGACGCCGGCCTCAGCGACCTTGTGATCGTTCTCGACCGAGCTGCCGCTCACCCCGATCGCGCCGACCAGCACGCCGTCTTCGTCCACGATCGGCAGGCCGCCCGGGAAGGTGATGAGCCCGTCATTCGAATGCTCGATGCCATACAAAGGCTTGCCCGGCTGCGATAGCTGACCGAGCTGGCCGGTGGCCATGCCAAAGAAGCAGGCGGTCTTCGCCTTTTTCATGGCGATGTCGATCGACCCCACCCAGGCGTCATCCATGCGCAAGAACGCCTTGAGATTGGCGCCGGAATCGACCACGGCGATGCACATCTGCGTTTTCAGAGCGATGGCCTTCTTGCGCGCGGCCTCGATCGCTTGCTCCGCATGTTGCAAATTGATGTGCATGACGATGCTCCTGGTTCCTGGTGAATTGGGCTCCGGGAAGTAAGCTCCCGCAGCATGTAAGATCCGTGTCCGGCCAGATGTTCCGGCCTAGGCGCCGACCTTTCTCCGCGCTGTGAGCGGCGCCGCCTTGGCCTTGAGAGGGCTGTAGCCGAGATACAGCATGATCGAGCGCTTAAATTCTTCGACGGTTTCGACCATCTGGAAGTCCTTCAGGAAAAGCGAGCGCGCGAGCGTGCCGTCGAGGATGGTCGAGATCATGGTCGCGACAACCGACGGATCGACTTTATGGAACAAGCCATTGTCGATGCCCTTGCGGATGAGCGCCTGAAGAATCTCGTTCTCATGCCGGTAGAAGCGCTTGATCGGCTCCATCGCGCCGGGAACTTTGCCGATGACGCTCTTGCAATCCACGCTGATCTTGATGACGTTGCGGAGCTGCTTGTAGAGCGCCACGTGCGTATCGAACCAGGCGAGGATCGTTTCGGCCGGATCCTCGTGCGTTTCACTGTTGCAGTGCGTGGCGAAGAGATCGAAGGCCTCATCGACCGCGCTTTCGATCGCGGCGCGAAACAGATGTTCCTTGTCCCGGTAGTAGTAATAGATCATCGCGCTGTTCACGTTGGCGGCGCGGCCGATATCCTTGATCGTCACCGATGCAAAGTGACGTTCGGCAAAAAGCTCGAGCGCGATCCGAGCGAGCTCGTCGGGTCCCGGCCTGGGCCGGTTCGCGGCTCGCCGGCCCGGCCCTACGCCCGTCCGCTTTTGAGGTTTTTTGCGTCTCATGGCCTTCACGCGGGCAGCGGCCGCCCGCGCCCCGACTGCCGGTCTCCCTAAGCGAAAATCGGCGGAATGGCAAAGCCTTCCTCGGTTGGCGCGAGGCGGCGCGGGCCCCGGCATCCGGGACGGAACGTGCAACAGAATAAATTATAGCCGAAGTAATTAATCGATTGATTATATGCCTCTCGGTGCTATGCTCCCGGACGCGATGCCACGCAAAGCGCCGCCGTCAGGGGGGTGAACGCACGCTTGCAGTGCCACATCAATTCCAGAACACAGAAATTCCGCTTAGCGGGCGCGTGAGCCCGCCGCGATTTGGTCCAGCTTGAGGAGGGTCAATCATGGCGCAATACATCCTTTCGGATCCCAACTTCAGCGACGGCACGCGACGCGAGGTCATCGAGCAGATCGTCGATCCCTTCCGCGGCCGCGCCGGCGTGAAGCTCATCGGCTATGAGCCCGATCCTGATTTCGACCGACTTCCTATCGAGGCGCTCGGGCGGCCCAAGCCGATGATGGAGGCGCTGCTCGCAGCCGCAGGCAAAGCCTACGAGCTCATCGACATGGAGAAGCAGCACGGCGCTCATCCGCGCATCGGCGCCGTCGATACGATCGAGATCTATCCCGCCAAAGACATTACCATCGAGGAATGCCGCGACATCGCCGAGGAGATCGGTAACGAGATATTCAAGCGCTACGCGGTGCCGATCTATTTTACCGGCAAGAATGCGCGGAAGCCCCAAAACGAGGGGCTGACCTTCATCCGCAAAGGAAACTACGAGGGCCTCAAAGAGGCCGTGCTCAAGGACCCCGCGCGCGCGCCCGATCTCGGCCCGGCCAGGCTGCATCCGACCGCGGGCGCCACCATCGTCGGCGCGGTCGAGGAGCACGACGCCTATTTCAATGTCGTGCTCGACACGACGGATGTCTCAATCGCGAAGAAGCTCGCAAGCATTGTGCGCGGCAAGACTGGCGGCTTCACCAACATCCAGGGCGTGATCGGCCTGCCGCAGACGCACCGGCGCACCGGCAAGGCGTGCGTGGCGGTCTCTTGCGAGATCAGCAACCCGCTCAAGACGCCGATCCATCGCGTCTTCAATCTGCTGAGATCGGAAGCCGCGCGCTACGGCGTGAACGTCATCGCCGGGCAGATCTGCGGCACGATTAGCGCCGAGGTCCTGGTCCAGACGGCCGAGTGGTACCTCATGCTCGAGGGCATCAACGGGCCTTGGGACTACAAGAGCCAGATCCTCGAAAACCACCTGCTGGAACTCGAGGGCTAGCGCTTATCGCGATGTCGTAACGCGGTTTGGAGGGTTGAGCAGACAAAACAGGGAGGGCGAGACGTGAGTCTGGCTGGATGAGCATGGCAAAGGCGACTGGGGCAGGGCGGGCCGTCTACTCGGAGCATGGCGTCTTCGAAGAGCCGCGAATGCGGCGCGACGTAAATTGGTTGCAGGTCGTCTTTATCGCCGCCGGTTCGCCGGCGCTGGTCATGTTCAACCTCGGCGGCCTCGCCGCCGTCACGGGGACGATCTCGCCGCTGATCTGGGCGGTCTCGGTCATTCTCGGCTTCTTGGAGTTGTTCGTTTACGCCGAAATCGCCGGCCTTCATCCGAGCAAGTCGGGTGGCACCGCCGTTCATGGCGCAACCGCCTGGGTCCGCTACAGCAAGATCGTGGCGCCGATGTCGATCTGGGCGAATTGGCTCGCCTGGAGCCCCATTCTTGCGATCGGTTCAGGGCTCGCATCGGGCTATCTGCTGTCGATCTTCATCCCGGCCGACCATCCGATCAATACCTGGAAGATCACGCTGCTGGATCTCGGTTGGCTCCAGCCGGATCTCACGGTGCGGATCAACGCGCAGTTCATCATCGGCACCATCATCATGGTGGCGGTGTGGAGCGTTCAGCACACGGGCATCTTGAGGACCGCCCGCGCGGCCACGATCCTCACCATCGGCGGATTGCTGCCGCTCGTGTTCGTGACGGTCATCCCGCTGTTCACCGGCGGCATCGACACGGCCAACTTCTCACCCTTCGTGCCCCTCAACGGGTCATGGAATCTCGAGGGCTGGCGTCTGGTGATCGGCGGATTGTTCCTGGCCGCCTGGTCCACCTACGCGGCCGAAACCGCGGTTTGCTATATGAGCGAGTTTCGCGATCCCGGCATCGATGCCCCGAAGGCGATCCTCTGGTCGGGCGTGCTCTGCATCGCCCTCTACATTCTCGTGCCGTTTGTGTTCCAGGGCGTGCTTGGAACCGAATACATGATGCAGCCGGGAATCGTGTCGGGCGAGGCCGTCGGCGTCGCGCTCGCGAGCATGGTTCATGCTGGGGTCTTCGCCACGAAGTTCATCGTCGCGATCCTGACCTTCACGCTGCTTCTCGGTATCATGACCGCCATGGCGGGTTCCTCGCGCACGCTTTACGAAGGCGGGCGCGACGGTTGGATGCCCAAATATCTCAGCCACCTCAACCGGCACGGCATCCCGACCTACGCCATGTGGACGGATCTCGCGTTCAACGCGCTGCTGCTGCTCCTCTCCAACTATTTGTTCGTGCTTGCGGTCTCGAGCGTGAACTACGTCCTGTTCCACTATCTCAACCTCAACGCCGGTTGGATCCATCGCATCGACAATCCGAAGGTGAAGCGGCCCTACTGGTCGCCGCAACCGCTCTTTGTCATTGGCGCGTGCCTCGCCTTCTTCAATGCCTTCCTGATCGGCGCAGGCGCCAATGTTTGGGGCCCGGGTATCCTCTGGCTCGGCCTCTTGTCGGCGTTCATCTCGGTTCCGGTGTTTTGGTATCGGCACTACATCGTCGACAAAGGCAAGTTCCCGAAGGACATGCTGAGCGACCTCGTGCCGGAGGGCGAGACCGAGGTGGGACCGACCAGGGCCGGGAACTTGCCCTATCTCGCGCTGGCGGGCGGCGTGCTCTCTTGCGCGTTGGGCTACATCATCTTCTGGAGCGGCTTGTTCGGACTGCAATAGGAGACGATCCCGGTCGTTGCGGAGGCGGCGCGCGCCGCCTCCACGACACGGGGACTGGCGGGGCAGGGACGGACCGAGGAGGGCGCGATGCTGGTTGAGCTTTCGATTCGCGAGTTCAGTAACGTGCTCGCATCTGAGGCGCCTGCCCCGGGCGGCGGTAGTGTGGCGGCGCTCTCGGGCGCGCTCGGCGCCGACCTCGTGGCCATGGTTTGCAGACTCAGCATCGGCAAGCCGGACTTTGAACCGTTTCGCAGCGAGCTCGCCGCCACGCTTGACCGCGCTCAGGCGCTGTCGAAAAGCCTGTTGGACCGCGTCGATCGCGATACTTTAGCCTTCAACGGCGTGATGGCGGCGTTCAAGCTGCCGAAGGCCACCGACGAAGAGAAGAAGATCAGAGCGGAAGCGATTCAGAAGGGCTATCGCGAGGCGGTGCAATCACCTCTTGGCATCGCGCGCGAGTGTCTTGAAGTGCTGAACCTCGCGGCGAGACTGCCCGGAAAGTCCAACGCCAACGCGCTGAGCGATCTCGGCGTGGCGTCGCAGCAGGCCTATGCCGGGCTCGAGGGCGCGGTGATGAACGTTAAGATCAATCTCCCCTCGATCAAGGACGAGGAGTTCAAGACCAAAATCGCCGCGGAGGTCGCATCGCTTCTCGCCGAGGGCCGCAAGCTTCGCGACGAGCTTTACCGCTACGTGTCGGAGAAGCTGACGTGAGGGCGGGCGAGTGCGCCGCACGTTGACCCTACGATTGTCAATGAATGCCAAGTGAGACGTTCACGGCGTAGGCCCCAGCACAAACCGCGCTATGCCGATGCGCGCCCCCGCTTTTTCGCGGACCGTAGTCGCGAATTCCCGTAAACAGGGTTATCTTGTTCTCGTCATCGGAATCGACCGAGATGAGGACTAGAAGGCAGGAGGTGTGCCATGAAACTGATACCCCTGATACTCATCGCGGGTCTCATACAAAGCGCGTCCCCGGCATTCGCCGCCCCACGGTGGGTCGAGGATTTATGTTGGTATCACGCCAATCGCGTTCTCCCGGCTCTGAGCGCCAGAGAAAGAGAAGCCTACGTCGCCAATTGCTTGGCCGACTATACGGCTGGATCGCCGCCGCCGCCGCGGGGTAGCAAGAATACCGACCGCAACAGGTATTGACCGGCCGGCTGCCACAGGAGCCGCGGGATATGATACGCGAGTCTACTCGCGGGTCTCGAAGATGCCGCTCCAGA
>CAYMJW010000055.1:0-15550 GCA_964390455.1 uncultured Methyloceanibacter sp. | reverse complement strand
CGAACGTGATGCTCCTGGATGAGCCGACGAACCACATGGACATGGAGACCATCGAGTCGCTCCAGATCGGCCTCGAGAAGTATCCGGGCACGCTGGTCTTCGTCTCACATGATCGTGAGTTCGTGGGTGCCCTCGCCACCCGCATGATCGAACTGAAGTCTGACGGCAGCTTCGCCGACTTCACCGGCAGCTACGACGAGTACCTGGAGAGTCAGCGCCTCGAATTCTGAAGCAGACTCTGCTCCCGGCTGGAAACGAACCCGTACCGAACCTCAAAGGTTGGTCTTTGAAAATATCTGCTCGGCTGGCGACTGAGAATGGAGTACGACGCTAACGAAGTGCCGCAATGGACAAACCTTCGTATGTTAGCTTTCTCACGGGCCGACTTGGATGCACTTACGAACCAGCTATGCGGCGCGGCAGTTCGCGCAGCGCGCCACTCTTCGGGCAGGACGCCGTTCTCGTCGGTCTGATTGTACTGATCCGCAACCTCGTCGGTTGACGCGGCTACGCGAGTGCGCCGGCCATCGCGCCCACGTCGGCGAGCGCGGCCTCGACCTTTGGCGTCCAGGCGATGCCGTAATTCAGGCGGATGCAGTTCTCGAAGTGGCGCTGCGGGGAGAAGATCGGCCCCGGCGCGATGCTGATCCTCTTGCGGCTGGCGAGCCTGAACAGCTCCAGCGCTTTTACCTTCCTCGGCAACTGCACCCACAGGAAATAGCCGCCCTCGGGACGGGTTACCTGCGTGTCGGCGGGAAAGTGGCGCGCGATGGCCTGCAGCATGCGCGCCTGCTGGCCCTCCAGCGCGAGGCGCAGCTTGCGCAGATGATGATTGAAGCCGGCGTGCTTGAGGAATTCCGCGATTGCCGCCTGCGCCGGGACGCTGGTCGCGATGGTGGTCATCAGCTTGGCGCGCTCGACGGACTTGGTGTGACGGCCGGGCGCCGCCCAGCCGACGCGGTAGCCGGGCGCGAGGCACTTCGAGAACGAGGAACAGTGCATCACGCCGCCCGTACGGTCGTAGCTCTTGGCCGGCCGGGGTCGGGCCTTGCCGAAGTAAAGTTCGCCGTAGACGTCGTCCTCGATCAGCGGCACGCCCCGTTGTTCCAGCAGTTGAACCAACGCGTGCTTCCTGTCGTCTGGCATCAGGCAGCCGAGCGGGTTCTCGAAGTTGGTCATCAGCCAGCACGCCTTGACCGGGTGGCGATCGAGCGCCTCGGCGAGCGCGGAAACGTTCAACCCGTCGCGCGGATCGGTCGGGATTTCCACCACCTTGAGGCCCAGGCGCTCGATCGCCTCGAGCACCACGTAGAAGGTGGGGCACTCGATCGCCACCACGTCACCGGGCTTCGTCACCGCCTGCAGGCACAGGTTGAGCCCCTCCAGCGCGCCAGTGGTGATTACGATCTCGGCCGGATCCACGCTGCAGCCGCTTTCGAGGTAGCGGCGCGCGATCTGGCGCCGAAGTTCCGAGTTGCCTGGCGGCAACTGCTCGTAGATTGACCGCGGATCCAGCTTGAGGGTCGCCGCGTGCAGCGCACGCGCCAGCTTGCGGAGCGGAAAGAACTCCGGCGACGGGAAAGCCGAGCCCAGCGGCACGATGTCATGGTGCTTCACCGCTTCAAGCAGCTCGAATACGAGACTCCTGACGTCGACTGTGGTGGTCCTCGTCGCTGGCAGCGAGGCGGCGGGCGCCTGCAGCGGCCGACCGCCGAGGTGCGCGCTGACGTAATGCCCCGAGCGCGGGCGAGTGTGGATTTCGCCGCGGTCCTCCATCACGCGGTAGGCCTGCTGTACGGTTGCCGGACTGACGCGCTGCGCGCGGCTCACGCTGCGCACCGAGGGCATCCGGTCCCCGGGCCTCAGCACACCGGATCGGATCCGCGAGGACAGATCCTCGGCCAGCCGGCGGTAGCGGCTCATGGCGCATAGTCCGCCCAAACTGTGCCGGCAGCAAGCGGCGGCAACTGATCCGGCACCCAGCGCTGCAAGCTGTGCCTTCTCCTTCGGCAGCGCGGCCCAACCTCGCGGGAGCCAGGAGGCAAATCATGGGCGAGCAACCGAAATTGAAGGCGGAACGGCAGCTAGCGGCCCTGCGCGAGCGGGTCAGAGGCATCGCCGCGACCCTGCCCGACGTGGTCTGGTCGGTGGAGATTCCATCGCACGAAGTCCTGTACATCAGCCCGGCGGCGCAAGCGGTGTTCGGCAAGCCGGACGAAGCATTCAGCCACGGCTTCGGCGAATGGAGCAGCCTGATCCATCCCGAAGACCGCGACCGCGTGCTGGCCGTCTGGGAGGCGGCGACTCGCGGCGCCCCATTCGAGGCCGTGTACCGCATCGTCACGCCGCAGGACGCGGTGCGCTGGATCGAGACCCGCGGGCGCTCGGCACTCGGTGCGGACGGCCGCGTTATACGCATCGACGGCATGGCACGCGACATCACCGAGCGGCGGGAGCAGGAGCAACGGCTTGCGCAACTGAGCGACGAGCTTGAATACCTGGCCCACTACGACGAGCTTACCGGGCTGCCCAACCGCGCCCTGTTCCACGAGCGGCTGGCGCAGGTCCTGCGGGACGTGCAGCGGAGTCAGAAAAGTACGGCCGTCGTGGTGGGCAATATCAAGCGATTCCGGCAGGTGAACGAGACGTTCGGACGCGAAGCCGGGGACGCGCTGCTGCGCGAGTTCGCACAGCGCGTGCGGGCATCCTGTCCGGAGCGCGAGAACGCGGCGCGGATCGCGGGTGACTCCTTCGCTTTCATCCTCGACGCGACGGGGGAGCCCGCAGAGATCGCCGCGCGGGTCGACGCCTGCCTGCAAAAGATCCTGGGCCAACCGTTCGCCATCGGCGGCAAGGAAGTCCGGATCGCAATGACCACGGGTGTCGCGGTATGCCCGCCGGACGGTCCGGACGCGGATACCCTGTTCCGCCACGCCGAAGACGCCAAGAAAAAGGCCAGGGTCACAGGCGACCGGATGCTGTTCTACCAGCCGGAGATGAATGCCCGCGTCGCCGAGACCTTGCTGCTCGAATCGCGGCTGCATCGTGCGCTCGAGAACGGGGAATTCGAACTGCACTATCAGCCCAAGGTCGCAGCCGCCACCGGAGCGGTCACCGGGCTGGAGGCACTGATCCGCTGGCGCGATCCCGAGGGCGCCCTGGTGCCGCCGGCGAAATTCATCCCGCTGCTGGAAGAGACCGGCATGATCGTCGAGGTCGGCGCGTGGGTGATCCGCAAGGCGCTCATCGAGTCGCGCGACTGGCGCCTGATCAACGGCGGGCCGCTGCGAATCGCGGTCAACGTTTCGCCGGTCCAGCTCAAGCAGCCCGACTTCGTCGAAACGGTGCGACGCGCAATCAAGGGGCTCGGCAGCGCTGCGGCGCGGCTCGATCTCGAGATTACCGAAAGCATGGCCATGGACGGCGTCGAGGGCAGTGTCAGAAAATTGCGCGAGCTGCGCGCCATGGGGATCAACATCGCGGTCGACGACTTCGGCACCGGCTACTCGTCGCTCGCCTACCTGACCAGCCTGCCGATCAGCGCGCTGAAGATCGACCGTTCGTTCGTCGCGACAATGCTGAGCGATTCGCAGCACATGTCGCTCGTCTCAACGATCATCTCGCTCGGGCGCTCGCTCGACCTCGCGGTCATCGCCGAAGGCGTGGAAACCGAGGACCAGGCCAGGCTGCTGCGCCTGCTCAAGTGCGACCAGCTCCAGGGCTACCTCTACAGCAAGCCGTTGCCGGCCGCCGAGGTCGCAGCCGCGCTGGAGAAGCTCACTCTTCGGGCAGGGCATTGGCTGCCATCGAGCTGATATTGAGCTCGCGGAGCGCATTGAAACCATCCAAAGTGCACAGCTGATTTTGCCAACTAAATCTGAGCGGAATGCACTTTGAGATGGATGGTGGCCAGGGGCGGAATCGAACCACCGACACGCGGATTTTCAGTCCCTGACTGCATTCCGCAAAGCGTACAACATCAACCGATTAGCCGGGGCGCCCGTTGCAAGAATGCCCCACGATGCTGGACCGTGCAGGACCGATTTCCGCAAAACTCCCGCAGAGATGCCCTCGTATTGTTTACGTTCAGCTTGTTGCCGGATCGGCATTCGGTTGCTTGCCACTGAAAGCTAGGCGTCAACTGTTCCTTGCGATACCCCGTAATGCCTCTGCGCGAGCCACGCGCTCGATCGCAATCGCGTAGGCGGCGCCCCGCAACGAAGTTTCCTCGCGAATCGCGTGTCCCGCCACTTCCCGATATGCCCGTGTCAGATAGCGAGTCAGCCCGTTGCTCACGCGCTCCTCAGTCCAGCGCGCCTGCTGGAGGTTTTGGCTCCATTCGAAGTAGCTGGCGACGACGCCACCGGCATTCACCAAGAGATCCGGCAGCACGACGACTCCCATCGATTCGAGGATCTCGTCCGCCGCTGGCGTTGTAGGGAGATTTGCCGCCTCGAGGACGATTTCGGCCTTTACCCGCCTGGCATTGTCGCCACGCAAAACGCCTTCAAGTGCCGCCGGAATGAGCACGTCACAATTTAGCCCGAGCAAATCGTCATTGCTGATCGGATCCGTGCTCGGGAATCCGGTTACCGAACCAACCTTCGCCACGTGATCAATCAGCTCAGAGACTGGCAAGCCGCGCCCGTCACGGCTCTGGATGCCGCCGAAGACGTCCGAGACAGCGACGATATCGCAGCCCCGCTCACTCAAGAACTTGGCCGCACTCGAGCCGACGTTGCCGAAGCCTTGGATGGCGACCTTCAGATTCGCAAGGCGCCGTCCAATTGAATCACAATGTTCGGCCAGAATTAACGCGACACCTCGACCCGTCGCCAGGCTGCGGCCGCGCAATCCCCCGAGTTCCACAGGCTTTGCGGTCACACAAGCCGGCGCATAGCCCTGCTTCGAACTGAACTCGTCGAGTATCCAGGCCATGACTTCCGGATTCGTGCCGACATCAGGTGCCGGCACGTCGCGATAAGGTCCGAGGACGCGATGGATTCTCGCGACGTATCTGCGCGTCAGTCGCTCAAGTTCCGCCTTGGACAGCTTCGCGGGGTCGCAGCCGATACCGCCTTTGGCGCCGCCAAACGGCACGTCGACCAGCGCAGTCTTCCAGGTCATGACCTGCGCTAGTGCGCGGATTTTCTCCTCATCCACGACTGGGTGGAATCGGATACCACCCTTTGCAGGTCCGCGGGCGCTGTTGTGCTGCACGCGGTAGCCCGTGAAGACTTCCACGGAACCGTCATCCAGGTGCACCGGCAGCGCGACTTTCGTCTCTCGAAATGACGTCCTCAGAACAAGCCGCTTCTCTTCGGCCAGCTCGAGTTGGTCGGCAGCAAGGTCGAAGTTCCGCGTAACAATTGCCTCTGCAGTCGCGATTTCAGCGTTTTTCGAAATTGGATCTATGCGTTCGACTGGTTTTGTGGGTGCAATTGCGTACTGCAATTCCGGTACCCCTTAAATGCGACTCGTAACCCGGTGCCCGAAGTAGGCAACCCGATACAACTGTTTACCTCACCATATCATTTGAAACAATTGCAGAAATTCAACTGAACACCGTGGGAATATCGAAGTTATTCAACGCCCTGAAGAGCTTCGAGTGCAATTGTCGAATGGGCAAAAGCAGCACCTGCGCGCATTTCCACCGCGACCCAGATCGCTTCCATGATTTCCTCCGGCGTAGCGCCGCGACGCTGCGCTGCAAGTGTATGACCGCGAATGCAATGCGGGCACTGCGTCACGTGGGCAACGGCCACTGCGATGAGTTCCTTGGTATCGGCTGGCAGCGCTCCATCTGCGAATACGCGCCGGCCGAACTCCCTGAAGGCACTCTCTGTCTCCGGGGCAAATTTTCGGCGCAGTTGATTGAGCATTGCCGCTGAATTTTCGAGTCTGGCTACGTCCATTGTCAGTCTCCTGCCCAACCTGCAACTGAATTGACGACAAATCGGCGGTTCCGGACTGGCGCCTGGCAACTTTGTCAAGCGAGGGGGGCACCGACAAGTCGCTTAAGAGGACCAGCCGGAACCGCCTGTCAAACCTTGCCGATCTCAACCTCCTGGCCGTGTCCGTCCAAGGCACGCTCACCGTGTGCTGCAACGAGGTTGCGATTGGCGAACTCCCAGTCGACCAGGTGACCAAGGAAGGCCGCGACGTAGTCCAGTCGACGTTGCTGGTAATCCAGGTAATACGCGTGTTCCCAGAGATCGATCGTCAACAACGGCAGTTGCCGAGTCGTGAGCGGCGTTTCGGCATTCGAGGTTGACGTGATCCGTAGGCGATCGCCGTCGAGCACGAGCCAAGCCCAGCCGCTGCCGAACTGATCTCCGGCTACGCTGACAAATTCCTGCCCGAAGACACGTTGACTGCCGAAAGCCTCTTCGATCAGCTCGGCAATTCGCCCCCCCGCCTCGCCGCCACCGGTCGGGCGCATGCTCTTCCACAGGAACGCGTGGTTCCATGCCTGGGCAGCGGCGTTGAACAACGACTCATCTTGCAACTGCGAGCTCGTCTGTACGATCTGTTCGAGCGACGCCGATGCGAGTGGCGTGTGCTGCACCAGGCGCCGAGTTTTCTCCACGTATGCTGCGTGATGACGCCCGTGATGGAAGGCGAGCGTCCGTCGCGACACGTGCGGCTCGAGCGCATCGAGGGCATAGGGCAATTCAGGCAGCGAAACGCTCATGACACCTCCAGTTCGTGGCCCCGAGGTTGCGGCTCCGCGGTGCATTTGACAAGCGATTAGAACTAGCCACATATATCGAATCTATCGATGGATACCGAGCTTGCGAGGACGTTTCTGGCTGTGGTCGCGGGCGGCAGCTTTGTCGCAGCGGCTCAACGACTGCATGTCACGCAGTCCACCGTCAGTGTGCGCATCCAACGGCTCGAGGAGATTCTCGGCACGGAACTGTTCGTGCGAAACAAGGCAGGCACGACGCTGACGCCGGCCGGAAAACAGTTTCAACGGCACGCAGCGCTATTGACACGCACCGTCGAACAAGCGCGGCAGGAAATCGGCGTCGCAACCGGGTTCAGTGCGTCGCTGACGGTCGGCGGTCGCATCGGACTCTGGGAGGAATTGCTGTCTCGCTGGCTGCCTATTTTTGCAAAGCTGGCGCCGACGGTCGCAGTCCGGGCGCTGGTTGGATTCGAGGACGACCTGATGCCGGCCTTGATCGAAGGCCGCATCGACATCGGCGTCATGTACGCGCCGCATGCCCGGCCTGGGCTTCGAATTGAGCCGCTACTCGAGGAGCGACTCGTCATGGTTTCGACACGAGCCGATCCCACTCCGAAACCCGGTGACGACTACATCTACGTGGATTGGGGTCCGGAGTTTTTTGCGCAACACAGCCTGGCCTTTCCCAACTTTCCGGGCACTGCATTGACCGTCAATGTCGGCTGGCTCGGGTTGATGCAGATCCTGCGCTATGGCGGCAGCGGCTATTTTCCGGCGCGCCTGTTGGTCGAACACGAGGCTGCTGGTCGCGTGCATCGAGTGCCGCGTGCTCCGGAGTTTCGCCAGACCGCATATCTGTGCTATCCGGCGACTACGGATAGAGAAGTGCACAATCTGGCTATCGACACCATGCGACGCGTCGCGACCGAAGTGAGCTGAATCGTGCGAGGCTGAGACCATGACAAGCGATCCATTCGGTGCCGTTGCAAAACTCGCTAGCCAATCCGGAACGGCAAACTATGTGAGCCTGGCGAAGCTGGCATCGAGAGTCGGTGCGGATGTAGCGCGATTGCCGCACACCGTAAAGATCCTGCTGGAGAACATTGCGCGCAGGGCTGGGGGCCGTGACGTATCCGAAGCGGACGTCGTGTCGCTTGCCCGGTGGCCGGATGGTGCCGACGCCTCCATTGCATTCATGCCGGCACGCGTGCTGATGCAGGATTTCACCGGCGTCCCGGCTGTCGTCGACCTCGCGGCATTGCGCAGCGCCGTCGCCCGATCAGGCGCGGATCCCAAGCGGGTGAATCCCTTCATTCCGGTCGATCTGGTGATCGACCACTCGGTCCAGGTCGATCGATTCGGTACTGCCGGCGCTTACGCCGCAAATCTCGAATGGGAATACCGCCGGAACCGCGAACGCTACGCACTGCTCAACTGGGCACAGCAGGCATTCGAAGGCTTCCGGGTCGTGCCGCCCGGAATGGGAATCTGTCATCAAGTCAATCTCGAGCACCTTGGACAGGTTGTTTCATCGCGTAAAGGATGGGTCTTTCCGGACACCCTGGTCGGGACCGACTCGCACACGCCGATGATCAACGGGCTCGGGGTGCTGGGCTGGGGTGTCGGCGGTATCGAGGCAGAAGCGGCAATGCTCGGCCAGCCGATGTTTCTTCCGAAACCGATCGTGCTGGGTGTCAGGACTCGCGGCACGCTGCCGGTCGGAACGACTGCGACCGATCTCGTATTGACCTTGACCCAGATGCTGAGAGCCCACGGCGTGGTCGGCAAATTCGTCGAGTTCTTCGGTCCTGGACTGAGCGCGCTCGGCATTGCCGACCGCGCGACGTTGTCGAACATGTCGCCGGAGTTCGGCGCCACGTCGACGCTGTTCCCCGTCGACGAAAATACCCTCAATTATCTGCGGCTGACCGGCCGCGCCGCCCTGGTCGACCTGGTCGAACGGTACACCCGCGAACAGGGTCTGTTCAGGACCGACGAGGACCCGGAACCGAAATTCAACGAAGTCCTCGACCTGGACCTTGGCAGCGTCGAACCGAGCGTTGCCGGACCCAAGCGGCCGCAGGATCGCGTACCGCTGGCGGGAGTCCGGAAATCGTTCCAGGCCGCATTCGAAGGCGTCGAGTTTCCGGTGGAGAGCAAGATCATCGCGCGGCTGGTGAGCGAGGGCGGCAATTACGAATCGGAGGTCCCGCGGTCTCCGGCCGAACGCCTGGTTCAGCCGGATGCAGCCGCGTCCGTCGCAGACGGTTCAGTTGTCATCGCTGCCATCACCAGTTGCACGAACACGTCGAACCCATCGGTCATGATTGCCGCGGGCCTGCTGGCTCGGAACGCGATCAAGGCGGGCTTGAAGTGCCAGCCCTGGGTGAAGACATCCCTGGCCCCCGGCTCGCGCGTCGTGACGCAGTATCTCGACAAGGCGGGATTGACCCCGTATCTCGAGCAGCTCGGTTTCAATCTCGTGGGTTATGGATGCACGACCTGCATCGGCAATTCCGGTCCGCTGCCCGCAGAAATAGCCGAGGCCGTGACCGACAGGAAGCTCACGGTCGTCGCGGTTCTGTCAGGGAATCGGAATTTCGAGGGGCGCATTCATGGGCAGGTCAAGGCCAGTTACCTGGCGTCACCGCCCTTGTGCGTGGCGTATGCACTCGCCGGTACGATCCAGTGCGATCTGACCGTGGATCCGCTGGGAACCGGTGTGGACGGTCGCCCCGTGTATCTGAAGGACCTCTGGCCATCGGCCAAGGAAGTCGAGTCGCTGGTTGCATCCTCGGTATCGTCGGAACAGTTCGATCTTGAGTACGGGCGAATTTTCGCGGGGGACGACAAGTGGAAAAGCATGCCGGCGCCGACTGGCACGATGTTTGCCTGGGACGGCGATTCCACGTACGTGCGTGAACCACCATTTTTCATCGATTTCGCGAGCGAGCCGGCGCCGCCTGCCGATATTCAAAAGGCGCGGATTCTCGCATTGTTTGGCAACTCGATTACCACCGACCACATCTCGCCGGCAGGAGCCATTACCGCCGACTCCCCCGCCGGAAAATATCTCGTCGAGCGGTCGGTGCCGCCGGCGGAATTCAACAGTTTTGGGTCGCGGCGCGGCAATCACGAAGTCATGATGCGCGGGACGTTCGGCAATATTCGCCTGCGCAACCTGATGGTGCCCGGAATCGAGGGACCCCGGACGATCCATGTTCCCAGCAACGAGCAGTTGAGCATTTACGAGGCCGCGCTACGCTACCAGAAGGAGAACACGCCACTCGTGGTGATCGCCGGCAAGGAGTACGGCGCCGGAAGCTCACGCGACTGGGCGGCAAAAGGATCGGCGCTGCTCGGGGTCAAGGCGGTCATCGCCGAGACATACGAGCGCATTCACCGCAGCAACCTGGTCTGCATGGGAATTCTGCCCCTGCAATTCCCGGAGGGGGTTTCAGCGCAGACGCTGGGGCTGACCGGTCTTGAGACTTTGTCCATCTCGGGCATCGGTGCCGGCATCAAGCCGCAGCAGAAAGCCACGGTATCCGTGACTCGCCCGGACGGGACTGAAACGGCGTTTGAAACGACAGTGCGGGTCGATGCTCCCGCCGAGGTCGAATACTTTCGCCATGGCGGCATTCTGCAGATGGTGCTCCGTGAACTGCTGTGATCTGCGCGTGGCGCAGGTTGCCGGACGTTCGGGATGATGAGGCGTGATCCAGCCGGAACGTACATGCGGCTCAACTACCAGCACCTGTTGTACTTCTGGACGGTGGTTCGAGCGGGCAGCCTCACTCGGGCCTGCGAAGAGCTGAAACTCTCGGCGCCGACAGTCAGCACGCAGTTGAAACTGCTCGAACAGCGTCTTGGTGAACAACTGCTCATGAAATCGGGACGCATGCTGACTCCAACCGATACCGGACGCATGGTATTTAGGTACGCCGACGAGATTTTCGGCCTCGGTCGCGAGATGCTCGATACGCTGCAGGGCCGACCGACCGGACGGCCATTGCGGCTGGTGATCGGAATCGACGACATCCTGCCGAAGGAAATAGCGCATCTCCTGATCGAGCCCGCGCTGCAGTTGAAACTGCCGGTCCGAATCGTCTGTCGCGAGGCGGGCCTGAGCAGACTGGTCGCGGATCTCGCCTCGCACGACGTCGACGTGGTGCTGTCCGATGCGCCGGCGGCGCCAAGCCTCAATGTTCGCGCCTTCAACCATTCCCTGGGAGAGTGCGGCCTGGTTTGGATGGCGACAGCGGCCCTCGCAAAGTCGCACCGCGCGACGTTTCCCAAGTCGCTGGACCATGCGCCGGTCCTGCTGCCGACCGACGATACGGCGATCAGGCGATCGCTGGATCAGTGGTTCGAACAGATAGGGATACGACCCACCGTCGTCGGCGAGTTCGAGGACTATGCGCTGTTGCGGGAGTTCGGGCGGGAGGGTGCGGGACTCTTTCCTGTACCCATGGTCCTTGAAAGTCAGTTCGGTCGCCTATTCAGCGTGGTTCGCGTCGGCCGCGCGGGCAAGGCCCGAAACCATTTCTATGCGATATCCGTGGAACGCAGAATCAAGAATCCCGCGGTAATCGCCATCTGCGACGCGGCCAGACGAAAGCTTTTCGCTTGATTCGAACACCTGAAACACTTCGTTTCACTCTAATAAGCTGTCTGATTTTTTCGAATTGATCTAATCACGTCGGCGGGCTAAAACATCTTTGCGCTGGCAAGCCGATGTGCCAGCGCCATTCAAATGCATTTTCGCGAGACAGGCGCGCTCCGTACGGCGGAGTCCGCCAGGAGAACTCATATGGCTAATCGATCGATTTACGTCACCACCCAGGACATGAGGAGGTTGCGCCACGTCATTGGCTCTGCGAGCGATGCTTCTGACCTCGATCGACAGCAGCGCGAAATTCTCTCCAACGAACTCGATCGGGCCGTCGTCGTCGACGAAGACGATATTGCGCCGGACGTGATCAGGATGCGCACGCGTGTGCGCGTATTTGACTCCCAGTTGGGCAAGCGTGACGAGTACACGCTCGTCTATCCCTGGGAAGCGGATGTTCACCTGAACTTGATTTCCGTGCTTGCGCCGTTAGGCACGGCCTTGCTGGGTTACCGTGAAGGCGACCGTATCGAATGGCAGTTGCCCGGTGGTGTTCGCAATTTGCATGTCGAGCGGATCCACCGCCATGCGGAGTTTGCGCATCCCGTGATGCCAACCGCACCTGAAATATCGCGTTCGTCGATATGACGCACGAGAATTCATCGCTTGCGCAATACGTGCCTCGATTCCACATTGGGTCTCGGAGACATTGCAAGGAGACTCAAATGAATCGCAGACGCGTCGAGAAAGCAAAAGTCGCAACCGGCATGAATCCACTGTGGGTGATCGCGGTCGCAATGGCAGTCTTCTTCGTCGCTGCGACTGCAGTCGTGGCCCTGGGTTGATGTCGTGCCGTACAGCTCCCCACCCTGCTACGCGCACGAGCTGGATTCGCATTTCGCGATGATCACGGCACGCGATCTGTGTATCAAGCGAATCTACGACAAGCCTGCGAAATCGGATGGATTCAGGGTCCTGGTCGATCGCCTTTGGCCACGAGGCATCAGCAAGCGGCGGGCGATACTGGACGACTGGCAGCCTCATCTTGCGCCAAGCGCGGAACTGCGCAAATGGTTTGGGCATGATCCGCACCGCTGGAACGAGTTCCGTCAGCGCTATCGGACGGAGCTCGCGCAGATGCGCGTGCCAATCGGCGCGCTACGGGACCGCTCGCTCGATGAGCGCGTGACATTGCTGTATGCCGCGAAGGATCCGCTGCACAACCATGCTCTCGTTCTCAAGCAATTCATCGAGGCGGCGTAAAGCGAAAGCGGCAGACATGTCCGCCGCGAGCCATGCATTCGTCCAGCTCGACCTGGCTGCCAGTGAGCCCGGACAGCAGCGAGAGATCGAACTGACAAACTTCCGGGTTTTTCATCGCCAGTTCGTGGAAAACGCAGTTGTCTGCCTCGATGGTCGGCGCCCCGGCAATGTCCCTGCCGGTGCGGGCGTCATAACCAAGGTCATCCATCAGCGAAGACACCATGCTGACCTTATGCCGGCGGCTTCTATTCCCCGGCACATTCGGGCCGAGCTGGCCGACCACGGCGGATGCGATGCGTCCCAGGCGGGCTCGCAACCCTGCGACACCGTGCTCCTTGGCGATGGCTTCAATCAGGAGTTGTGCAAACCAGGAATAGCGCCGCGGAAATGCTTCCCTGCCCTCCTGCGTCAGCACGTACAGCCGCTGCGGCCGTCCACCCGAGGGCCGTTCCGTGCCGATCGTGACGAGGCCCTCGTGCGACAGCGCTGCCAGATGCTGGCGTACGGCCGTGCGAGTCACGCCGATCGCAGCGGCGAGTTCATCGATGCTCGCGCCTGACTTGTTGCGCAACAGGTGCCGCAAGAGCTTCCTGCGTCGTTCGCCAAACACTTCGTTCATGCCAGCTCTCCTTGTCCCGCGCCCAGACTGTCAACTACTTTTGGCATATTAATATTTCTTTATTGTCTTTGTCGACGTATGGTCACTGCGCATTCCATCTAACGGAGATTTTCGATGAGACACCCAATCGGACCATTGCTCTCCGCCGTGCTAGCGCTGGCGCTGGCGCTTCCTGGCCTTGCCGCAGCAGACACGACACATTCGGCGGAGCCCGCCGCGACCGAGACGCTCGCCGACACCAGGGCTGCTCTGCGTGACCTGTGGCTCGAGCACGTCTTCTGGGTGCGCAACGTCGTCGATGCGCGACTCGAGGGCGACACGAACGAAGCGAAGGTCGCAGAGCAGCAGGTGGTCGCCAATGCGAAAGCGATTGCCGCGTCGATCGAGCCTTTCTACGGCAAGGCCGCTTCGGACAAGCTCTTTGGGCTGTTGGCTGGCCATTGGGGCGCCATCAGCACCTACCTCGACGCCACACACGCTGACAGCAAGGCCAGCCAGGATGCCGCGTTCAAGCGGCTTCTCGCCAATGCCGATGAGATCGCGGTATTTCTCGGTGGAGCGAATCCGTATTTGCCCGTCGACACGTTGCGTGGCCTTCTGAATGCACACGGCTCCCACCACGTGCAGCAGATCCAGCAGTTCAAGGCCGGCCAGTTCGACCAGGAAGCAAAGACCTGGGCCGCGATGAAGGATCACATGTACGTGATTGCCGATGCACTGGCTGCCGGCATCGCGAAGCAGTTCCCGGAAAAGTTTCGCTGAGTTGCCACGGTCATGAGCCCGGCAGCCGCAATCGCATTCCTGCCCGATGTCCAGTCACGACCGGACAGTCGTGACCTGGGCATCGAGGCCGTCGGCATCAGGGACATTCGCTGCCCGATCCGGATCCTGGCGGGTCGGCGCATTGTCCCGACCATCGCGACGTTCACGATGAGCGTAGGCCTGGCTGCGGCGACGAAAGGCACCCACATGTCGCGTTTCGTTGAGTTGTTGGAGTCGCAAGCGCGGCCGCTGGATCAGCGAAGCTTCAAGGCGCTGCTGCTTGAAATGCTGGCCAGGCTCGACGCGCCGAGTGGCGAAATCGAGATGCGGTTCCCGTATTTCGTGACGAAAGCCGCCCCGGTGTCAGGAATCCAGAGCCAGCTGGATTACGAGGTCTGCTGGCGCGGCCGAGTTTTCGCGGATTCACAGTACTCGTTCTGGATACGAGTGTCGGTGCCAGCGACCAGCTTGTGTCCCTGCTCCAAGGAGATTTCATCCTATGGTGCTCACAATCAACGCTCGATCATTCGTATCGAGGCGGAGCTCACAGGCGAGATGGAAATCGAGAGCCTGATTGCGGCCGCCGAACGCAGCGCGTCCTGTGAGGTGTATGGCTTGCTTAAACGCGCGGACGAAAAGTACGTGACCGAGCGAGCCTATGAGAATCCGAAGTTCGCGGAGGATCTCGTAAGGGACGTCGCACTCGAATTGAATCGGGAACCACTGGTGCGCGCCTTTGTGGTCGAAGCCGAGAACTTTGAGTCGATCCACAACCACTCCGCCTTTGCTCGCCTGGCTCGGCCACCGAAGGCAGATGCATGACTGCGCACAACGTACTGCTGAAGGGTCGAGATGAGATTGCCGATCGAACCATGGCGTTTCATTTTCAGAAGCCCGCGAGGTTCAGTTTCAAACCCGGCCAGGCCATCGACTTGGTTCTGGGCGGACGGCCATCCGCCGATCCGGCCAGTGCACGCCATGCATTCTCACTAGTCAGTGCGCCGTCCGAAGACGTGATCACCATCGCGACGCGCATTCGCAGCAGTGCGTTCAAGAACGCCCTGGCGGCTATGCCGGTCGGCTCGACCGCAGGACTGGATGGACCGTTCGGATCCCTGACCCTGCATTCCAGTCGCTCTCGGCCGGCGGTGTTCATTGCGGGCGGCATCGGCATCACGCCGTTCATGAGCATCCTGCGGCAGGCGGCGCGTGACCGGCTTCCACAGCGATTCATCCTGATTTACTCGAACCATCGTCCGGAGGATGCCGCGTTTCTGGCCGAGTTGCAGGAGCTTGAGCGCAACTACAGGCATTTCCGCCTGGTGCCGATGATGACGCGCAGCAACGGCGCGGGTCGCATCGATGGTCACCTGATTGGCAAGATCAAGAAGGAGGCCGCCGCCGCCATCTACTACGTTACTGGCTCCCCATTGATGGTCGCCGCCCTGCGGCAGCTTTTAGCCAATGCGGCGGTCAGTGACGACGACGTGCGCAGTGAGGAGTTCTTCGGCTACTAGACGTAAAGTCCCCGCCAAATATACCGCTCGCAAGATGGTGGCCAGGGGCGGAATCGAACCACCGACACGCGGATTTTCAGTCCGCT
>CAYMJW010000054.1:0-15572 GCA_964390455.1 uncultured Methyloceanibacter sp. | reverse complement strand
GCGCGCGCTTGCGATGGCGCCGTGCGCCGGTCCGGCGTGTATAGAAACAGCGGCAGGACGAACACGAGATACCAGAGCGCAGAGAACGGACCGACGAGACGGTCGCCTTCGCGCGTTAAGGGATCGAGCGGCACCAGCGGCGGAAGCCCAAGCAGCGTCTTGCCGGTCGCGGGATCGGCGACGAGGAGGCCTGCGACGAGCGCCAAGCTCACGAGACCGCCGACATAGCCCGCTGCCCAACCCGCGCCCGACAGCGTGCCGAGCCGCTTCTCCGAGACGAGCGAGGTCATCATGGCGTTGGTGAACACGGTCGCGAGCTCGGCGCCGATGGTGGCAACACCGAAGGCGATGAGCACGACCGGCACGAGATGGGTTTGGCCGGGCTCCGCGAACCAGAGCCCGCAGAGGCCGACGACGAGCATGGCGGAGAACGCGGCGATCCACGGTTTCCGCGGCTGGCCCGCATCGGCGATGGCGCCGAACACGGGCGCGAGCGCGGCCGCGATCAGCTCGGCGATGCCGGTGGCGTAGGCCCAGAGCGCGGCGCCGCGGACCGGATCGGCCATGAAGCCGTTGACGAAATACGGCGCGAACAGGAAGGTGACGACCAGCGTGTAGAAGGGCTGCGTCGCCCAATCGAACAGCACCCAGCCGAACAGCGCGCGCTTTCCCCCTCGCCCGGCCGCATCGACGGACGCGCCACGCGGCCGCTCAGGGGCGCCCGTAGGCATCGAGCACAATCAAGTGGTTTGGCAGCTCGTTGTCGGGCAAGCGACCCGGCGGGAAATGCTTGCCGAGGATCTTGCCGCAGCGCTCGATCACACGGATGAATCCTTCGGTGGTGGTGCCGCGCGCGAGATGATTGGTGAGCTCGCCGACCGCGTCCTCCCAGGCCGATGGCGGGACTTTGCGGTAGATGCCGTCATCGGCGATGACCTCGGCGTAGCGCTCGACGAACGAGACATAGATCAGCACGCCGGTGCGCCCCTTGGTGGTGTGCATGTTCTGAACGAGGAATTGCTCGACGGCGCGCTGATGGGCGCGGGCGCGCTTGATCGCCGGCGGCACGAGCCGGTAGCGGATTCCCTCGAGCTGGAACGCCACCAAGAAAGTGAGAAACGCCGCAAGCTGCAGCAGATAGATGTACTGCACCGGCCATTTGGTGAAGAAGATGAGGGGAATCGGCACGGCGAGCGCCAGCAGCGCGGCCCACAGCACCCCGAACGAGCGGTAGCCGTCAGAGGCGATCGCAGCGACGACCACGATCTCGCCGCTCGTCTTCTGCTCGGCGCGGGCGATCGCTTCCGAGATCGCGGCGCGATCTTCGGGCGTGAAGGGCTGCATCGAGGAGGGTGCTACCATCCGCCCGAGGCCCCGCCGCCGCCGAAGCTGCCCCCGCCTCCGGAGAAGCCGCCGCCACTTCCACCGCCGCCGCCGCTCCAGCCGCCGCTATCCCATCCCGGTCCAGGAACGAAAATCGGGCCCGAGGTGCCGCGCTGTCTCGTGGGTGAGGCCTGTTGGGCGCTTCGCCACATGCTGTAGGCGATCCAGAAGAAGATCGCGAGCCAGAGGATGACGAGGAGCCAAGGGATGGCGGGATCGTCGGCGTCGTTCCGGGCCTTGGCCCGCGCTTCCACCTCGGCGGCATCGCCGGTCAGCACGAGAGCGATGTCGCGAACGCCGTTCTTGATGCCGCCGGCAAAGTCGCCTTCGCGAAAGCGCGGCAGGATCGAATTCTCGATGACGATTCGCGACAGCGCATCGGTCAGCGTGCCCTCGAGCCCGGTGCCCACCTCGACGCGGACCTTGCGCTCGTTCGGCGCGACGATGAGGAGGACGCCGTTATCGAACTTCGCGGTGCCGATGCCCCACTTGCGGCCGAGCTGATGGCCGAAATCCTCGATCGCGTAGCCCTGGAGAGAGGGGATCGTGACAACGACGAGCTGGTCGGAGCTCTTGTCCTCGAGCGCCTTGAGGTCGGCGGTGATGGCGATTTTTTCGGGGTAGCTTAAGAGGCCCGCGTCATCGACGACGCGGCCGGTCAACTCCGGAAAGACCGGCTCGGCCGCGGCATGCGACAGGAACAGCGCGAGCGCCGTGGCTAGAAGCAGCCCGCCGAAACGCCGCACAACGGCCATTGTCGCCCCCCATTGGGCTCAAGCTAGAACTTGACCTCCGGCGGCTTTTCCGTGCCTTCCGCCGCGGTGAAGTTCTGCATCGGCTCGGCGTCGGGATAGAGCAGAGCGCGCCACCAGCGGCCGGGGATGGTCCTGATCTCGGTGTTGTAGTCCTTGACCGCGGTAATGTAGTCCTGCCGCGCGACGGAAATCCGGTTCTCGGTGCCCTCGAGCTGGGACTGGAGCGCGAGGAAATTCTGGTTCGACTTCAGGTCCGGATAGTTCTCGACGATCGCGAGCAGCCGCCCGAGCGCGCCCGTCAGCCCGCTTTGCGCCTCCTGGAATTTCTGGAACGCCTCGGGATTGGTCAGAATGTCCGGCGGAAGCTGCACCTGGGTCGCCTTGGCGCGGGCCTCGACCACGTCGGTGAGCACCTTGCTCTCCTGCGCGGCGTAACCCTTCACGGTCTCGACCAGATTGGGGATCAGATCGGCGCGGCGCTGATACTGGTTCAACACCTGGCTCCACGCAGCCTTGGCCTGCTCTTGCAGGGTTGGAATGGTGTTGATGCCGCAGCCGGCGAGCGTGAGGCCCGCAAGAAGCAAACCGGCGGCCCGGAGCATATGGCCCGGCCGGGCTTTCGTCAGTGCCAGCATGGATGATACTCCCCTAGACAACCAAACGGCTCAGTCCGCTAGGCCCATCCGTGTATTGAGCGCCCGCAGCCGAAGCAAGAGCTTTCGCCGCCCCGCGGAGGCCACGATCCGGGGTGGCGCCGGCGGGCGACAGGGCGTCACTTCGGGGCGCCTTAGCGCGGGAATACGCCGCCTTCCCAGTGTTGCGCGAAGGAAACAGAGGCAAGTTTATTCGTGTTCCGCCTTTCCCGGCGCCCGCCATATCGCGAACTCAAAATCGCCCAGACTGGCCGGTAAGTCTAAGTTGCCACGTGACTTTTGTTCATCGCGTGTCGCGCGCGGCCGAATCTCGGGCCGGGGTGCGGCGTTAGGTGATTGGAAGGCTTCCGCTGGTCAAATGGGAGTGCCTCTTTTAGTGTGATTCGCTCGCGAGTCGGGGGACTCACATTGGGGGCTCGCTTATGGGTGCGGCCGATGACTGGGAGCTTGTGTCTTGCGTATCGAGTTACTGAGGGAAAGGGCGGCTAGGGCCGCCAAGCGGACCTCTTCGACATTTTTCACGCTCCTTGGCGTCGCGGCGCTGGCCGTGGCGGTCGGCGCATCGTTGCCGGCCGAGGCGAAGAAGCGCAAGAACGCCGACAAGCCGGTCGAGGCGGCGATCCCGGACCCCGCGGACGGCGAGCCGATGACGCTCGTCGTGTCGTTGAGCGAGCAGAAGGTGGACGTCTATCGCGGGCTCACCCTCATCACGAGCTCCAAGGTTTCGACCGGCATGCGCGGCTACGCCACCAAGGCCGGCGTGTTCAGCATTCTCGAAAAGCGCAGAATGCATCACTCGAACCTTTATAGCGGCGCGCCGATGCCGTTCATGAACCGGATCACCTGGTCCGGCACCGCGCTGCATGCGGGCGTGGTGCCCGGCTATCCCGCCTCGCATGGCTGCATCCGCCTGCCGTTCTCCTTCGCGCCGAAGCTGTTCGGCGTCACCACGGTCGGCGACAACGTGATCGTGGCGCGCGACCGCCCGGTGCCGCAGTTGATCGCGCACGCCAACCTGTTCCAGCCGCTGCCGCCGCCGGCAGCCCCCGCCGTGGTCAAGCAGGACGAGCCGCCGAAGCGCGAGTCGCGCAACGACGCCGCACCGGTTGCTCCGGCCAAAAGCCATCCCGGCCAGCTCGCGCGGGTGGACGTGCCGGGGACCACGACCGACGTCCCCTCTTCGCTCGAGGCCGAGGCGATCGGAACCAAGCCCGCGGCACCTTCGGCCGCCGATCCCGCCGCGATCGAGGACACGCATGCGCATGCCTTCGACCCGCTCGCTGACGCTCCGGCCAAGGCGAGCTCGCGCGAAGGACGCCGAAGCGAAGATGCACCGCAATCAAGTCTGCACGCGCTCGATGACGACAATGCTTCCGAGCCCTCGCGCGCCAAGGCCGAGGCCGCGCCGGCGACTGAGAGCGCAGCCAAAGACGCGACCGAGCCTAAAGAGATTATCGCCGCGCCTGCCGTTGCCGCAGAGCCGCTCACGACCGCTTCAGAGCCTGAACCAGCCGCAACTGTCGCTCTTCCAACCGTGCCCGTCGAGGCGGTCTCCGCAGCCGCGCTTGCGCCCGCCGATGCCGCAGCGCCGGCCGGTCAGGCATTGGCGCTTCTCCCGCAAGCCGCGCCGGCCGAGGCAAGCATTCTCCTGCCGCTCGACACGCCGCCGTCGGCCGCCGCCGCAAAGCTCATGGCCGGCGCCAAGGAGATGGCAATCCTCGCCGCCGAGCCGCGCTCGACCGCGCCGTTGCGCATTCTCGTGACGCGGCGGACGCAGCGCGACCGCATCATCGGCGTTCAGAACATCTTCGCCGACATGGGCTATCTCGAGCAGCAGGACTTCGACGGCACGCTCGGCAAGGCGACCGTCACCGCCATCAAGACGTTCCAGAAGGCGCAAGGCATGCCCGAGACGGGCGCCATCAACGACGAGCTGGTGAAGAAGGTCTATGAAGCGGCCGGCGAGGGCGAGCCGCCTGCCGGACATCTCTACGTCAGGCAGGAATTCGGCCGCGTGTTCGATGCGCCCGTGTCATTCAAGGACCCCGAGACGCCGCTTGGCACGCATCTCTTCACCGCGATGAAATTCGCGCCCGGCGAAACGTCGGTGCGATGGATGGGCATGAGCCTTCAGGGCGACGATTCGACCGCCGCGCTCGACCGGCTCGAGATCCCGAGCGACGTCCGGCAGAAGATTTCCGAGCGGCTCACGCCCGGCTCCTCCCTCATCATCGGCGACACCTCGATCAATACGGCGGGCCTCGCCAAAGGCAACGATTTCGTCGTCTGGGCCAAAGAGACGCCGGCCAAAATCACGGCGGCGAGCCTCGATGGCGATTTCAGCCCGGCCAAGCCGAAGAAGAAGAAAAAGGCCAAGGCCGTGCGCCGCGGCCCGTTCTTCGACTACGGCTACAATGGCTATCAGCGAAGCCCGGGCGCCCAGCGCGGCTCCGTCTGGCCCTGGTAGGCGCGGTCGCTCGGAACAAGATCGCGTCCTCCGCGGCATCGAAATCAGCCACAAGCTTGGTCATGGCCTTCGCAAAGCGCGTCCGCCCAAGACCAGTCGATCATCCAAATTCGAGCGGCCTGCCGGTTTCGAGCAGCGATTTGAGCCCGGCGGCGACCCGAGACCAGCCGTCGGTCTTCACGCCCTCAAGGCCCGGCGGGAGATCGAAGTGGAGGATCGTAAGTTTGCAGAGTTCGCCGCGCTGTTCGATCTCATAGACATTGCGCGACGGGGTTTGTGGTTCGCCCAGCCAGTGCGAATAGAAGCTCATCTCCAGGCGCCGGGGCGGGTCAGCCTCGATCACGACGCCTGAAACCATCGGCTCGCCATCGGGCTTTAGATATTGGTATTTGCCGCCGGTCCTTATATCGCCGGTCAGGCGGGCACCGGCGATATAATAGAGTCTGGTCATCTCGCCATTGGTCAATGCATCCCAGAGTTTTTCCGGCGTGGTCCTGATAAAAGTTTCCAGCAAGAAATCCGGCTTGGTTTCGACAGTCGTCACCATCGTCAATTCTCCTTCCAGTCGAGCCTTGAGGTCGAGCACAGCCCTTGTCAAAGGTTGCTGAGTCAGCGGTTCGATCCAACGATCCACGACAGCCTGTAGCGGCGCAGCGTTGAGGTAGTGATATTTGAAGCGACCAACCTTGTGCGTTACGACCAGCCTCGCCGCTTCGAGCGCGTTCAGGTGCTTCATCACGCCAAATCGCGACATGCCCAGCTGGCTTTCAAGTTCGGTCAGCGTCTGGCCGTCCTTGACGTGGAGCATGTCGAGCAGCTTTCGACGTGTCCCATCGCTCAATGCCTTGAAGATCGCATCCATGGCGCGATGATACGTGAGATTTTGGTCACGTGTCAATGTGGTAACATATGTGGATGGGCCTAAGCGTCGGCTCTGATTGAGGCGCCAAAGGACCGCGTGAAGCTGATATCGGCATCCGCCCCGTTGCCGCGCAGGCAACCCGGATCGCTTGGCGGGTCATCCCTGTCGGGCAATCCGCCGTGACTTCGGCGCCATCACATCCGCCTGTCGCTTCGTTCCCATCCGTTTTTGAGCGCAAGAAGTGGGACGCCTTGGTGCGATTTTCATGGCCACCTCTCTCATCAAGAGGTGCGCAACATGAACCTGCTGAAAAACAAGGTGGCGATCGTGACGGGGGCAAGTGCGGGAATTGGCTATGCCGCCGCCCGCCTATTTGCCGAGAATGGCGCGAAGATTGTCGCCTCCGGCCGCAATAGCGAAGCGTTGGCCGAGCTGAAGGACGAGGTGCAGAACAATGGTGGCATCGTAGAGACCGTCACGGGCGATATTCGGCAGGAGGCGACACACGCCGAGCTGGTTCGATGCGCACTTGAAAATTTTGGTCATATCGATGTGGCGTTCAACAATGCCGCGACCGTGGGCCGGATCGCGCCGCTCACCGACCAGCATATCGAAGACTGGAACGAGGTCGTCGCAACCAATCTCACCTCGGCATTTCTCGGCGCTCGTGCGCAAGTTCCAGCGATGCTCGAGAACGGTGGCGGCTCGATCATTTTCACGGGGAGCTTTGTTGGAAGTAGCGTCGGTCTGCCTGGAATGAGTCTTTACGGATGCACAAAGTCAGCCTTGATCGGTCTGGTGAAGGGGCTGACGGCCGATTTCGGCACACAAGGTCTCCGCGCCAACGCGCTGTTTCCCGGCGGGACGCGAACCGCCATGGCAGGGGACAGAGCGCAACAGGAATGGGCCGCGTCGCTTCACGCCATGAAACGGATTGCTGAGCCGGTCGAAATCGCACAAGCCGCCTTGTTTCTCGCCAGCGACATGTCGAGCTTCATCACGGGCACCGTCATTTGGGCAGATGGCGGCAACTCCGCAGTGAAGCTTTGATCGCATGTGGCCGGAACCGGCCGCAAGCCCTTGCGCTCGTGCCGACGGCTGCTGCTGCAAGACCGTCGGGCCGCGAAAGAGTCGCGAATATTCCGTCGACATGCTGCGAAAATTGGAGCGGGCGAGGGGATTCGAACCCCCGACCCCAACCTTGGCAAGGTTGTGCTCTACCCCTGAGCTACACCCGCGACTCCAACCCGCGACCGGGCGCCTACGATCTAGTTGATCGCCGCCAGAATGTCCACCTCCGGCCGGCAAGGGCGCGAGAGCGGCATTCCGCTGGATTGAATCATGCTCCCGACCCCCACCCATTCTCCCAAACCCCCGCCCCGGCCCTCCCCCTTTCAGGGGGAGGGAGAATAGGCTGGACCCGTCACGCGCGCGTGTCCCGGCCCGAAGAGGCGTGGACCCTGGGCCCCGCAGCCCAGGTCAACAGCGCGAGCACCGACATGAAGATAATGGCTGCTCCGAGCCATTGGCTCGCTGTCAGCCGCTCACCGAGGAAGGCATAGGCGGTGGCGACGCCGAACACGGGCGTGAGGTTCAAGAAGATGCTTGCCGTGGTCGCAGGCACGGAACGAAGCGCATGCAGGTAAAACCAGAACGCGGCAGCGTAGTACATCAGACCCGACAGGGCCCCGCCCAGCAATTCTCTACTCGACAACGCCGCCAGGCTGCCGATCGCGTCGCCGCGCGGCTCGAGCGGCCATATCGCGACGACCCAAGCGAGGCCGACGGTCTGCTGGATGGCAACGGCGGGCAAGGGATCGATGCTCGAGGCGATGCGACGCGTCAGCACGGTGTAAAGCGCG
Organism: uncultured Methyloceanibacter sp.; assembly: GCA_964390455.1. Lineage (GTDB taxonomy): Bacteria > Pseudomonadota > Alphaproteobacteria > Rhizobiales > Methyloligellaceae > Methyloceanibacter. The sequence continues at coordinate 7,590 of CAYMJW010000054.1, read as the reverse complement.
CAACAGAACACGCCGCCAAGGATGAGCGCCGCGCCATAGGCGCTGGCGCTGAGCACATGGCCGCCGCCTACGACGCCGCTCACCAGGAGAACGCCGCAGGCAGCGGCAGCCGTCGCGCCGAGGAATCGAAAGGTAATGGGCTCCTGAAGGAGAAGCCACGCCGTGACGACGATCAGCGCCGGTTCGGCGGCCCAGAGCAGGGTCGCGACGCTGGCGGTCGTCTCAGCCAATCCAAGCATGCTCAAGGTGTAGGCGAGGCCGGGATTCAAGAGCCCGAGCAAGGCGAGAGGAAGCAGTCCGCGCCACGTGCCGGAGCCGCCCCCTCTTGTCAGGACGAGCACCCAGAGCACGCAGACGCTGGGAACAAGCTGGATGACGAGAAACGTGATCGGCGGGACAGACGCCAGGAACGCCTTGCTTATGACGGTTGCAACACCCCAGAGGGCGGTGGCTAGGATAAGCGAGACGGCCGGCGGAATGTTGCGGGCATCGCGTGCCATGATGGTTCTCCACAGCGGAAGACAGGGTTCGAGATCTGCGCTTGCGGGGCGCAAAAACTTGTCCCGCTGCCGCACGAATCGGCATCGCAGTTGTCGTAACCAGGTTTCCGATGAGGCCGGATTGTCATGGCACCGCTTCGAGGCGCATATAATCGGCGCACGCCCCGTCAAAACAGTAGCTCAACGGGCCCGTATCGGAAAGGGCTAGAGCCAAACCATGCCGGCAGACCGCAAGAGCCTCGAGGCCCGCCTCAAAGCCCTCGGCATCGCCACGACGACGGTCGAGCACGAGCCCGTGTTCACCGTCGAGGAATCGGTTGCCTTGCGGGAAAGCATCCCGGGCGCCCATACCAAGAACCTGTTCCTCGCCGACCCCGACGGCCGCATGGTTCTCGTCACCGCCAAGGACGACACGCGGGTCGATCTGAAGGCGCTGGCAAAGAGGCTTGGGCACGGCCGCTTCAGCTTCGGCAAACCCGAGCGGCTTCAGGCCGTGCTTGGCATCAGCCCAGGCGCGGTCACGCCGCTCGCCCTCATGAATGCGTCGGCGGCGAGCGTTACCGTCGTGGTCGATTCCGCGCTCATGGACTACGCCGAGGTCAACTGCCACCCGCTGGAAAACACCGCAACCATGCGCTTTGCCACAGCCGATCTCATCCGTTTCATCAAGGAATGCGGCCATGAGCCGCGTATTCTCGCCTTGAGCTGAGGCATCCCGGACGGTTGCCAAACGGCGCCGCGCGGCCCATCTTCTTAAAGATGAGGGTGGATGATTTCGTAGGTCCCACCGGCGGGAAAGCAGCATGAGCGTCGAACCTCCGATCCTGAAGCCAGGCGGTGCGGGCACCCCCGACGCCGAGCTGATCAAGAACACCTCCACCAAGGACTTTATGCACGACGTGGTCGAGGCATCGCGCGAGGTGCCGGTGCTGGTCGATTTCTGGGCGCCCTGGTGCGGGCCCTGCCGCCAGCTTACGCCGATCCTGGAGAAGGCCGTGCGCGCGGCCAAGGGCGCGATCCGGCTGGTGAAGCTCAATATCGACGAGCACCCGCAAATCCCAGGCCAGATGGGCGTGCAATCGATTCCCGCCGTGTTCGCCTTCCAGGACGGCAAGCCCGTCGATGGTTTCATGGGGGCGCTGCCGGAATCCCGCGTCAACGCCTTCATCGCGAGGCTGGTCGGCGGCGACAGTGCTGCCGACACGGCCGCCGATCTCGAAGCCGCGGAGGCCGCGCTCGCCGCGGGCGATCTCAACACCGCAGCGCAGAGCTTCGGCGAGATCCTGCAAGCGGACCGCGAGAGCGCGCAAGCGCTCGCAGGCCTTGCCAAGTGCTACATCAAGACCGGCGACCTCGCCCGCGCCGAGCAGACGCTCGCGCTCGTTCCTCCCGCCAAGTCCGAGAGCGCTCCGGTCGCAAGCGCGCGGGCGGCGCTCGAGCTGCAAAAGAAATCCGCGAGCATCGACGATGTCGACAAGCTCAGGGCCAAGGTCGCGGCCGACCCCAAGGACGCGCAGGCGCGCTTCGACCTCGCTCTGGCGCTGAACGCCAAGGGCGATCGCGCTGGCGCGCTCGAAGAGCTGCTCGCGATCATCGCCAAGAACCGCGCCTGGAACGACGACGCCGCGCGCAAGCAACTGTTGCAATTGTTCGACGCCTGGGGCGCCGCTGACCCCGCCACGGTCACGGGGCGCATGAGGCTCTCTTCGCTCCTCTTCGCCTGACGCAAGGAGCAAAACGCGTGAGTATCACTGGCCGCTACCGCAACGTCGCCGATATGCCGCGGGAGCTCGCGATGTTTCCCTTGCGCGGCGCCATTCTGCTGCCGCGCGCCTCCCTCACGCTGAATGTGTTCGAGCCGCGCTATCTCGCGCTCGTCGATCATGCGCTGGCCGGCGACCGGTTGATCGGTGTGGTGCAGCCCGCCCCCGAAGCCGGAGAGGCCGAGTCGCCGAAGGGGCGCACCTTCCCGTTGCGATCCGTGGGGTGCGCGGGGCGGCTGTTTTCCTTCACCGAGAGCGATGACGGCCGCATCGTGATCGCGCTCGCCGGCGTCGCGCGCTTCATGATCGGGGGCGATATCGCGGTCGACACGCCGTTCCGCATCTGTCAGGTCGATTTCGCGCCCTATGCCAGCGACTTTGTCGCGGGCCAGGGCGAGGACGAGGTCGACCGCCCGCAGCTTCTCGCCACGCTCAAGAACTATCTCACCGCCAGCAACCTCAACGCCGACTGGGACCGCATTAACGGGGCCTCCAGCGAGCGGCTGGTCAACACGCTGTCAATCTTGAGCCCCTATGGGGCGGAGGAGAAACAGGCGCTGCTCGAGGCGCCCGACCTCAAGAGCCGCGCCGAAGCGCTGGTCGCGCTCGCGGAGATGGAGCTCGCGAGCCGGGACGACGGCTCGGGGACATCGATCCAATGACGGAGGCGCGGCCATGACCACAACACCCGAACGCGACGGCGAGCGCCGCATCGATCCCAAGCTGTTGGAGATTCTGGTCTGTCCCCTGACCAAGACCTCGCTCGACTACGACGCTGAGCGTCAGGAGCTGATCAGCCGCGCCGCAGGCCTCGCCTATCCGATCCGCGACGGCATTCCGATCATGCTGCCGGACGAAGCGCGCAAGCTCGATCAGGGCTAGAACCGCTCTCCCGTCAGCAAGCTGGGCACCGTCCCGGTTCGCCCTGCGGCTTCGCTCACGAGGAATTGCTTCACGGCGGGAACGCGATCGACCAGGCCGAGGCCGAGATCGCGCAACGTGCGCAAAGGCGCGCTGTCGTTCGAGAACAACCGGTTCAATCCATCCATGACCGCGGCCGAGAAGGCGCTGTCGAACCGGCGCCAGCGCTCGTAGCGCTCGAGCGGGACCCCACCGCCGATATCGAGGCCGAGCCGCGCCGTTTCGACCACGATCTCGGTGAGGGCGGCGACGTCGCGCATGCCGATATTGAGCCCCTGCCCCGCCAGCGGATGCACCACGTGCGCCGCATCGCCGATGAGCGCAAAGCGGTCGGCGACGAAGCTGCGGGCAATCTGCATGTCGAGGCTGAAGGATTGCCGGGGGCCCGCAAGCGCGATCGCGCCGAGCCTCGCGCCGAAGCGCTTGCCGAGCTCTTCGAGGAAGCGGTCCTCGCCCGCCGCCATGATGGCGGTGCCCTCGGCCGCGTCCTCGGTCCACACGATGGACGAGCGGTTCCCGGCGAGGGGGAGGATGGCGAAGGGACCAGCGGGCAAGAAGTGCTGCACGGCCTTGCCATGATGCGGCCGCTCATGCGCGACCGTGGCCACGATGCCCACTTGCGGATAGGACCAGCCCACGCATTTGATGCCGGCGCGCTCGCGCAAGGCTGAGCGCTTGCCATCGGCGGCGACGAGGAGGCTTGCGGCGATCGTCGCGCCATGCCCGAGCGACACCTCGACGGCGAACGGACCGGCGTCGAAATCCGTCACGCGATCGGAAGCATAGACCGTGATGGCAGGCTCGGCCGCGACGCTTGCGGCGAGCACGCGCGCGAGATCGCCATGCTCGACCATGAAGGCGCGCGTGCCGTCCGGCTCAAGCTCGTCGTCGAACCCGAGCAGATGCGGACGCAGCGCCGCTGAGAGCGCGCTGTCGGTAATCTCGATTTTCTCGATGGCCTGAACGAAGGGCGCAAGCTCGGCCCAGAGATCGAGCGCCGAAAGCAGGTTCTTGGTTGCCGCCGAGAGCGCGAGCGCGCGTGCGTCTCCGGCACTCCCACGCTCGGCTCCCGCCGGCTCGGCGTCGATCAGCGCGATGCGGAACCCTTGCGGGGCAAGGCGGCCAAGCGCGAGCGCGAGCGTCCGGCCCAGAGGGCCTCCGCCAGCGATCGCCACATCGAACGGTTTCCCGCCTCTCGCAGTCGTTTCCGGCATGGAATGAGCAATGCCACGTTCCGCGCGGCGCGTGAACCTGCTAAAGGGCTCGCGGCAGCTCAGAAGGATTTGGCCCGTGAGCCGTGCGCTGGAACAGCTTCTCTCGATCCTCGATCTCGAACAGCTCGAGATAAACCTGTTTCGAGGCTTGAGCCCTCAGGCCGGCTGGCAGCGCGTGTTCGGCGGCCAGGTGATCGGCCAAGCCTTGGTCGCGGCCCAGCGCACGGTGGAGGGGCGGCTCGCGCATTCCCTGCACGCCTACTTCTTGCGGCCCGGCGATTTCGCGGTGCCGATCATCTACAACGTCGATCGGATTCGCGACGGGGGCAGCTTCACGACACGCCGCGTCGTGGCGATCCAGCACGGCCACGCGATCTTCTCCATGTCCGCCTCGTTCCACGTCGATGAGCCGGGACTGCAACACCAAATGGCCATGCCGGATGTGCCGCCGCCGGAGGCGCTGCCGAGCGAGGCCGAGCTCAAGGCGAAGCTCATCGACAGGCTGCCGCCGCAGGTGAGGGCCTATTGGGAGCGCGAGCGGCCGATCGAGATCAGGCCGGTCGATCTCTCGCGCTATCTCTCGCCGGAGAGCCGCGCCGCGAGCCAACAAGTCTGGATCAAGGCGACGGGCAAGCTCGGCGACGACGTGGCGCTGCATCAATGCGTGCTGGCTTACGCGTCGGATTTCACGCTGCTCGATACGGCGCTGGTCGCGCATGGCCGCTTCGTGTTCGATCCCGCGCTGATGCTCGCGAGCCTCGACCATGCGCTCTGGTTCCATCGCCGCTTCAGGTCCGACGACTGGCTGCTCTACGCCCAGGACAGCCCAAGCTCCGGCGCTGGCCGGGCGTTCTGCCGCGGCACGCTGTTCACGCGCGACGGGGTTCTGGTGGCCTCCACCGCTCAGGAAGGCTTGCTGCGCGAGCGGCGCTCCCAGGGTTGATGCCTGTTTGGTAGGCGTCGGAGTTGATTTGCCTCCCTCTTAGGCAGAAACGCGGCAAGGCTTCGATCTGCGCCTTTCTCGTCACCTGAAAATCATCAGCATAATCAGTTGCTTGCCGGTCAGGGGCCGAGTTGGCACGCGGCTTGACTCTCCTCATCGGATCGCAGGCCGGAACAGGGCTCGAAGCCCGTTCGGCTGCAAGCATGGAGGGGTGAGACAGATGAAGCTCGTGATGGCGATCATCAAGCCATTCAAGCTCGATGAGGTGCGCCAAGCCCTCACCGAGCTCGGCCTGCAAGGCATGACCGTGACCGAAGTCAAAGGCTACGGGCGGCAGAAGGGACACACGGAAATCTATCGCGGCGCCGAATACGCCGTGAACTTCCTGCCCAAGATCAAGATCGAGGTCGTGGTCCCGACCAAGATGGTCGACAAAGCCCTGGACGGCATTGTCGCCGCGGCAAAGACCGGACAGATCGGCGACGGCAAGATCTTCGTCGTCCCCGTCGAACAGACGGTGCGCATCCGCACCGGCGAAACCAACGAACAAGCTCTGTAAGAGGGGGAGATGAAGATGACCCTTGCCAAATGTCTTTCTGCGGCGGCGCTCGCGCTCGCCACGCTTCTGATCGCCAAGCTCGATCCGGCGCTCGCGCAAGAGGCGGCCGAGGCGGCGAAACCAACCATCGACAGCGGCGACACGGCGTGGATGCTCACATCCACGGCGCTCGTGCTGATGATGACCGTGCCCGGACTTGCGCTGTTCTACGGCGGCATGGTGCGAAAGAAGAACGTGCTCACCATCGTCATGCAATGCTTTGCCATCACCTGCATCGTCACCGTGGTTTGGATGGTGCTCGGTTATTCGCTCGCCTTCACCGATGGCGGCGCCATGCAGAGCGTTCTCGGCGGCATGTCGCAATTCATGCTTAAGGGCGTGACGCTCGACAGCACGAACGCGCTCGCGGCCACCATCCCCGAATCGGTGTTCATGACCTTCCAGATGACGTTCGCCATCATCACGCCGGCGCTCATCGTCGGCGCCTTCGCCGACCGGATGAAGTTCTCGGCGCTGGTGCTGTTCATCACGCTCTGGGTCCTCGTCGTCTATGCGCCGATCGCGCATTGGGTGTGGGGCGGCGGCTTTCTCGGCGGCGCGGGCGTGCTCGACTTCGCCGGCGGCACCGTCGTGCACATCAATGCCGGCATCGCGGGTCTCGTCACCGCGCTCTATCTCGGCAAGCGCACCGGCTACGGGGCCGAGAACATGGCGCCGCATAACCTCGTCTATAGCCTGACCGGCGCAGCCCTCCTGTGGGTCGGCTGGTTCGGCTTCAACGCGGGCTCGGCGGTCGCCGCCAATGGGCGCGCCGGCATGGCGATGGCCGTCACGCAGATCGCCGCCGCCGCCGCCGCGCTCGCCTGGACGTTCGCCGAATGGGCCGTGCACAAGAAGCCGAGCGTGCTCGGCATCATCTCGGGCGCGGTGGCGGGCCTGGTCGCCATCACCCCGGCCTCGGGCTTCGTCGGACCCGTCGGCGCGCTGTGGATCGGGGCCGCGGCCGGCGTCGGCTGCTTCTTTGCCGCAACGTCACTCAAGCGGGCCATCGGCTATGACGATTCGCTCGACGTGTTCGGGGTGCATTGCATCGGCGGCATCATCGGCGCGATTCTGACCGGGGTGTTCGCGGTCGAAGCGATCGGCGGCTTCAAGGGCGCGCTCGAGGGCAATGTCGGCCAAATCTGGACGCAGATCGAAGGCGTGGCCGCGACGTTGGCGTGGTCGGCGCTCGCCACCTTCGCCATTCTCGTGGTCGTCAACATCCTGACCGGCGTCCGCGTGAGCCAGGCGGTCGAGGTCGAAGGCCTCGACATCAACCTGCATGGGGAGGTGGTGCCATAGGCCTCATCGCGCCAATCGAACGAGTGACGACAACACCGAAGAGCTGAGCCAAATCTTCCTCCCTGAACTTGGCTCTCGCTTGCAAGCCCCGGCCTTTCGCCGGGGCTTCTTGTTCCCCTCTCCCCTCGTGGGAGAGGGCTTCCCGCCCGACGCGCGCAGCGCGGCGAATGGCGGGAAGGGTGAGGGGGGAAAATGTTTTCGACGCGGGCTGCGCCCGCTTACCCCTCACCGCGCCGTAACCGGCGCGTGCTCTCCCCCAAGGGGAGAGCGGGAACTATTGCGGGATTGCTAGCAGGCATTGCCCGGAGCCGCGCCATCCCGTAACACCGCGCTCATGTCCAGCGAC
>CAYMJW010000053.1:0-15806 GCA_964390455.1 uncultured Methyloceanibacter sp. | reverse complement strand
GCCGCGCCTGGTCGCGCGCCGCTTCGAGCAAAGCCTGGTGCTCGGGCAGCGTGGCAATGCGGAACAGCGGCACGCCGCTCTGCCGCGTGCCGAGCACCTCGCCCCCGCCGCGAAGCCGCAAATCCTCTTCCGCGATCACGAATCCGTCCTCGGTCCGCCGCATTACGTTCAATCTCTCGCGCGCCGTGTCGGACAAGGGCTGGCGGTAGAGCAGGATGCACGATGACTCTCGCGCACCACGGCCGACGCGGCCGCGCAGCTGATGCAGCTGGGCGAGGCCGAAACGCTCGGCATGCTCGATGATCATGATCGAGGCGTTCGGCACGTCGACGCCGACCTCGATGACGGTGGTGGAGACGAGGATCGACAAGGCGCCCGAAGCGAACGCCGCCATGACGCGATCCTTGTCCTTGCCGGCAAGCCGTCCGTGCACCAGCCCGACCGTCGAGCCGAAGCGAGCGCGAAGCTCGGCGTAGCGGGCTTCGGCCGCGGCGAGATCAAGCACCTCCGACTCGGCGACGAGCGGACACACCCAATAGGCCTGGGCGCCGCCGGCGATGGCCTGCGCGATCCGGGTGATGACTTCGCCGAGCCGTTCGAGCGGGACGGTGCGGGTCGCGATCGGTTTTCGCCCCGGCGGCTTTTCGTCGAGCCGCGACACGTCCATGTCGCCGTAGCTCGTGAGCAGGAGCGTGCGCGGGATGGGCGTTGCGGTCATCACCAGAAGCTCGGCGCCCGAGCCTGTGCCCTTGGCCTGAAGCGCGAGCCTCTGATGCACGCCGAAGCGGTGCTGCTCGTCGATGACGACGAGGCCGAGGTCCTTGAAGGCAATCTGCTCCTGGAACAGCGCGTGCGTGCCGATCAGGATATCGACGGTGCCCGCCTTCAGGGCCTCGAGGATCTCAGTGCGCTCGCGCCCCCGTTCGCGGCCGCTGAGAAGCGCGACGCGCAAGCCGGCCGCGGCGGCGAAGCCGCTGACTGTTTGCAGATGCTGCCGCGCCAAAAGCTCGGTCGGCGCCATCAGTGCCGCTTGCGCGCCGGCCTCGACGGCTGTCGCCATGGCGAGCAGCGCAACGACCGTCTTGCCGCTGCCGACATCGCCTTGCAGCAGCCGAAGCATGCGATCGGGGCTCGCAAGGTCGGCGTCGATCTCTGCCAGAGCGCGCTTCTGCGCGCCCGTGAGCGCGAAGGGCAGGGCGGCGAGGATCGCCTTTCGCAGCTTCCCCGTACCGCCAAGTCGCCGTCCGGCGCGTCGCTTGAGCCGGCTGCGGATCACCGCAAGCGCAAGCTGGTTGGCGAGAAGCTCATCGTAGGCGAGCCGCGCGCGTGGCGGCGCCGAAGGAAGAAGATCGGCGTCGGCTTCCGGCGCATGCAGACGCGCGATCGCCTCGCCGAAGCCGGGCCAGGCCTTCTGAGCAAGAAAGCCCGTGTCGATCCATTCCGGCAACGCCGGCAACCGTCCGAGCGCGTTGCCGATCGCCTTGCGCAGCGTGGTGTTGGTGAGCCCCGCGGTCAGAGGATAGACCGGCTCGTGCGGGGGGAGCGCCGCGCCGCTCTCGCTATCGATCGCAATCACATGATCGGGATGCGGCATTTGCAGCCAGCCGTCATAGGACTCGAGCTTTCCGGAAATGAGGCGCCGGCTCCCCGCAGGCAGAAGCCGCTTGAGATAGGTGGGATCGGCGTTGAAATAGACGAGCTCGAGCGCGGCGCCCGCATCGTCCTCGACCAGCACGCGGTAGGGCCCGCGCGATCGCCATTTGCCGCCGCCGCCCCGCCTGTGCTCGGTCACCGTGACTTCGACCGTGGCGAGCTCGCCGATCCTGGCCTCGGCGATGCGCGGCGTGACGGCGCGGTCGATCACGCCCAGGGGAAGATGCCAAAGAAGGTCCACAACCCGCGCATGCGCGCCCTCGTGGCGCGGGGCGACGAGCTTGTTCAACAGCCCCTCGACCTTGGGTCCCACCCCCTTCAGGGAGCGCACGGTGGCAAACAGGGGCGCGAGCTTAGCGGGTCGCATGGTGTTCTAGCGAAACGTGCATTGCATTTGACGGCTGCGGCGAGGGGCGCGTGCTTGACAGGCTCGGCGCGCTCGCTCTAACCCACCCCTTGCGGCACAGGAAAGCTTTATCATGTCCGGCAACGATCTTGGCATGCGCCGCCGCCGGGCGCTGTGGCGGGCGACGCATCGCGGCTCCAAGGAGATGGATTTCCTGCTCGGCCGCTTCGCCGAGAAGGCCGTCGATGGCATGAATGCCGCCGAAATCGCCGTGTTGGAACGCCTGATCGACGTGCCAGACCCCGCCATCGAACATTGCGTGGTCGAAGGCGCCTCCCTCGGCGAACATGACCTCGACGAACTGATCGGCCGCGTGAGACGTTTCCACGGCCTGACACGCTGACCGGCCTTCAACCCATGTCCGCCTCGCCGAAATTTTCGCACCTGCCGATCGAGCGCCTGTTGCAGGCGCCCCGCGCAATTGCGGGCGGCGTGCCTGAGGGGTTCGATGCGCTGCTCTTGGGTGAACTCGCCCGCCACGCTGCGGGAGCCGGTGTCCCCGTTCTGCATGTCGCGCGCGACGGAACGCGGCTCGCCACTCTGGAAGAGGCGCTTCGCTTCTTCGCGCCCGATATCGAGGTGCTGAGCTTCCCCGCCTGGGACGGCGTTCCCTACGATCGCGTGGCGCCCAACGCCGAGACGATCGCGCGGCGCATCGCCACGCTCGCCGCGCTGGCGCACCGCGTGCCCGGCGAGCGTAAGCCTCTGGTCGTTCTGACCACCGTCAATGCCATCGTGCAAAGGGTCCCGCCGCAGAGTTTCATCGCCGCCGCGAGCCTGAACCTTCAGCCCGGCAATGTCATCGGCATGCAAGAGCTGATCGAGCGCCTGGAGATCTCAGGCTACGCGCGCTCGGGCACGGTCACCGACCCGGGGCAATATGCCGTGCGCGGCGGCATTCTCGACCTTTATCCGCCGGGCGGCGAGCCTGTCCGCCTCGATTTCTTCGGCGACACGCTGGAGCAGTTGCGCGCCTTCGATCCCGCCACGCAGCGGACCGAGGGGCGGCGCGAGGTGCTTGAGCTCCTTCCCATGAGCGAGATGGCGCTGACGGCAGAGGTGCGGTCAAGCTTCCGCCAGCGCTATGTCGCGCTGTTCGGCCCCGTCACCGGCGACGATCCTCTCTACGAGTCGATCTCGGCCGGGCGCCAGCATCAGGGCATGGAGCATTGGCTGCCGCTGTTCCACGACCGCCTTGCCACGCTGTTCGATTACCTGCCGGGCGCCGCCGTCACGCTCGACTCTCTGGTGGATGATGCGCGCGCCAAACGCCTGGAGCAGATCGCCGACCATTACGACGCGCGCGCCCAGGCGCTGGAGCGCAAGGCCTTCGGCGCGCCGCCCTATCATCCGGTGCCGCCCGAAAGCCTGTTCTTGACCGAGACCGACTGGCAGGAGGCGTTGTCGGGTCGCCACGTGATCGACTTCGATCCGTTCGAGCGCCCGGAGAAAACCGATCAAGCGGTCATCGTCTCCTTTGGCGGCAGGCAAGGCCGCTCCTTCGCCGCCGAGCGCCAAGCCGAAGGCGCGAACGTCTTCGACGCGGTGGCAACTCACGCCAAGAGGCTCGAGGGCGAAGGCAAGCGCTTGATCGTCGCCTGCTGGAGCAAAGGCGCGCGCGAGCGTCTGGCAACCCTTTTGTCGGAGCACGGCGCGGGCGAAACCACGCGCGTCAACACGTTCGCGGAAGCGCTCGAGGCGCCGGCCGAGACCATCGCCGTCGCCGTGCTGCCGCTCGAAACGGGCTTCGAGGCGCCGGGGCTCGCCGTGATCGGCGAGCAGGATATCTTGGGCGACAGGCTGGTAAGGCGCACGCGCGGCAAGCGCGGCAGCGACGTGCTGACCGAGATATCGGCGCTGACCGTCGGCGATCTCGTGGTGCATTCCGATCACGGCATCGGCCGCTTTGTGGGACTTGCCACCATCGAGGCTGCCGGCAAGCCGCACGATTGTCTCGAAGTGCACTACCAAGGTGGCGACAAGCTCTATCTGCCGGTCGAGAATATCGAGCTCCTCAGCCGCTACGGTTCCGACGAGGCCGGCGCCCAGCTCGACAAGCTCGGCGGCGTCGCCTGGCAGACACGGAAAGCCACACTCAAGAAGCGCATCCGCGATATCGCCGAGAAGCTCATCAAGGTCGCAGCGCTCCGCGCTTTGCACCAGGCGCCGGTGCTGACCCCGCCCGAGGGTCTCTACGACGAGTTCTCGGCGCGGTTTCCTTACGAGGAGACCGAGGACCAGGAAACCAGCATCGGCGCCGTGCTCGAGGACCTTTCAAGCGGGCGACCCATGGACCGGCTGATCTGCGGCGATGTCGGCTTCGGCAAGACCGAAGTAGCGCTTCGAGCGAGCCTCATCGCCGTGCTCGCGGGCAAGCAGGTCGCGGTCGTGGTGCCGACGACGCTGCTCGCGCGCCAGCACTTCCATACTTTCACCGAGCGCTTCCGCGGCTTCCCCGTCAAGATCGCCCAGGCGTCTCGCCTCGTCGGTCCCAAGGAACGCGCGGAGGTGAAGAAGGGCGTGAAATCGGGCGATATCGACATCGTCGTCGGTACCCATGCCCTGCTCGCCAAGGGGGTGGAGTTCGCCGATCTCGGCCTCTTGATCGTCGATGAGGAGCAGCATTTCGGCGTGCAGCACAAGGAGCGCCTCAAGCAGCTCCGCGAGGACGTGCATGTGCTGACGCTGACGGCCACGCCCATCCCGCGCACGCTCCAGTTAGCGCTGTCCGGCGTGCGCGAGATGTCGCTGATCTCGACCCCGCCGGTCGATCGGCTTGCGGTCAGGACCTACGTGATGCCGTTCGATCCCGTGATCTTGCGTGAGGCGCTCTTACGCGAGCGCTTCCGCGGCGGCCAAACCTTCTATGTCGTGCCGCGCATTTCCGATCTCGACGAGGCCGCCGCCTTCATCGCCGAGCATGTTCCGGAGCTGAAACTGGCGCGCGCCCACGGCCAGATGGGATCGCGCGAGCTCGACCAGGTGATGAACGCCTTCTACGACCGCCAATACGACGTTCTGCTCTCCACCTCGATCGTGGAATCGGGCCTCGACATTCCCTCGGCCAATACGCTGATCGTGCACCGTGCCGATATGTTCGGTCTCGCCCAGCTCTATCAGCTCAGAGGTCGCGTAGGCCGTTCCAAGGTCAGGGCTTATGCCTATTTCACCATGCAAGCCGATGCGCGGCTCACGCCCGCCGCCGAGAAGCGCCTCAAGGTGCTGCAATCTCTCGACACGCTCGGCGCCGGTTTCGTCCTTGCGAGCCACGATCTCGATATCCGGGGCGCGGGCAATCTGCTCGGCGAGGAACAATCGGGCCACATCCGCGAGGTGGGCTTCGAGCTCTACCAGTCGATGCTCGAGGAGGCCGTGACCGCGCTCAAGGGCGGGGAGGGGGCCATGATCGAGGATCAGTGGTCGCCGCGTATCAATCTCGGCACCGCGGTCTTGATCCCCGAAGCTTACGTGCCCGATCTGCAAGTGAGGCTCGGGCTCTATCGCCGGCTCTCAGGCGTCGAGCGCCACGAGGCGATCGAGGCGTTCGCCGCCGAGCTGATCGACCGTTTCGGGCCGCTGCCCGAAGAGGTGCGCCACCTCCTCGACATCGTCGAGATCAAGGGGCTCTGCCGCGAAGCCGGCATCGAGCAGATCGACGCAGGGCCGAAGGGCGCTTTCATCGCCTTCCGCAACAAGAGCTTCGCCAACCCTGACGGCCTGATCGCCTTCATCCGCGAGGAGGGCAACAGGGTGAAGCTCCAGCCCGACCACCGGCTGATCTACTATGCCAATTGGGAGACGCCGGAAGCGCGGCTCGCCGGAACGCGCGACCTGTTGCGGCGTCTCGTCAAGATCGCGCAAGCGGTCAAGCAGGCGGCCTGACGCGCTCAGACCTGACGCAAGATCTGCTCGCGCAGCACGCGGCCGTCGGCGTCGCGGGGTATCTGCCGCACGATGACGATCTGGTCGGGAAACTTGTAGGGCGCGACCTTGCGGCCATCGAGAAACCGGTTGAGCGCCTCGAGTGTCACGGGCTCGCCAGGCCGCGGCACCACGGCGGCGATGACGCGGTCGCCGACGTCAGGATCGGCAAGCACGAGACACGCGGCGTCGAGGTAGGCGGGAAAGGCCCGGTAGAGCTCGTCGAACTCCGACGCCGCGATGGCGAGCCCGCCGTGGCGGAGAAGCTCGGGGTCGCCCTTAAACTGCAGCGTCGTGCCTGCCGTGCCGCCGCGTCTGCCCCAAAGTCCGGTGCCGATATAGCCGTCGCCGTCAGGGGCAAGCGGCCCCTCGGCCTGCGCGTCGGGAACGACCGGTCCGCGCAAGAGGACCTCGCCGTATCCTTCCCCGTCGCGGGGAGGCGAGAGCGCCGTTTCCACGAACACCGCGCCGCCTTCGCCATCCGCGACTTCGATCTCGCCCAAGGGAAGGGATGCCGGCTCGCTTGGCCTCTCGCGCTTGAGCACGATGCCCGCGAGATCGCCGAGCGGATAGAGATCGAAGAAATTCGCTTCGCCCTGGAAGGAAACAGTCTGCGGGCGGGCCGGCTCGAGCCCGGTCCACACCGCGCCGACACGCCGCAACCGGCACTGGGGCTGCTGCGGCACACCGTCCTTGGCGAGCTGGGCAAGGACGGGCAAGGGCAGCGCCGTCACCGTTGCCCCCGTGGCCATGACCTGCTCGGCGAAGGCGCCGTAATCGAAGGGATGATGCTGGGCGAGCGTGGCGCCGCTGACGAGCCACGGCAGGAACCCGAGCGAAAGGCCGGCCGGTCCCGTCAAAGGGTAGGGATTGAGGATCACGTCGCTTCCGTCGAGGTCGAGCGCGAGCACCGTCATCGCCCCTTGCGCGAGCAGTTCCTCCTCGCTGCGGAGGACCGCAACGAAGGGAAATCCGGCTCTGGCCGTGAACGTGATGAGGGCCGGTCCCGTCATTGCCGGCGCGGCGACCCGCGGGCCTGCCTCCCGGCTCATCGCCTCTTCGAGAGAGGCGACGCCATCGGGAAGATGCGGGCCGAAGCCGAGCACGAAGCGGGTCGAGGGCTGAGCGGCGGCAACCGCGCGCAATGTCTCGATCGGTGTCTCGTCGCCGAAGCAGGAGACGCCGATCAGCGCCTTGGGTCCGATCTCGGCGCAAGCCCTGCCGATCTCGTATCCCCGCCACAACATCGGAAGCAGCGCGACCGTGACGCCTGCGCGCCAGGCGGCAAGGATCGTGAGCGGCGACAGCGCGAAATTGGGAAGCTGCATGGCGATAATATCGCCTGGGTCAAGGCCGCGGCCGGTGAAGAAAGCGGCGAGCGCGTCGGCCGCGGCGTCGGCTTCGCGATAGGTCAAGGACCGCGCCGGCCCAAGGCCAAGCGCCGGGCGATTGGGCGGGTCTGACAGTGCGATCGCGTTCGGCTTGTGCTCGGCCCGGCGCCTGAGCAGCTCGACCGCCGTCGGCAGAGCTTCTTCTTCGGCCCAGTCGATATCTTCGGATGATGGCGTGGTCGTATCGCTCACGGTTTCCCCGCCCCATCGCCGTCAGCCGCATTGCGCCCAGGTTCGATCCACCATGTGTCGATCTGATAGCCGTAGAGCGGGGTCGTCTGTGGCCGCTTCAAATCGCTCCAATGCGCGACCCACTGGCGCGGCAAATGGAACAACGGAATGACATAGTCGCCCGAGAGCAGGAGACGATCGAGCGCGCGAACCGCCGCGACGAAGCCCGGCCGGTCCTCGGCCTTGAGCAGCGCCTCGATCATGGCGTCGATTCCAGCGCTTTTAACGCCGGGATAGTTGAACGTGCCTTCGGTCGTCGCGCCCTCGCTCCCCCAGCGGAACGACTGCTCGTTACCCGGCGATAGCGATACCGGCCAAGAGTACTGGATCATGTCGAAATCGTAGGTTTGCTTCCGCCGCTGATATTGGGCGGAATCAATCTGGCGGATTCGTGCCTCGATGCCCACCTGCTTGAGCGCGCTCGCATAGGTGAGCAGGAGGCGCTCCTGGGCGCGTGTTGTTGCGAGAATCTCGAACTTGAAGGGCTCTCCGGTCGCGGTGTTGACGAGCTTGCCACGGGTCAAGCGATAACCGGCCGCCTCCAGCAGCCGGAGCGCCTCGGCCCGGCCCTCGCGATTCTCGCCGGTGCCGTCGCTGACCGGAAAGGCAAAGGTGCCATCCATGATCGCGGGTTTGACCTCGCCCGCGAATGGCGCGAGCAATGCGCGCTCGGATTCGTCGGCGGGGCGACCGTCAGAGCTCAGATCAGAGCGGTCGAAGTAGCTTTCCGTACGCGCATATTTGCCGTGATAGAGCGTGCG
Source organism: uncultured Methyloceanibacter sp. (assembly GCA_964390455.1). Taxonomy (GTDB): domain Bacteria; phylum Pseudomonadota; class Alphaproteobacteria; order Rhizobiales; family Methyloligellaceae; genus Methyloceanibacter. The sequence goes on along the minus strand of CAYMJW010000053.1, from coordinate 7,443 downwards.
GTTGACCCATTCGAAATCGAACAGCTTAATCAGCGCTTCGCGCACGCGCTGATCGGCGAAGATCGGCCGCCGCGTGTTGAACACGAGCGCTGTCATGCCGGAAGGCGTCTCGATCGGCAATTCCTCCTTGATGACGCGCCCATCGCGAAGGGCGGGGAAGGTGTAGCCCTCGGTCCAGCGGGTCGGATCTTCTTCCTTGCGAAAACGTACGAGCCCCGATTTGAAGGCCTCGAACATGGCGCCGCCATCGCGGTAGTAGTCGAACTTGATCTCATCGAAATTATAGTGCCCGCGATTGACCGGAAGGTCTCGGCCCCAATAGTTGGGATCGCGCTGCAATAAGATGCTCTTGCCGGGATCGATCTTGGCCACCTTGTAAGGGCCGCTGCCGACGGGGGCCGCAAGGGTGGTCTTCTCGAACCGCTCCGGATCGATGAGATGGCGCGGCAGGACCGGCATCAATCCCATGATGAGCGGCATCTCGCGGTCGCCGCTGCCATCGAAGGTGAACTTCACCTTGTTGGGGCCGGTCTCTTCCACCTTCGTCACCTTCTTGTAATAGGAGCGATGATTGGGCCTGCCGTGATCGCGCAATAGTGCGTGCGAGAACATCACATCGGCGACGGTGATCGGGGTGCCATCGGAAAACTTCGCCTCCGGGCGCAAGGTGAACGCGACGAAGCTCCGGTCGTCGGGCGTTTCGACGCTCTCGGCGATCAGGCCGTAAAGGCTGAAGGGCTCGTCATAGGCCCGGGCCAGCAGGCTCTCATAGACGTATTCGCGCACGCCCTCCGCCGCCACGCCTTTGACGGTGAGGGGATTGAGGCTGTCGAAGGAGCCCTGCACCGCGAATGTCACGCGCCCGCCTTTGGGCGCGTCCGGATTGGCATAGCGGAAATGGGTGAACCCGGCGGTTTCGCGCGGCTCGCCATGCATGGCAAGGCCCTGCACAGGTTCCGCCGCGGCGATGCGGGGGACCAGGACGAGGCCCAAAAAGAGCAATGAAATAGGGGCTTTCAAGAGCGCCCGCGCGTGGCTATAGATGCTTTCCGCATTGCAGCAGGGATTTAGGGGTAACCACGCCCGGAACGCAAATGGCGCTGTCGGTGCGGCGGTGGGTAGGGGTCTCGGTCCCGTGCGGGGGTGGCCGCGATGGCCTGGAGGGGGGTCTCAGCCACGCCTATGCCTCATTTCGGGTATTGACCAATCGGACGACGGGAGTGGGGGCGAACAAGGTCATCGAAGGCCTGAACAGCCCGCGAAAAGAGGAAGGTCGAGGATGATCGGGTCGAACTATCATTTGCATTCGCTGCGCCGCGGCGCGGCTCGATTGGCGCTGTGCGGAGGCGTCGCAGCGCTCGCTTTGGCGCTCGCAGCGCCGTTGGCGATGGCTCAGCAAGAGGGTCAGGTTCAGCCGAAAACGACGCAACCGAAGGCGGCGCCAGCAGCGGCACCCGCCGCCGGTGGGGCCCCCGCTCAGGCGCCTGCGGGCGCTCCGGCAGCGGGCGCGGCGGCCAAAGCGCCGGCCCAGGATGCCTGGGTCAAGCTGTGCATGAAGAACGAGCAGACCCAGAACAAGGAAATCTGCCTCGTCAATCACGAAGGGCTCGAGCCCAATTCGGGCATGGTGTTGATCACGGCCATGGTGCGGAAGGTCGAAGGCGAAGACAAGCAGCAGCTCATCGTTCGCTTGCCGACCGCTTACGCGCTCGTGATCCCTGCCGGCGTGCAGGCCAAGATCGATGAGAACAAGCCGATCGATCTGCAATACATGATCTGCTTTCCCGCAGGCTGCCAGGCGCAGATCGACCTGACGCCGGAAGTGTTCGACGCCATGCGCAAGGGCAAGGAGATGGTGGTCGCTGCGGTGAACTTCCAGCAGAAGACGATGGGCTTTCCGGTACCGTTGAGCGGATTCAACAAAGCTTATGATGGTCCGGCGGCCGACCCTGTGAAATACGAGGAGCAGCGCAAGCAGTTGATGGAGATGTTCCGCAAGAAGGCTGAAGAGGCTGCGGCCAAGGCCGCCGCTCAAGGGCAGGCGCCTGGCCAGACCGGCGCCATGCCGGGTGCGATGCCGGCGCCGGCGGGTCAAGCTCCGGCTGCCCAGCCCGGAACCACGGCCCCGAAGAAGCAGGCTGCGCCGCCGCCGCCACAATAAGCTGGCGCCACTTGAAAGCTTCAAAGGCCGCCCCATGGGGCGGCCTTTCGCTTTCACCGTCTTCGCGAGCGCGCTTCGAGGAAGCGGCTAGTGCTCTTGCAGGAAGCGGAAACGAAAGATGCCGTTCTTCAAGTCCTCGAACAGCTCTGCAACTTGCGGATGGCGCAAGGGCTCGTCGGAGGCGTCGGGCACGAGGTTCTGCTCCGACACATAGGCGATGTACTCGGTGTCGGCGTTTTCCGCGAGCAGATGGTAGAATGGCTGATCCTTCTCGGGCCTCACGTCCTTGGGGATGGACCGGTACCACTCCTCGGTGTTGCTGAAGGTCGGGTCCACATCGAAGATCACGCCACGAAACGGGTAAACCCGGTGGCGCACAACCTGGCCGATCTGGAACTTGGCGCTTCGCGAGTGCATGGCTGTTCCGGCCGCTCCTTCGCTCGATAAGAACCAAGCGTCGCGGTGCTGTCAACGTCCCGGCGGGAACAGGACTAGAACCAGCGCCGGTTTGACCACATGAATTGCTCCGGCGTCTCCCGGATCCAGGTCTCGAAATGACGCTGGATGGCCGCGGTGATGGTGCGGATGTCCTCCGCCTGATTGGCCGTGCGCGGGATGCGGAGCTCGTTCACATTGATGTCGAAGCAGGCGCGGTTGCCGATCCTGACGCAGCGGCCGATCCAGATACGGGCGCCGACCCGGCGCGCGATCATGGCGGCGATCGGCATGCTCTTGGCGGGGTAGCCGAAGAACGGCACGGCGATCCCGTTCGCGTCGTAGAGATCGGAGATGAAACCGAGGCGTCCGCCCTGGCGCACATAGTCCATGATGAGGCGCGCGGTCTTCTGCGTCTCGTCTTGACCGGCGGCCCGGCCGCGTCCGAACAGGCCTCCCGGATAAAGCCTCTGGCGCTGAGCGCGGAGGTAGCGGTCGACGTAAGGGTTCTTCACCTGACGGTAGACGCCCGCGGGGCGCACGCCCGCGCGCGTCACCGGCCACATGCCGATCTCCCAATTGCCCATATGCATGGTTACGATCAGGGCCGGTCCCATTTTTTCCTTATAGCGCTCGATCCAATGCCCGTTGGTGATGTGGAGGCGCCCCGGGTCGTCGAGAATGCGATCGATATTCATGGTTTCGACCATGACGCGGCCGAGATTCTGCCACGCGGCCCGGGCGATGCGCTCGCGCTCCTCGCGTGTCTTGTCGGGAAAGGCGCGTTCGAGATTGAGGAGCGCGCGTTTGTGGCGGCGATTGTACGGCGCGATCAGCCCCCAAGCCTTGGCCGAGACGTTCGCCGCGAGATCGATCGGGAACAGGCGGACGATGCCGATGAGGAAACGCAGCACGAAATATTCGAGCCGGTAGCGCAAATCGAGCCAGAGCGGCAGTTTTGAGGGTTGGGCCACGGGCGGCGCTTGGGTTTCGTTTCAATGGCGAGGAAAGAGGAGGGGGCGAGGCGTCCTGGTGGCAAATGCGGCGCGGAGCGTCAAGGCTTGCGCCACGCTCAGCCGGCGTTCGGCCGCATCAGGCGGGGCAGCTCCGTCGGCGGCGTGAGGCCGATCCGCATGACCGCGCGCCTGAGCGGCCCAAGCGCATTGAGCCCGTGCAGCAGGATGCCGCGCGCCGCTTGCAGGGGCGGGAGCGAGGTCAGAAGCGAGCGGCTCATGAGATCGACGCCGAGCGTGCGCGTCGCGATGTCGAGCCTGCGGGCATCGGCATAGGCCTGGAGCGTATCGGCGCCGCCGGGATCCCGTCCTCGCGCAAGCGCCTCGGCCACGCAATCGGCCAGCGCGCCGGCATCCCTGAAGCCGAGATTGAGCCCCTGCGCCCCGATCGGGGGCAGGATGTGCGCGGCTTCGCCGAGAAGCACGGTGCGCCGCGCCGCGAGCCGGTCGGATGTCAACCCCCCCACCGGAAACGCGGCGCGCGCGCCGGGCTCGGACACGATGCCGAGAACATCGCCGAGGCGCTCGCCCAGCGCTTCGATGAAATCTGCGTCACTCGATCGCATAAGTTGCGCGATCTCGGCGGGCGCGCCGACCCAAATTAGGCTCGAGGCATGGGAATCGGGGAGGGGAACGGTGGTCACCGACCCGTGCTCCCTGTGCAGTTCGATCGACACGTTGCGGTGGGGCAGCGTATGGCGGAAATTGGTGGCCAGCGCCGACTGATCGTAACGCCGCTCGGTCACCCCGATTCCGGCACTCGTGCGGCAGATTGACCGCCTGCCGTCGGCGCCAGCCACGAGGCGGGCCGACACAGGCCCACCCTGATCCAGCGTCAGGACCGCAGTCTCCGCATGGAGATCAATCGCGGTGACGGTCGCGGTGATGACGGCCGGCAACGTCTCCTGCGCGCTTGCGTAGAGCGCCTCGACCAGCGCGGTATTGGCGATGTTGTAGCCGAAGGCGTCGAGCCCGAGCTCGCTTGCCTCGAACGTCATGTCGGGAGCGCGCAAGGGGCTCTGCGACGCGTCGAGGATACGAATCGCCTTGAGCGGCGCCGCCACGCTCGCAAGACGCGGCCACACGCGAAGCGTCTTCAACAGATCGACGGAGCTTGCGAGCAGCGCGGCGGTCCTCGTTTCGGGCACGCCGTCGCGCAACGCCTGCGGCGCAGGGCCGATGATTGCGACCCTTGCGCCGAGATGGGCAAGCGCGAGCGCGGCGACGAGGCCGGAGGGCCCCGTCCCGACCACGGCGACGTCGTGGATGGGATCGGTCGCGGCGCTGTTTCGGGTCATCCGTTCTCCCAATCGCGATCGGAAGCTTGTCTCCGATTTCATCCACAAGCAACACACCGGCCCGATTGGCGGCCTCGGGAAGCCCGGCAGGGCGTAAGCTTTACTCCGGCTCCGCGCAGCGTGGCCGATAAGCAACAGTACCCGCCCAAAAGCAGCGCCGTCGCTGGAGTGTCACAAGCCCGTCATTGCGCAGGAAATAGAACGGTAGGAACCAGAAAAGAACGGATCGAGCGCAAGAACACGCGGAAACAGAAGCGTTTCTGAATCGCAGAGCACACCGGAAAAACGACGTTAACAGTGGAGAGGGGCATGATTGGGGGACTGATACGGAACGGCGGTAGAACCTTGCTCGCAGGGGCAAGCGCCATAAGCATCCTTGCTGCCAGCGCTTCGGGCGCCTCGGCGGCGACCATGGAGGAGCTAGAGGCCGCGATTGCGGACCTCCAGCGACAAGTCAACGAGGCCAAGGCGGCCGCGTCCGCGGCTCAGGCCGCGGCGGCAAGCTCCGGCGGCGGCGACCTCGACTTGAAGGTCAAGTGGAAGGGCGCGCCGGAGCTTTCGAGCAAGGATGGCAAGTTTAGCTTCAAGGTCCGTGGGCGCCTGCAGACCGATTATAGCGCCATCGACCAGGATTTCGACATCACCGGTAGGCCCGACGTGAACGCGGCCGAGATCCGTCGTGCGCGTCTCGGCGTGGAAGGCGTCGTGTTCTACAACGTCGCCTACAAAGTCGAGGTGGATTTCGCCAACGATGAGGTGTCGTTGAAGGATGCCTACGTGGAGTATAACGGGCTAGCCGACGGCTTGAGCCTGCGCGCCGGCAACTTCAAGACGCCCAACTCGATCGATGAAATGACAAGCTCACGCTTCCTAACCTTCATGGAGCGCGCAGCCTTCGTCGAGGCGTTTCAGCTCGACCGTCAGATCGGCGGCGGCATTATCTACGCGAAAGACCACTTCACGTTGTCGGCCGGCATCTTCGGGCCGTTTGCCGAAGACGACGAGAAGTACCTGCAAGACGTCAAGACGGGAGCCGCCCGCGCGACCGTTGCCCCGATCAATCGCGAGGTCAACGGCGTGCACCAAGTCTTGCATCTCGGCGCGAGCTGGCGGTATCGCGAGAATTCGGAAGACCTGCGCAGCCCCGAAGCAGGCAGCACGACAAATCCATTCAACGACCAATTGTTCCGCTACCGGGCGCGCGGCGCCGATCTTCACCTCGCCGACCGTTTCGTCCAGACGCCGCAGATCTTCGATGAGGACACGTTCTGGGGCCTCGAAGGTGCCGCGATCTGGGGCCCGGTGCATGTGGTTGGCGAGTACACCGAGCTTAAGCCCAAGATCATCCGTGCCCAAAGCGTTCAGGACGGCACCTTCGGTCCCGTCGCATGCTGCAACGGTACCGATCCCACCTATAACGGCTACTACATCGAGGCCGGCTGGTTCCTGACCGGCGAGACGCGCAGCTATAAGGAAGGCGAGTTTGGCCGCATCAAGGTCAAGAACCCCGTGCTCGGTGGTGGCAAGGGCGGCGGCTGGGGTGCGTGGCAGATCGCCGGACGCTACGACGTCATCGAGCTCAGCGACAAGGCGCTCACCATGCAAGGCAATCCGTCGAGCAGCGCGTTGCCGTCCGGGGTTAGCACGAACTGCTCGCGCTGCGGCGACCAGGAAACCTGGGAGGTCGTGCTGAATTGGTGGCTCAACGACTATACGGGCCTGCAATTCCAGTACAGCCAGTCTGACATTTCGGGAGGCAAGCTCCTCCTCGCCAACGGCACCTCCGCCAACCGCAACGATGGGGCCAAGATCGAAGGCTTCGGCGCGCGGATGAGGTTCGACTGGTAAAGCGGAGCAAAAGTCCCCTCCGCTGCCAGACCGCCGCCCCCGAGCCAGGGGCGGCGGTTTCTTTTTCTGCGTTTCGCAAGCCGCGACAAGGCCTTAACCCGCGGTTCACCGCCACCTTGCATAGTGCCATGCTGAAGGCCATTTTATAGGCTTGGATGGATGCCATGCGTCGCACTGCACTCATCGCCGGATTGTTGACGCTGTCGCTTGGTAGCGTGCCGGCGCTTGCCTTTCAGGAGATGCCGGAGCCGCCGCCTGCGGACGTGCCGGCCGTTACGCCGGACGCCCAAGCCCTTCAACTCGGGACGCCAGGTGGGGCGGTCGCGCCTGAGCCCGAGGAGGGCGGCTTGAGCCTGTTTGGCTACACGGTGCTGCCCAAGTTCGACTTCAGCGTTGACACGCTCTATGGACAGGACCAGCAGCAATTGGACCTGAGCGGTCCGGCCATCATCGAGGAGAATGGTGACGTCACCGTCCTCGGCAAGGTCAAGCGCCGCTTCTAGGTCACAACGCCCCTCGCATCTCCGCCGGCCCATGCGCGTGCTTGACAGCCAGGCCGCGCACACACGACCCTTCTCGCGCGGCTCGATTTAAAACGCTGCTGACTTGCTTCGGCGGGAGGGAAGCCCTGCACGCGAATGGGCGGTTGACCAGGGGCCGCAATCTCTGGCAGCTAACGGCCCTGAGC
>CAYMJW010000052.1:8694-15816 GCA_964390455.1 uncultured Methyloceanibacter sp. | reverse complement strand
CCATGTCGCGCATTGGCAAGAAGCCCGTTTCAGTTCCCGGCGGCGTCACCGCCGCGGTGAACGGCCAAGAGGTCAAGATCAAGGGCCCCAAGGGCGAGCTCAAGCATGTGCTCGTCGACGCCATGGTCGCCAAGCTCGACAAGGACGAGATCGCGATCACGATGCGCGAGGACACGAAAGAGGCCCGCGCCATGTGGGGCATGTCGCGGACGCTCGTCTCCAATCTCATTGCGGGCGTGACGGAAGGCTTCTCCAAGCGGCTCGAGATCACGGGCGTCGGCTACCGCGCGGCGGTGCAGGGCGCAAATCTTCAGCTTCAGCTCGGCTATAGCCACGATATCGCCTATCCGATCCCGCAAGGTATTCAGATCGTATGCCCGAAGCCGACCGAGATCGTGATCACGGGCATCGACAAGCAGAAAGTGGGCCAGGTCGCCGCCGAGATCAGGGCGTTCAGGCCGCCGGAGCCCTATAAGGGCAAGGGCATCAAATACGCGGGCGAGTTCATCGCCCGCAAAGAAGGCAAGAAGAAGTAGCGGGACGATTACGATGGGCGCGTTCAACGAAAGCTATATGCGGCGCTCGCGCCGGGTTCGCGGCACACTCAAGCGTGCGGCGAACGGGCGGGCGCGCCTGACGGTGTTCCGCTCCTCGCGGCACATCTACGCGCAGGTGATCGACGATCAGGCGGGCATGACGCTGGCCGCGGCCTCGACGCTCGACAAGGACCTCAAGGGCGCGCTGCCGAAGGGCACGGATCGCGCGGCGGCCGAGGCCGTCGGCAAGCTCGTGGCCGAACGGGCGCTGAAGGCCGGCGTCAAGGACGTCGTGTTCGACCGGGGCGGCTATCTCTATCATGGGCGCGTGAAGGCGCTCGCGGATGCCGCCCGCGAAGCCGGCCTGAACTTCTAGTTTCGACCCAGGAAAGGATCGACCGTGGCACGAGGCCCGCAAGGAAGAGACCGAGAAGAGCGCGATCGCGACAGCGAGTTCATCGACAAGCTGGTGCACATCAATCGCGTGGCCAAGGTGGTCAAGGGCGGACGGCGCTTCGGCTTCGCCGCGCTGGTCGTGGTCGGCGATCAAAAGGGACGGGTCGGCTTCGGTCATGGCAAGGCGCGCGAAGTGCCGGAAGCCATCCGCAAGGCGACCGAGGCCGCCAAGCGCAATCTGGTCAAGGTGCCGCTGCGCGAGGGCCGCACGCTGCATCACGACGTGACCGGCCAGCATGGCGCGGGCCGGGTCGTGCTCCGGGCGGCGCCTCCCGGCACCGGCATCATCGCCGGCGGGCCGATGCGCGCCGTGTTCGAGACGCTCGGCATTCAAGACGTGGTCGCCAAGTCGCTCGGAAGCTCGAACCCTTACAACATGGTGCGGGCGACCTTCGATGCGTTGCGCCACGAGGATAGCCCGCGCGGGGTCGCGGCGCGCCGCGGCAAAAAGGTGAGCGAGATCGTTTCGCGGCGGAGAGACGGCGCGGGCGACGCGGCAGGCGCCGCCGACGCGTAAATCTTGACGCGCGCGTGAGAGAAAAGGTTGGTCAAATGGCCGAGAAGAGAAAGACCATCGTGGTTGAGCAGTACGGAAGCCCGATCCGGCGTCCGTCGATCCAGCGCGCGACCCTGATCGGGCTCGGCCTCAACAAGATGCATAAGCGGCGGACGCTGATCGACAGCCCGCAGGTGCGCGGCATGGTGGCCAAGATCAGCCATCTCGTGCGGATCGTCGATGACGAGAAGAAGGCCTAAGGAAGAGACGTCATGCGATTGAATGCGATCACCGACCGGCCGGGCGCCACCAGGCCCAAGAAGCGGCTCGGCCGCGGCATTGGCTCGGGCCTCGGCAAGACCGCGGGCAAGGGCACCAAGGGCCAGAAGGCGCGCGCCGGCGTCGCCATCAAGGGCTTCGAGGGCGGACAGATGCCGCTGCACCGGCGCCTGCCGAAGCGCGGCTTCAACAACATCTTCGCCAAGAAATTCAACGAGCTCAATCTCGGCCGCATCCAACAGGCCGTGGATGCGGGTCTGCTCGACGGCAAGAAGCCGATCACGGTCGGGGCGCTGAAGGAGGCGGGCCTCATCCGGCGCGAGAAGGACGGCGTGCGTCTCCTCGGCCAAGGCGAACTCAAGGCGAAGCTCGCCTTCGAGGTCACCGGCGCCTCGCAGAGCGCGATCAAAGCGGTCGAAGCCAAAGGCGGCACGGTGACGCTCAAGTCGATTACGGGGCGCGAGCGGCCCCCGGGCGACAAGATCAAGTCCGAGCGCAGGGCGGCGAAGCGTGCCGCCAAAGCGGCCCCGAAGGGCGGCAAGGCGAAGGCCAAGCCGACCGACGAGGCGGAAGGCGCGAAGGCCGCACCGGAGGCTGACGCCGGGGGCGGCGCCAAGAAGCCGAAGCCGGCCGAGGGCGATGCGCCGAAGGCGAAGCCCGCCAAGAAGGACAAGTCCGAGTGACACGAGGCGGCACAAGACCGCCGCCGCCGCGCTAAGGAAAGATCGTTTAGATGGTTTCCGCCGCAGAACAGCTCGTCTCCAATCTCAACTTCGCGGCCTTCGCCAAGGCCGACGAGCTCAAGAAGCGCATCTGGTTCACGCTCGGCGCGCTCCTGATCTATCGGCTCGGGACGTATATCCCGATCCCGGGCGTCAACCCGGAAGCGCTCGCCGATATCTTCCGGCAGCAGCAGACCGGCATCCTCGGCATGTTCAACATGTTCTCGGGCGGCGCGATCGGGCGCATGGCCATCTTCGCCCTCAACATCATGCCGTATATTTCGGCGTCGATTATCATTCAGCTCTTGACCACGGTCTCGCCGCATCTCGAGCAGCTCAAGAAGGAGGGCGAGCAGGGACGCCGGCAGATCAACCAATATACGCGCTACGGTACGGTGCTGCTGGCCGCGTTGCAGGGCTATGGCATCGCCATCGGCTTGGAGGGCGCCGGCAATGTCGTGCTCGATCCCGGCTGGTTCTTCCGCATCACTACCGTCATCACGCTGGTCGGAGGGACGGTGTTTCTGATGTGGCTCGGTGAACAGATCACGGCGCGCGGCGTCGGCAACGGCATTTCGCTCATCATCTTCGCCGGTATCGTTGCCCAGCTGCCGCATGCCCTCGTCGGCACGCTCGAACTCGGCCGCCAGGGAGCCCTGTCCACCCCGCTCATCATCGGGCTTCTGGTCATGTCGGTGCTCGTGATCGCCTTTATCGTGTTTATGGAACGGGCCCAACGGCGGCTCCTGGTGCAGTATCCGAAGCGCCAAGTGGGCAACCGCATGTTCCAGGGCGATTCCTCGCACTTGCCGCTTAAACTCAACAGCGCGGGCGTCATCCCGCCGATCTTCGCGTCTTCGCTTCTGCTCTTGCCGATCACGATGGCGAATTTCTCCTCCGGGCAGGGACCGGAATGGCTCAACTCCATCACCGCCATGCTCGGCATGGGCCAGCCGCTTCACATCTTCCTCTACGTGGCGATGATTATCTTCTTCGCCTTCTTCTACACGGCGGTCGTGTTCAATCCGAAGGACACGGCGGAGAACCTGAAGAAGTATGGCGGGTTTCTGCCCGGCATCAGGCCCGGCGAGCGGACGGCGGAATATATCGACTATGTGCTGACCCGCATCACCGTGGTCGGCGCGCTTTACCTCGCCGCCGTCTGCGTGCTGCCCGAGATCCTGATCTCGTACACGGGCGTGCCGTTCTATTTCGGCGGCACCTCGCTGCTCATCGTGGTGAGCGTCACCATGGATACGGTCGCGCAGATCCAGAGCCATCTGCTCGCGCATCAATATGAAGGCCTGATCAAGCGGGCGCGGCTCAAAGGGGCGAGGCGGCGATGAACCTCGTCCTGCTCGGCCCTCCCGGTGCGGGCAAGGGAACGCAGGCGAAGCTGCTGGAGGACTCCCGGTCGCTCGCCAAGCTCTCGACCGGAGACATGCTCCGCGCCGCCGTTGCCGCCGGCACCGAGCTTGGCCGCAAGGCGGGCGACATCATGAAGCGTGGCGAGCTCGTGCCCGACGCGCTTGTCATCAACTTGATCGCGGAACGCCTCGACCAGGACGGCAGCGGGCAGGGCTTCATCCTTGACGGCTTCCCTCGCACCATCGCGCAGGCCGAGGCGCTCGACCAATTGTTCAAGGAGCGCGGCAAGGCGGTCGATCGGGTCGTCGTCATGGAGGTGGACGACGAGGCGCTGGTCGAGCGCATCGCGGGCCGCTCTGCCTGCGCCAAATGTGGGGAGGGCTACCACGACACTTACAAGACGCCGCGCGTGCCGGGCGTCTGCGACCGCTGCGGTGGGACGGAGTTCACCCGGCGGCCGGATGATAACGAAGCGGTCGTGCGGGCGCGGCTCAAGGCGTATCACGCCCAGACCGAGCCGCTGATCCACTATTACACACGTCAAGGTAAGGTTAGGAGCGTCGACGGAATGGCCGATATTGAGACAGTTGCCAAGGAAATCGGCCGGGCGATCGACGATAAATGAGCAAAAACGGGCGGAAAACGGCCGGTTGACCTTGTCAAGCGGAATCGCTACATAAGCCCGCTACATGGAAAGATGGAACCGACCGGTCCCCGGGGGGCAAAGCCTGTCCGCGGTCGGTCTTGTGCGTTCAAGATTGACTATTACGGCTTAAATTTCAGCACGTTAGCCGTGCACGAGGAGACGACTACGTGGCCCGAATTGCAGGCGTGAACATCCCGACCAATAAGCGGGTCGCGGTGGCTCTGACGTATATTCACGGCATTGGCGATACTTTTGCCAAGCAAATTTGCGCCAAGGTCGCCATCCCCCCGGAGCGGCGCGTCAGCCAGTTGACCGAATCGGAGGTCAGCCAAATCCGCGAGGTCATCGATCGCGACTATGCGGTGGAAGGGGATCTGCGCCGCGACGTCTCCATGAATATCAAGCGGCTGATGGATCTTGGCTGCTATCGGGGTTTGCGTCATCGCCGCGGACTCCCGGTGCGCGGTCAACGCACCCATACCAATGCGCGCACGCGCAAGGGCCCGGCCAAGCCAATCGCCGGCAAGAAGAAATAGGTTACAGCCAAGCGCGGCGCGAGCGTCGGCTCGCGTGCGGCGTCAAATCGTAAACGCGGGATTAGAGCATGGCCAAAGACAAGACGCGCGTTCGCCGCCGCGAGAAAAAGAACATCACCTCGGGTGTCGCGCACGTGCATGCGAGCTTCAACAACACGATGATTACCATCACCGACGCGCAAGGCAACGCCATCTCCTGGTCGTCGGCCGGCACGATGGGTTTCAAGGGATCGCGCAAATCGACCCCTTACGCCGCGCAGGTCGCCGCCGAAGATGCCGGCAAGAAGGCGATGGAACACGGCATGAAGAATCTCGAGATCGAGGTCAGGGGCCCGGGCTCGGGGCGCGAGTCGGCGCTGCGAGCCCTCCAGGCCGCGGGCTTCAACATCATCTCGATCCGCGACGTGACGCCGATCCCGCATAACGGGTGCCGGCCGCGCAAGCGCCGTCGCGTGTAAGGAAAGGCAGGCTAAGCCGCTAATGTTGCACGATGATTCCCGGAAGCTGGGGCAGGCCGCCCCGCTCCTCGACCAAGAAAGGGCTTCACCGGTGCTGCAGAAGAACTGGCAAGATCTCATCAAGCCCACCAAGCTCAACGTCGTTCCCGGCCGCGAACCCTCGCGTTTGGCCACGGTCGTTGCCGACCCGCTTGAGCGCGGCTTCGGGCTCACGCTCGGCAATGCGCTCCGCCGCGTGCTGCTGTCGTCGCTGCAAGGCGCCGCCATCACGTCGGTGCATATCGACGGCGTGCTGCACGAGTTTTCATCCATTCCTGGCGTGCGCGAGGACGTGACCGACATCGTCCTCAACATCAAGGAAATCGCGCTCCGGCAGCATGCCGAGGGCGTCAAGCGCATGGTGCTGAAGAAGGAAGGTCCCGGCGTCGCCCGCGCCGGCGACATCGAAACCGGCGCCGATATCGAGATCCTCAATCCCGATCACGTCATCTGCACGCTCGACCAGGGCGCCGCGATCCGCATGGAGTTCACCACTGCGACCGGCAAGGGCTATGTGCCGGCCGAGCGCAACCGTCCCGACGACGCCCCGATCGGTTTCATCCCGGTCGATGCCCTCTACAGCCCCGTGCGCAAGGTGTCGTATCGCGTCGAGAACACCCGCGAGGGCCAGATCCTCGACTACGACAAGCTGACTATGGAGATCGAGACCGACGGGTCGGTGAGGCCCGAGGATACGGTGGCGCTCGCCGCGCGCATCGTGCAGGACCAGCTCTCGGTGTTCGTCAATTTCGAGGAGCCGAAGAAGGAAACGACCTTCGAGCGGCAGCCGGAGCTTGTGTTCAACGCCGCGCTGCTCAAGAAGGTCGACGAGCTCGAGCTCTCGGTCCGTTCGGCCAACTGTCTCAAGAACGACAACATCGTCTATATCGGCGATCTCATTCAGAAGACCGAGGCCGAGATGCTGCGGACGCCGAATTTCGGCCGCAAGTCGCTGAACGAAATCAAGGAGGTGCTGGCCTCGATGGGGCTCCATCTCGGCATGGAAGTGCCGGATTGGCCGCCGGAGAATATCGAGGAGCTGGCCAAGCGCTTCGAGGATCACTATTAGACAGGGGCCAGAAATCAGACGTCAGAAATCAGAGTTTCTGATCACTGATGTCTGAGAACTGACCCCTGATAACCGAAGGTTTTCGCATATGCGTCACCGCAACCAGGGCCGCAAGCTCAACCGGACCGCAACGCACCGCGCGGCGTTGTTTGCAAGCCTCGCCACGGCGCTGATCAAGCACGAGCAGATCGCAACGACGCTGCCCAAGGCCAAGGAGCTGCGGCGGGTGACGGATCGGCTGATCACGCTTGCCAAGCGGGGCGATCTTCATGCGCGCCGCCTTGCCTTCGCCCGCATCAGGGACGAGGTGATCGTGGCCAAGCTGTTCGACATACTCGGGCCGCGCTACGCGGCGCGCCCTGGCGGCTATACGCGCGTGATGAAAGCGGGCTTCCGCTACGGCGACGCGGCGCCCATGGCGGTCATCGAGCTCGTCGATCGCGACACGGCCGCCAAGGGTCTCGACTCGGGACCGCCGCAGAACGAGGCGGACGAGGGCGACAAAGCCGCCGCCTAG
>CAYMJW010000052.1:0-8594 GCA_964390455.1 uncultured Methyloceanibacter sp. | reverse complement strand
TAGTTGCCGTCGCCGTCGTTGCCGTCATCGGCTTGAGGAGCGTCGTCGGGATGCTTCTTGTCCCAGGCGGCGATGGCATTCTTCTTGATGCCCTTGACGCCGTCGCCGAGGATGCCGGCGATGAGTTTCTTGGCGTCCTCTTCGCTCGTGCCGTCGGCCGGCTCGAACTCCGACTCCCAGAAGATCACCGAACGATCTTCCTCGTCGTCGGCCTCGACCCAGAGCTTCGAGGAGTAGTTCTTGATCGGGAGCGGGCTTTCGGTGATCTCGTAGGCGTAGGAGGTCTCTTCGGTGCCGGTCAGCTTCTCCTTGATCTTGCCGCCGTCCTTGAGCGTCAGCGTCCGGAACACGACGTCGCCTTCCTTGGTCTCCTCGCATTCGGCCACGGCCGGATGCCAGGTTTTGATCGTGCAAAACGTCTCGCCGGCGACGACCCAAACATCGGCCGGGTCGCCGGGCGCCTCTATTCTCTTCTTGACGGTGATGGCGTAGGCCGAACCGCTGCCGATTGCGACGGCGACGCCGGTTGCCAAGGCAAACCTGATGATACCCATGATGCGTTTCTCTCCACTCCGGTTTATCGACTTTTTGCACGACGCGCGCGGGGCGCATCTTATTGGAAAGGCGAGGGTGGGCAAGCCCTCCTCGGGCTTGAAACGGGCATATTCGCCGCCCGTTTCATGCGCTATAGGAAACCGCAGGCTGGCCCGGCCGCCCATGCAGAAGCGACCATGAAACTGTTGGCAAAATCGGCTGCTTACCTTGGGGCTGTGGCCCTCCTTGGCGCCACGGCGCTGCTCGCGCTGGCGGTCGAAGGCAAGGCTGAGCGGATGGCGCCGGAGAGCGCCGAGGCGGTCAAGCTGTCCTATGCCCCGGTGGTGAAGCTGGCGGCGCCGGCGGTGGTCAACGTCTATGTGCGCCATCACGTCACGCAGATGGTCTCGCCGTTCTTCGACGATCCGTTCTTCGGCCGGCTGTTCGGCGAGCGCTTTGGTATCCCGCGCGAGCGCATCCAGAACTCGCTCGGCTCCGGCGTGCTCGTCGGGACCGATGGGGTGGTGGTCACCAATCATCACGTCATCCAGGGAAGCGGGGAGGCCGAGATCACCGTGGCGCTCAACGATGGGCGTGAATTTCCGGCGAAGATCATCCTCAAGGACGAGCAGACCGACCTTGCCGTGCTTCGCCTCGACGCCAAGGGCGTGGAATTCCCGTCGATCGCGTTCAGCGATTCCGATGGTCTCGAGGTCGGCGACCTCGTGCTCGCCATCGGCGATCCGTTCGGGGTCGGGCAGACCGTGACCAGCGGCATCGTCTCGGCGCTCGCCCGCACACAGGTCGGCATCTCCGACTATCAGTTCTTCATCCAGACCGATGCCGCCATCAATCCCGGCAATTCGGGCGGCGCGCTCGTCGACATGGAGGGGCGGCTGGTCGGGATCAACACGGCGATCTTCTCCAAGAGCGGCGGCTCGCACGGGATTGGATTTGCGATTCCTTCCAACATGGTTCGGCTCGTGGTTCAGTCGGCGCTTGCGGGCGGCAAGGTGCAGCGGCCCTGGTTCGGCGCGGCGCTGCAAAAGCTCACGCCCGACATCGCCGACACGCTCGGGCTCGAGACGCCGGCTGGCGCGCTGATCGCCAAGGTCCACGCCAAAGGCCCCGCGGCCAAGGCGGGGCTTCGCGCGGGCGACGTCGTGGTGAGCGTGGACGAGAAGCCGGTCGCGAATCCGGAAGGCTTCGAGTACCGCTTCGTAACCAAGGGCATCGGCGGGCAAGCGGCGCTCGGCGTCGTGCGCAAGGGTCAGAGGGTCAAGGCCATTATTGTGCTTATCGCCCCGGTCGAAGAGCCGCCGCGGGATGCACGGGAGCTGCCCGGCCGCCATCCGCTCACCGGCTGCAAGGTCGCCAATCTCTCTCCCGCGGTCGCCCAGGAGATCGGCATGGACGACGACACGCGCGAAGGCGTCGTCGTGCTCGAGGTGAAGGAGCGGACGCCGGCGGCGCGGCTCGGCGTCAAGCGCGGCGACATCGTGGTCGCCGTCAATGACGAGAAGGTGACATCCGTGGCGCAACTCTCGGGTGTTCTCGAGGCCTCAGGCGGCGGCTGGCGGCTCTCGGTCGAGCGGGCGGGAAAGCTGTTCAACCTCTCCATTCAGGGCTGAGCGATGAAGAAGGCGGCCGCCACGCTGTTCGAAGCTGCGGGGCTTGCGGAGACGGCGCCGCGCCCGCTTGCCGACCGGCTACGCCCCGCTTCGCTCGCCGAGGTCATCGGTCAGGACCATCTCTTGGGCGAGCAGGGCATGCTGTCGCGCATGGTCAAGGCTGGGCGGCTCTCCTCGGTGGTCTTCTGGGGACCGCCCGGCACCGGCAAGACGACCGTGGCGCGGCTGCTCGCCGAGGTCACCGATCTCCATTTCGAGCAGCTCTCGGCCATTCAGTCCGGCGTGCAGGATTTGCGCAAAGTGTTCGACGCGGCCAAGGCTCGCCGCGAGGAGGGGCGCGGCACGCTCCTCTTCATCGACGAGATTCACCGCTTCAACCGCTCCCAGCAGGACGCCTTCCTGCCGCATGTGGAGGACGGCACCATCATTCTTGTCGGCGCCACCACCGAGAACCCGTCCTTCGAGCTGAATTCGGCGCTGCTATCGCGGGCGAGCGTGCTCACCTTCAAGCGTCTCGACGAGGCGGCCATCGAGGCGCTGCTTCAGCGCGCGGAGGCCAGTGCGAAACGCAAGCTGCCCCTGACGCCGGACGCGCGCAAGGCGCTCGTCAACATGGCCGACGGCGACGGCCGCGGCGCCATCAACTTGGCCGAGGACGTGTTCTTGGCCGAGGACGCGGGCGCCCAAGTGCCGCTCGATCGCGAGGCGCTGGTCGCGCTCGTGCAGCGGCGGGCGCCGCTCTACGACAAGAGCCAGGACGGCCACTACAATCTCATCAGCGCCTTGCACAAATCGGTGCGCGGGTCCGACCCCGATGCCGCGCTCTATTGGCTCGCGCGCATGCTCGCGGGCGGCGAAGACCCGCTCTATATCGCCCGGCGGCTGGTTAGGATGGCGGTCGAGGATATCGGGCTTGCCGATCCCAATGCGCTCGTGCAGGCGATTGCCGCCAAGGACACTTACGATTTCCTCGGCAGTCCCGAAGGCGAGCTCGCACTGGCGCAGGCTACGGTCTATCTCGCCGCCGCGCCGAAATCGAACGCCGCTTACGCCGCCTTCGGTGTGGCGCAACGTGTCGCGCAAGAGAGCGGATCGCTCTTGCCGCCGAAGCACATCCTCAACGCGCCCACCCGGTTGATGAAGCAGGAGGGCTACGGCAAGGGCTACGCCTACGACCACGACCAGGACGAGGCGTTCTCCGGCCAGAACTATTTTCCCGACGGCATGGCGCGGCAGAGTTTCTACGCGCCCACGCCTTACGGCTTCGAGGCCGAGCTCAAAGCGCGGCTCGACCGCTTCGCCGCGCTGCGCAAGAAGAGGCAAGCATAACCGTGAGGACGCTTCTCTTCGTCGCCGCGGGCGGCGCGATCGGTGCGAGCGCGCGTTATCTCGCCGGCATCGGTTCGGCGCGGATGCTTGGCTATGGCTTTCCCTACGGCACGCTTGCCGTCAACGTCATCGGCTGCCTGCTGATGGGCCTCCTGATCGAGTCCATGGCGTTGCGCTGGACTATTCACAACGACCTGCGCGCGTTTCTCACCGTCGGCATCCTCGGGGGCTTCACGACATTTTCCGCCTTCTCGGCCGAGTTCGCGCTCCTCGTCGAGCGGCACGACTATCTCTCCGCGGCTGTCTATCTGATCGCATCGGTCGGGCTCTCGATCGGCGCGCTGTTCGCGGGCCTTGCCATCGTGCGGGCGCTCTGACGATGGCGGGTGTTGAGACGAAGGCTGTCGGCGTTAGCGAAGACGGCATGCGGCTCGACCGCTGGTTCAAGGCCCACTACCCGGAGCTTCCCCATAGCCGGCTCGAGAAGCTGTTGCGGACGGGGCAGGTGAGGGTGGATGGCGGGCGCGCCAAGTCGAGCACGCGGCTTGCCGAAGGCCAGACCGTGCGAATCCCCCCGCTGCCTGACGTGGCGCCGCCGCGCGGGCCCAAGCAACGTCTGTCAAAGGCCGACCGCGATTTTCTTTCCGCGATGACGCTCTACGAGGACGACGATCTCCTCATCCTCAACAAGCCGCCGGGGATCGCGGTGCAGGGCGGCACCAAGACGCCGCACCACATCGACCGCCTGCTCGAAGGATTGGGCGACGGGCCCGAGACGCGGCCCAGGCTTGTGCACCGGCTCGACCGCGACACCTCGGGCGTGCTGGTCGTCGCCAAGCGGCGGTCGGTCGCGGCCAAGCTCGGCCGCGCCTTTCAGACCCGCTCGGTGCGGAAGATCTATTGGGCTCTGGTGCATGGCGTGCCGAAGCCCCACCAGGGCAAGATCGAGGCGGCGCTGGTCAAGGCGGCGGGGCCGGATGGCGATCGCGTGCGGAAAGCGCGGCCCGGCGAGCAGGAGGTCGCGCAATCGGCTGTGACGCACTATGCCGTGGTCGATAGGGCCGGGCAGGCCGTGTCCTTCGTCTCGCTCAAGCCCGTCACGGGGCGACAGCACCAGCTCCGCGCCCATATGGCCATCATCGGCCACCCGATTCTGGGCGACGCCAAATACCCGAGCGGCAAGGAGCTTCCGGAGGGTGTCGCCAACCAGCTCCATCTGCATGCGCGGCGCATCAGCTTCCCGCATCCGTCGGGGGAGGGGGTGGTGGACGTGACCGCGCCGCTGCCCGAGCACATGAAGAAAAGCTTTGCCCTTTTCGCTTTTCAGGATGGCGCGGAGGCTGATCTCTCGCCCTGACGCGGTATGATACCGCGGGCCCTAGTCGGCACATCAGGAGGCGAGACCTCAATGCATCCGAGATCAACTTGGTTTGTGCGCTTCGCGCAATATGTCTCTCACGTTACGGGACGCCCGAACGCATTCATCTTCGCGGTGACGGCGATCATCCTCTGGGGAACCACGGGACCGTTGTTCGGCTTCAGCGACACCTGGCAGCTCGTCATCAACACGGCGACCACGATCATCACCTTTCTCATGGTGTTCGTGATCCAGAACACGCAGATCCGCGACACCATCGCCATGCAGATCAAGCTCGACGAGCTCATTCGCGTGACGCGAAGCGCAAGCAATGAGCTACTCAATCTCGAAGAGCTCGACGATCGCGAGCTCGAAGCGCTGCGCCAGAGCTATGAGAAGCTCGCGCACGAGATTCCGCATCACCAGGCGCGGCGGCGCCAAAAATGAGCCTACCCAAGCGCTTCTATGAGCGTGTCGATGTCGAGGACCGGGACGGGGGCTTTGCGCTCCTGCTCGACGGCAAGCCCGTCCGCACGCCGGGCAAGGCCGCGCTCTCGTTGCCCACGCGGGCGCTCGCCGAGGCGATCGCCGAGGAGTGGCGGACGCAAAAGGAACGCATCGATCCCGCGACCATGAAGCTGACGAAGCTCGCCAATAGCGCTATCGACGGCGTGGCGGGCCGCGGACAGGCGGTGATCGGCGACATTCTCGCCTACGCCGGCTCCGATCTCCTCTGCTACCGGGCCGACGGCCCGCACGGGCTCATCGAGGCGCAACGGGCGCATTGGGACCCGGTTCTCGCCTGGGCGAAATCGACGCTTGGCGCGCCGTTCGTTCTCGCCGAGGGCGTCGTTCATGTCGCCCAGCCGAGGGCCTCGCTCGACCGGCTCAGGGAAAGACTCGACGGCCGCGATCCGTTCAGTCTCGCCGCGCTCCACGTGATGACGGCGCTCACAGGCTCTGCGCTACTGGCTCTCGCCGTGGCGCTGGGACAGATGACCGCGGAAGAGGCGTGGACGGCGGCCCATGTCGATGAGGACTGGCAGATCGCACGATGGGGCGAGGATGCGGAAGCGGCGGCGCGCCGCGCCGCGCGCCATCGCGACTTCGCCGCCGCCGCCCGCGCGCTCGCGCTGCTCAAGGACTGACGGCGGGTGCCTCTCTATTGGCCCTCAACGACTATCGGCACTTGCCCGGATAGGCGACGTCGGTACCAGCTGCGGCGGCCTGGCAGGCGTTGCTATACGTCTCGCCGTCGCAACCGCAAACGGGCAGGTACTGTTGGGTACAAATCTGCGGTCGCGGGCGACAGGTGCCAAAGAAATCCCCTACGCCGCAAATGGCTCCGTCGGGGTAGTCGCACCAGTCGCTGTCGCTGCATACGAAGCCGGGAAAGCCGCCGCATACCGGGGCGTCTAGTTTTTTTCCTTTTTCGATGATCTCCGCAGCTGGCGCATTTGAGCTTCCTAAGAAAAGGATCAGTGCCGCAAATAGGACGCTTCGCATGACTGCCTCCATGATAAGGTAATACACGTAATAGTAGCATATACTATCACATGCTACCAAACAGCTTCTCTCCATTTGTTGAAGCGTCGGGCCTGCAGGCCCCTCCGTGAATTCGCGCCGATACGATTTCACTGCCGCCGCCAGACTGCTGTCGTTGCTCAAGTCGTGAACCCAACCTCCCACTCGTGGGGAGGTCCGACGCGACCATTACTTGTGCGCTACCGCTTCGCTATTTGAGCGCAAGGCCGCGTCGGGGTGGGGGGCTTTCATGACGGCGCATCCGAAATCGTGGATGGCCGGGCCACGCCCGGCCATGACGGGGGCACGCCAAACATCCTCATGCTGAGGAGCGCGCGGCGGCTCGCCCGCCTTCGCGCTGTGCGTGGGGGAGGGATGGACGACCGGGATTTGCGGGACTCAAGCCCCGTGCTATGCACGACCACGCGGTTGCCAGCTGGGGAGCGGCCATGAAGGAAGTCATTGAAGAGCTTGAGATTCGCCGCGACAAGGCACGGGCCGGCGGCGGCGCCGCCCGCGTCGAGGCACAGCACGCCCGCGGTAAGCTCACCGCGCGCGAGCGGCTCGAGCTTCTGCTCGACGAGGGCTCGTTCGAGGAGTTCGACATGTATGTCGAGCACCGCTGCAACGAGTTCGGCATGGAGAAAACGCGCGTCCCCGGCGACGGCGTGGTCACCGGCTGGGGCACGATCAACGGCCGCGTCACCTATGTGTTCGCCAAGGACTTCACCGTGTTCGGCGGCTCGCTGTCGGAGGCGCATGCCGAGAAGATGATGAAGGTCCAGGATATGGCGCTCCGGAACCGCGCGCCGGTCATCGGCCTGTTCGACGCCGGCGGCGCCCGCATCCAGGAGGGCGTGGCGGCGCTCGCCGGCTATGGCGGGGTATTCCTGCGCAACGTGCTCGCCTCGGGCGTGATCCCGCAAATCTCGCTCATCATGGGGCCTTGCGCCGGTGGCGACGTCTATTCCCCGGCCATGACCGACTTCATCTTCATGGTCAAGGACACCTCCTACATGTTCGTCACCGGCCCCGACGTGGTGAAGACCGTGACCAAGGAAGAGGTCACGGCCGAGCAGTTGGGGGGTGCTGTGGTCCACACGACGAAGTCGTCGATCGCCGACGGCGCCTACGAGAACGACGTCGAGGCGTTATTGCAGATGCGGCGGCTGATGGATTTCCTGCCGTCGAGCAATCTCTCGGGCGTGCCCGAGCTTCCGACCCGCGATCCCTGGGACCGCATGGAGAAATCGCTCGACACGCTGATCCCCGACAATCCGAACAAGCCCTACGACATGAAGGAGCTGATCCTGAAAGTCGTCGACGAGGGCGATTTCTTCGAGATCCAAGAGAGGTTTGCCCGTAACATCGTCGTGGGCTTCGCGCGGCTCGAGGGGCGCACGATCGGCGTCGTCGCCAATCAGCCGATGGTGCTCGCGGGCGTGCTCGACTCCGACGCCTCGCGCAAGGCCGCGCGCTTCGTGCGCTTCTGCGATTGTTTCAACATCCCGATCGTCACCTTCGTCGATGTGCCCGGGTTCCTGCCCGGCACCGACCAGGAATATGGCGGTCTCATCAAGCATGGCGCCAAGCTCCTGTTCGCCTTCACCGAGGCGACCGTGCCGAAGGTCACCGTCATCACGCGCAAGGCTTATGGCGGCGCCTACGACGTTATGAGTTCGAAGCATATCAGGGGCGACGTGAACTACGCCTGGCCGTCGGCCGAGATCGCGGTGATGGGGGCCAAGGGCGCGGTCGAAATTCTCTATCGCGCCGAGCTCGGCGACCCCGCCAAGATCAAGAAGCGCATCGACGAGTATCAGGCGCGCTTCGCCAATCCGTTCGTGGCGGCCGAGCGCGGCTATATCGACGAGGTGATCCTGCCGCACGGCACGCGCAAGCGCGTCGCCCGGGCGCTGCAGATGCTGCGCCACAAGCGCATCGAGAACCCCTGGAAGAAGCACGACAACATCCCGCTTTAAGCTTTCCCCTTCGAGACGGGCGCGTTCCGCGCCCTCCTCAGGATGAGGACACCCTCATGCTGAGGAGCGCCCGAAGGGCGCCTCGAAGCACGCACCTGAGCCTCACCCTTCGAGACGGGCGCGTTCCGCGCCCTCCTCAGGGTGAGGGAGAGGCGGTGCCGCGGGCTTACGCAGGCTAAGCGGGTGGGTTGTTCGGCTTGAGGCGGTGCGCGAGTGCGATCAGGTTCGCCTCGTCCT
>CAYMJW010000051.1:0-15854 GCA_964390455.1 uncultured Methyloceanibacter sp. | reverse complement strand
GGCACGCCGGTCTTGGGGATCAGGATCATGTCGAGGCGCGGGCAGTTCTCCACCACATCGACCACGTCGCGATAGGCGAAGTGGGTGTCGAGACCGTTGATGCGGATCATCATGGTCTTGGTGCCCCAATCGAGGTCGTTGAGGCCCTGGATGATGTTCTTGCGCGCCTGCTCCTTGTCGTCGGGCGCGACGGCATCTTCGAGATCGAGGAAGATAATGTCGGCACCGCCCTTGGCCGCCTTCTCGAACAGCGAGGGATTGGACCCCGGCACGGCAAGCTCCGAACGGTGGAGACGCGGGGTCGCCTGTTGGATCAACGTAAAGCTCATCGAATACTCCCTTCTGGTTTAGCCCGTGGCCCCGAGGCCGGCGGCAACGGTATTGATGGACAATAGCAAAGCGGATTTGTAGGCGTCACGTTCGGCTTCATGCGCGGCGCCGCGGAAGCGGCGCAAGAGCTCGACCTGCATGCGGCTGACGGCATTGACGGCCGGGAGGCGGGCGGCAAGCGAGCGGCGGTATTCGGGGAAGCGCTCGGCGATCTCCTTCTCGCCGCTCACCTTCAGCACCATCTCGCTCGTCAGTTTGTATTCTTGATCGATCATGCTGAAGATCATGTCGCGCACGCCTTCGTCTTCGACCAGGCTGGCATAGTCGCGGGCGATGTCGAGATCGACGAGGAGAAGCGTCTTCTCCACCGCGTCGATGATGAGGCGAAACAGGCGCGACTCGTGGAACAGGCGCGGCAGAAGCGCCTCGCCCTGCTGGCCGCGCACCTGAAGCAGGCTTTGCAGCGCGGAGCCCACGCCATACCAGCCGGTGATGATGTGCCGGTTCTGCGCCCAAGCGAACACCCAGGGAATGGCGCGCAGGTCGGCGAGCGACTTGGCGCCGAACCGGCGTGCGGGCCGCGAGCCGATATTGAGCAGCGAGATTTCCTCGATCGGGCTCGCCGCCTGAAAATACGGAACGAGGCCGGGATGGGAGACGAGACCGGTGTATGCCGCGCGCGAGGCGCCGGCGAACGCCTCCAGGATATCGTCGAACTCACGCTTGGGCTTCAGCGCCTCTTCGCGCTCGGACTTGAGCGCATGTTCCAGCACGCTCGCGGCCAGCAGCTCCATCTGATAGAGCCCCGTGCCCTTATTCGCATATTTGAAGGACACGACCTCGCCCTGCTCGGTGACGCGGAAGCGGCTGCGGATCGAGCCGGCCGGCTGCGCGGCGATGGCGCGCCCCGTCGGCGCGCCGCCGCGGGAGACCGAGCCGCCACGGCCGTGGAAGAAGGCAATCGGCACGCCCGCTTCCGCGCCGACCCTGGTGAGCTGCGCCTGAGCCTTTGCGAGTTCCCAGTTCGAGGCGACAAAGCCGCCATCCTTGTTGGAATCGGAATAGCCGATCATCACCTCCTGCACACCGCCCTGCCAATGGGTGCTGCGGCGGATGAGCGGCACCGACAGCGCCTCGCGCATGATCGCGGGCGCGGCGCGGAGATCGGCGATGGTCTCGAACAGCGGCACGATGGGAAGGGCGCAGACTTCGGTTCCGGCAGCATCCAGAAACGCACCCCCCTCCTTGGCGAGCAGATAGGCGCCGAGGATGTCGTCGACCGAGCGGGTCATCGACAGAATGAAAGAGCCGATGGCCTCGCGGTCGAATATGCGCCGCGCTGCCGCGACCTGCCTGAACATGTCGATCACTTCGGTCGCCTCAGGCGGGAGGTCCGCGATCAGGTGCGGTCCGGTCAGAGGCCTCGCAAGCGCGCGGTAGAGCCATGCCCGCCATTCGCGGCTGCCGATGTCCGGCGGGCTGTCGTCGCTATGACCCGCCGTGGCCCACCACAGAGCTCGAAGCGCTGCTGTGGTCTTGGTCGAGTTTTCGCGCAAGTCCAAGCGCACGGTGGAGAAGCGAAAGATTTCCACGGCGCGCCTAACCGGCCTGACCAGATCGGCGGCGATCGACGGACTGTTCGCCTCCTCGAGTGCCCGCTCGATGACACGAAGATCGAGGATCAACTCGTCGGCGCTCTCGTAAGCGGCCCCGGGCCCGCCGATATCCTGCCCCTCGATACGGGCAAGTCTCGCGTCAAGCTTGCGCAGCATGATCGAGATGAACTGACGGTAGGCCTCACCGGGGTTGCGGGCCTTGATCTGCTCCTCATCGCCGCTCGCCGCAAGCGCCCGCGCGAGCTCTTGGCGGAAGCCGGGCGGCACGGGAAGCGCGCGTTCGGCAATCGACAACGACTTGGCGAGGGAGAGAATCCGTTCGCGATAGTGCCCAAGCGCCGCCAGCGCATTCTGACGCAAGGTCCAATCGGTGACGTCGGTTCTGACCCAGGGATTGCCGTCGCGGTCGCCGCCGATCCATGAACCGTATTGGAGAAACGGCGGCGGGTCGAAATCTTGCCCCGGAAAGTTTTTCTTGAGCGCTCCATCGAGGAGCGCCAGCATCTCCGGAGCCTTCTCGAAGATGGTTTCATTGAAGAAATGAAGGCCCCGGGCGACCTCGTGCTGCACCGTGGGCTTCTCCAAATGCAGCTCTCCCGTCATCCAGACGAGCTCGATCTGATCCCGGAGAGCGTCGATCAGCACGGTGCGTTCACGCTCGGTCCAGCGCGAGAACTCAAGCTCGAACAGCAAGAGATAGATCTTGCGGTACTTCTCCAGAACGGTGACGCGCTTCGACTCGGTCGGATGGGCGGTGATGACCGGCCTGACGCGCAAGCTCGAGAGCAGCGTCCGGATTTGTTGCGGTTTAATTCCGTCGCGCGCGGCTTCGGCGATGACATGGTCGAATGTTCCGCGCAAGGCTTCTCGCCCGCGGGTGCGCTCGATGTGACGGCGCCGGCGCATGGCGGCGTTCTGCTCGGCGATTGACAGAAGCTGGAACCAGATGCCTTGCGCCTGGAGCGCCCGCGCCAACAGCTCCGGGGTGAAGCTCACGATATCCGCGCGGCCGGCAAGGATGGGTTCGATCTCCGGCTGATGCCGGCGCACGATCTCGACGAGAAGCCGAAACAGGAGATCGGCCGCGCCCTCGGCGGAGGTTCCGCCGATCACGGCCGGCGGAGGCTCGATCTCGCGGGGGAACGGCTTCAGCTCCTTATTCATGACAACGCAAGGCGCTCCCAGGGTAACGACCCGGCTGGATATGGGTCTAGCACGCCGCAAACGCCATGGGGGCGCCGGCCGTCGCCGGCCCAATCCTGCTCAATCCACACCGGAGGCCCGCGCCTCAAGAGCCCGGGTCGATCCGGGAAATCGGCCGTTCTCACGTGCTCTTGCCGCGTTCACACGCGCAAAGCGCGCTCACCGCGAGCCGAGCACCCCCGCGACCGTCGTGCCGAACTCGCTCGGATTGGGCGCAACCGTGAGCCCGCAGGCGCGCATGATCTCGGCCTTCTCGGCGGCGCTGTCGCCGGCGGCCGAGATGATGGCCCCGGCGTGACCCATGCGCCGTCCCTTTGGCGCGGTGAGGCCAGCGACGAACCCGATCACGGGCTTCGACATGTTATCCTTGATCCAGGCCGAGGCTTCAGCCTCTTGCGGGCCGCCGATCTCGCCGATCATCAGCACGGCGTCGGTCTCCGGATCCTCCTCGAACAGAGCGAGATGGTCGAGGAACGAAGAGCCGTTGATCGGATCGCCGCCGATGCCGACAGAGGTCGAGATGCCGATGCCCTTCGCCTTCATCTGCGAGGCGGCTTCGTAGCCGAGCGTGCCCGAGCGCGAGATCACGCCGACCCTGCCCTGCAAATAGATGTGGCCGGGCATGATGCCGAGCATGGCCTTGCCGGGGCTGATGATGCCGGCGCAGTTCGGGCCGACCATCATCGCGCGGCGGTCCTTGGGATAGCGCATCATGTAGCGCTTGACGCGCATCATGTCCTGCGCGGGGATGCCGTCGGTGATGGAGCAGATCAGCCGGACACCGGCATCGGCCGCCTCCATGATGGCGTCGGCGCAGAAGGCGGGCGCGACGAAGGTGATCGAGGTGGTGGCGCCGGTCGCCTTCACCGCCTCTTTCACCGTGTTGAACAGCGGGCGGTCGAGATGGGTCTGGCCGCCTTTGCCGGGCGTCACGCCGCCGACCACGTTGGTGCCGTAGGCGATCATCTCCTTCGCGTGGAAGGTGCCCTTGTCGCCGGTCATGCCTTGCACGAGGACCGGCGTGGTTTCATCGATCAGAATGCTCATGTCTTTCTCCCGATCCTGTCGCTCTACGCCGCCAGCCGGCCTTGGCACGCCGCCACGGCCTTCTCCGCCGCTTCCGCCAAAGTTTCGGCGGTGATCAGCTTCAGCCCGCTCTCGGCGAGAATCTTCCGGCCCTCTTCCACGTTGGTGCCTGCCAGTCGCACGACCATCGGCACCTTGACGTCCACGGTCTCGTAGGCCTGCACCACACCCTTGGCGACCCAGTCGCAACGGTTGATGCCGGCGAAGATATTGACGAGCACGGCCTTGACCCTGGCATCGGACAAAACGAGCTTCAGCGCGGTGGCGATGCGCTCGGGCGAGGCGCCACCCCCCACGTCGAGGAAGTTCGCGGGCGTGCCGCCGGCATGCTTGATCATGTCCATGGTGGCCATGGCGAGCCCTGCGCCATTGACGATGCAGCCGATCTCACCGTCGAGCCCGATATAGTTGAGGTTGTGCTCGGCGGCTTGCGCCTCGCGCGGGTCCTGCTGCGAGGGATCGTGCATATCGGCGACGTTGTGGCGCCGGAACAGCGCGTTGTCGTCGAACGACATCTTGGCATCGAGCGCGACCACGCGGTCGTCCTTGGCGACGACCAGCGGATTGATCTCGAGCATGATGGCGTCGCAATCGCGGAAGGCGCGATAGGCGTTCATGATAGTCGAGACCGCGCTCTGCGCCTGCTTGATGCTCAAGCCGAGCTGGAAGGCAAGCTCGCGCGCCTGGAAGGCCTGCAAGCCCACGGCGGGCTCGACCAAAACCTGAAGGATGGCCTCGGGCTCGGTCTTGGCGATCTCCTCGATCTCCATGCCGCCACGTTGCGAGGCGATGACGCGGATGCGCTCGGATTTGCGGTCGAGCACGTAGCCGAGATAGAGCTCGCGATCGAAGGGTTCGGCCACCTCGATATAGACGCGCTGGACGGGCTTGCCTTCGGGGCCGGTCTGGATGGTGACGAGGCGCTTGCCGAGCATGGCTTGCGCCGCATCGCGCACCTCGTGATAGGTCTTGCAAATCTTGATGCCGCCGGCCTTGCCGCGCGCGCCGGCGTGAATCTGGGCCTTGACCGCCCAGTTCCAACCGCCGAGCTCCGTCGCGGCATAGACCGCCTGGTCGGGGCTGAAGGCAACAGCGCCCTTGGGCACCGGCACACCGAAGCTCGCCAGCAATTCCTTGGCTTGATACTCGTGAACGTCCACCTCTTCCTCCCTTATCCGGTGCCGGGATTCGCCCCGACTTTAGCTTACTTTGTCCTTGACCACGCCGTAGGCCTTCTCGGTCACGCCTTCGGCCCCGGCCAGGAGCGCATGCAGCTCCTTGAGCTTGGCCTCGGCGAAAGTCTTATCCGTTATCATTCTTGCATTGGTCAAAACATTCAAGGCGGCACTTCGCAACGCAGCATAGGCGGCGAGCACGGCGACGCCGGCGTCGGAAATCACGTTCAAATTGCCCTTATTCGAGGCGATGGCGGCGAGGTCGATCACTTCGCGCGCCGCGTGGCAGCAGCGCAAGGGAACCTCGGTCGCCTGCTTTAGCGCGGTTTGAATGGCCGCCTCGCGGGCGGCCTTATCGGCGTCGGTCTCCTTGGCCATGCCGTAGGCCCCCATCACCGCATCGAAGGCCTGCACGTCGTCCTCGATCATGCCCGTCAGCTTCAGCCTGAGGGCCTCGGCCTTGGCGAGCACGCTCTTCATCTCGCCCTCGACCTCGGCGTATTTCTTTTTGCCGATGGTCAGGTTGCACACCATGCTGACCAGCGCCGCGCCCATCGCGCCGAGGATGGCGGCGGCGCTGCCGCCTCCGGGCGTGGCGCTGCTGCTCGCCAGCGCGTCGAGGAACGGCTCGACCGCGGTATCCTTGAACTGCGCCATCAAGCCATCTCTTTCGCCAGCGCGTAAATCTCCTCGGCGTCGAGCACGGCTTCGGAGCTGTCGAACAGCCGGCCGATGCAGCCGCGATGCAGCTTCAATTTAAGTCCGCCGATGCCGAGTGCGCCGAACACGGTCTTGCCGTTGCGCTCCTTGCCCTTGTCGGTCGCCTCGATGCCCTCGATGCCGAGCGGCGGCTGCGCGTTGACATCGGCGAGCATGGCGATGTTGGGGTTGTTCTGCCAGTCTTGAGCTTTCAGAAGCTGCACGCCGATGGCGCCTGCGGCGAAGACGATATCGGCGTCCTTCACCGCCTTGGCGCGGGCGGCGTCATCCTTGGCCGCGATCGGCGTCACCTTCACGCCGAAGCGCTGCTCGATCGCCTTGGCGGCGCTGTCGGCGCGCGCCTGCGTGCGTGAGGTGATAACGACTTCGGCGCCCTCCTGGGCGAAGAAGGCGGCCGCGCGCATGCCGACAGGGCCCGTGCCCGCGAGCACCACGGCCTTCTTGCCCTTGAGCTTTTGGGCCTTCTCGAGCAGGGCCACGCCCGCCGCCGCGGTGGTGTTCGAGCCGTTCGAATCGAGCATGGCCGAGACGCGGAACGGACCGAAGAATTTCTTCTTCACGGCCGCGAACACCGCCTCGCCCTTGCCCATGTCGCCGCCGCCGACGAAGATCGCCGTGTTCTGCTTGTCCTTGCCGCCGCGGGTGAAGATCGTGCCATCGACGAGTGGACCGGCATTGTCGGGCGTCACATTGGCGTAGCCCGCGACCCGGTCCGCGCCGCCGTCATAGGCGACCACGGTGTCGAAGACGCTCGCGTAAGGGTCGGTGTCGAGCAGGAACAAGAGCTTCTTCATCCGCTCACTCCGTCACGAGATTCTGGGGCTTGCCCGCCACGAACGCCTCGACATTGTCGATGAGCTGATCGGCCAGGATCTGCATCGCCTCCTGGCTCGCCCAGGCGACGTGCGGCGTGATGATGAGATTGGGCAGCTTGAGGTCGAGCAGGATATTGCCGTCCTTGGGCGGCTCGACCGTCAGCACATCGAAGCCCGCGCCGGCGATGGTGCCGCTCTTGAGCGCGTCCGCCAGCGCCGCCTCGTCCACCAGGCCGCCGCGCGCGGTGTTGATGAGAATGGCGGTCGGCTTCATCATCTTCAGTTCTTTGGCGCCGAACATGTTCTTCGTCTGCGGCGTGAGCGGCATGTGCAGGGTGATGACATCGCTCTCCTTCAGCAGCGTCTCGAAATCGACGAGACCCGGCTGCGGCACCACGTCATAGGGGAGTATCCGCATGCCGAGCGCAGCGGCCCGTCTGCCGATATCCTTGCCGAGGGCGCCATAGCCGACAATGCCCATGGTCGAACCCGAGATGTCGCGGATCGGGTGGTCGAAGAAGCAGAATTGCTGCGATTTGTTCCACCGCCCGTTGCGCACGTCCTCGATATAAGCCGGAAGGTTACGCCGGAGCGCGAACATCAACGCGAGCACATGCTCAGGCACGGTGTTGAAGGCGTAGTTGCGGATATTGACGACGGCGATGCCGTGTTCCTTGCAATAGGCCTTGTCGACCACGTCGGTGCCCGTGGCCGCGACCGCGATGAGCTTCAGCTTCGGCAGCTGCTTCAGCGTGTCGGCGCGCATCGGCACCTTGTTGATGATGGCGATGGTCGCGTCCTTGAGACGTTCGACCACATCCGCCGCCGACCAGGTCGACTGATATTCCTGATAGCTGTGCGGGAAATTGGGCTTGCGGACCTTGGCGTCGACCGACTCCCGGTCGAGAAACACGATCGCGTGCTGCACGGAACTTACACCCCTACTCTGTTTCGCGGAACGCGAACGTCGCGCGACATGCCTCACTCTCCCCGGAGCGCGAAGCGAAAAATCGCCCCCGGAGCACCTTCACCAACATCAAACCGCGAGACCTGCACGCGCCCCGCGTTTCCTGCCCTATTCGGCGGCGATTCTCGTTTTCGTCGCCGTCACCTCGCCGGCGAACGCGGCTTGCGCCGCCGCCACGCCGGAACCGAACTCGACCTCGATGCCGACATCGCGCATCGCCATTTCGGCGCCCGCGATCGCGCCAAGCAGCATCAGCTCGTTCAGATCGCCCAAATGCCCGATGCGGAACAGCTTGCCCGCCACCTGCGACAGTCCGGCGCCGAGCGCAAGATTGTAGCGGCGATAGGCGCGGTCGATCACGTCGGCGCCATTGAACCCGTGCGGCACCATGATCGCGGTCACGGTGTCGGAATACCATTTCGGCTCCTTGGCGCAGAGCTTGAGGCCCCAAGCGTTGACCGCGGCGCGCGCGCCATCGGCGAGGTGGCGATGCCGGGCGAAGACATTGTCGAGCCCTTCCTCGCGCAGCATGGCGAGAGCCTCGCGCAACCCATGCAGCAAGGGCAAAGCCGGCGTGTAGGGGAAGTAGCCGGTGACGCTCGGCTGCATCTGCGCGGCGAAGTCGAAATAGGCCCGGCGGCACGTCGCATCCTTCATGGCGGCGAGCGCCTTCTGGCTTGCGCACACGATGCCGAGGCCGGCGGGAAGCATCAGGCCCTTCTGCGAGCCGGTGATGGCGAGATCGACGCCCCACTCGTCCATGCGGAAATCGATGCTGCCGATCGAGCTCACCCCGTCGACATAGAGAAGCGCCGGATGGCGCGCGGCGTCGATGGCGCGCCGGACCGCGGCGACGTCGCTCGTGACGCCGGTCGCCGTCTCGTTGTGCACGACCATGACGCCCTTGATCTTGTGGCCCTTGTCGGCGCGGAGCGCTTCCTCGATGCGTTCGGGGTTCGCGCCCGTGCCCCACTCCTCTTCCTGGACGATGATTTCGAGCCCATGGCGGCGAGCGAGCTCGATCCAGAGATGGCTGAACTGACCGAAGCGGGCGGCAAGCATGTTGTCGCCCGGCGAGCACGTATTGGTGAGCGCGCATTCCCAGGCGCCGGTCCCGCTCGACGGCAGAATGACGACGGCGCCAGCCTCGGTCTTGAAGACTTGCTTCAAGTCGTCATAGAGCGGCATCGTAAGCTTGGGAAAGTCGGAGGACCGATGATCCTCCATGCTGATATGCATGGCGCGCAAGATGCGATCTGGGATATTCGTCGGCCCCGGGACGAATAGAAAGTTGCGCCCGGGTTTTCTTGCAGCCTCCATCGTCACTTCCCTCGAAAATCTTGCCGTGTTCGTTTCGGATTGCCGTCGTCCAGCGGAAACAGGGTGTTAGCCGCAGCGGTTGTAGCTGGCAACCCTTTTCGCAACTAGAACAAACCGGCGATCCGGCCGTCGGCCGCAAGCTCGATATTGTTGGCCGCCGGCACCTTGGGCAGGCCCGGCATGGTCATGATGTCACCGCAGATCACCACCACGAACTCCGCACCCGCCGAGAGTCTCACCTCGCGAATCGGGATCATGTGCCCGAGCGGCACGCCCTTCGCATCGGGATTGGTGGTGAAGCTGTATTGCGTCTTGGCGACGCAGATCGGGAACCTGCCGAAGCCTTCCTTCTCCAGCTCGGCGAAACGGTCCCTGACGCTCTTGTCGGCGGTGATGTCCTCCGCGCCATAGATTTCCTGGGCGATGGTGCGGGTCTTGTCCCAGAGCGACATGTTGTCGGGGTAAAGCGGCCGGAAGTCGCTCGGTTTCTCCGCGATGGTGCGAACCACAGTGCGGGCCAACTCGGCCGCGCCCGCGCCCCCTTCCGCCCAGTGATCGGCCATGACGCATTCCGCCCCCAGCGTCGAGCAGAGGCGCTTGAGAAGCGCGATCTCGGCCTCGGTGTCACTGGAGAAGCGGTTGACCGACACAACCACCGGCACCTGGTATTTGTGGATGTTCTCGACGTGCCGTTCGAGATTGGCGAAGCCCTTCTCAAGCGCCGCCAAATTCTCGCGCTTCAGGTCCTCCTTTGCCACCTCGCCATGCATCTTGAGCGCCCTGATGGTGGCGACGACGACCGCGCAAGCCGGCTTGAGGCCCGCTTTTCGGCACTTGATGTCGAAGAATTTCTCGGCGCCGAGATCAGCGCCGAAGCCCGCTTCGGTGACGACGTAATCGGCGAGCTTGAGCGCCGCCTTGGTCGCGATCACGGAGTTGCAGCCATGGGCAATATTGGCGAAGGGACCGCCGTGAATGAAGGCGGGGTTGTTTTCCAGCGTCTGCACGAGGTTCGGGGCGAGCGCATCCTTGAGCAGCGCCGCCATCGAACCGGCAGCGGAGAGGTCCTCGGCGGTCACGGCCCTCCTGTCGCGCGTCTGGCCGATCTGGATCTGGCCGAGGCGCCGCTGGAGATCGGCGAGATCGGCGGCGAGGCAGAAAATCGCCATGACCTCTGACGCCACCGTGATGTCGAAACCGGCCTCGCGGGGGAAGCCGTTGGCGGCGCCGCCGAGCGAGCTCACGATCGAGCGCAGCGCCCGGTCGTTCATGTCGATGGCACGGCGCCAGGTGATGCGGCGAACGTCAATATCGAGCTTGTTGCCCCAATAGACGTGGTTGTCGATCAAGGCCGCGAGCAGATTGTTGGCGGCGCCGATGGCATGAAAATCGCCGGTGAAGTGCAAGTTGATGTCTTCCATCGGCACGACTTGCGCGTAGCCGCCACCGGCAGCGCCCCCCTTGATGCCAAAACAGGGGCCGAGCGAGGGCTCGCGGATGCAGATAATGGCCTTCTCGCCGATGGCATTGAGCGCGTCGCCGAGACCGACCGTGGTCGTGGTCTTGCCTTCGCCGGCAGGGGTCGGGGTGATGGCGGTGACGAGGATCAGCTTGCCTTCCGGGCGCTTGGCGAGCGAGGCGATATAGTCGAGCGAGACCTTGGCCTTGTAATGCCCGTAAGGGATGAGATCCTCGGCCGCAATGCCGAGTTTGTCGGCCGCAATTTCGAGGATCGGCCGCATCTCGGCGGCCTGAGAAATCTCGATGTCGGATTTCGGGTTTCTATGCTGATCGTGCGAACGCCTGGCCGGCTTTTTGGCACTCTCACGCGACGGAACGGACATAATCTTTGGGCCCCCACGCTTCACGAGGAAAAAGAGACGAATGAGCAAGGTAATTCATTCGCTTGCCTTCTTGCAATCGCCTGTGCAGGTTCAGCGGCCGGAAACGGGAGGCGAGCTTAACACATGACCCCGCCAGAACTCCTCAAGGCTATGTTCCAGGCCGCGGTCGACGCGGCGCTCCCCTCGCTGTGCGTGCCGGCCCATCTGCCGCCAAGGCCCAAGGGGCGCACCATCGTCATCGGCGCGGGCAAGGCGTCAGGGGCGATGGCCAAGGCCCTCGAAGACGCCTGGGAGGGTCCGATCGAGGGGCTCGTCGTGACGCGCTACGGCTATCGCGTGCCGACGGAGCGGCTCGAAGTGGTCGAGGCCGCCCATCCCGTGCCCGATGCCGCTGGCCGCGAGGCGGCCGTCCGCATCCTGAAACTCGTGGAAGGACTGACCGAGGACGATCTCGTGCTGTGTCTCATTTCGGGCGGCGGCTCGGCCTTGCTCGCGCTTCCGCCCAAGGGGCTCACGCTCGAAGACAAGCAGGCGGTGAACAAGGCCTTGCTCAAGAGCGGCGCCACGATCTCGGAGATGAACACAGTCAGAAAGCATCTCTCGGCCATCAAGGGCGGCAGGCTTGCGGCCGCGGCGGCGCCGGCAAAAGTCGTCGCGCTGATGATCTCAGATGTGCCGGGCGACGATCCCTCGATCATCGCTTCTGGGCCGACCGTGCCGGACCCCTCGACCAATCAAGACGCGCTCTCCATCATCGAGAAGTACAAGATCGAGGTGCCCGCATCCGTGCGCGAGCGGCTCAAGGCGGCCGACGAGACGCCGAAGCCGGGCGACAAGCGTTTCGCCCGCGTCGAGAACATCATGATCGCCACGCCGCAAGCCTCGCTCGAGGCGGCCGCCGCGGTCGCGATGAGGGCCGGCGTCAAGCCCGTGATCCTCGGCGATTCGATCGAAGGCGAGTCGCGCGACGTGGCGCTCGTTCATGCCGGCATCGCGCGGCAATGCAAGCTGCGCGGCCAGCCCGAGAAGCCGCCATGCGTCTTGATCTCGGGCGGCGAAACCACGATCACGCTGAAGGGCAAAGGCAAAGGCGGGCGCAACACCGAGTTCCTGCTCGCGCTTGCCATCGCGCTCGACGGCATGAAGGACATCTACGCCCTCGCCGGAGACACCGACGGGATCGACGGCTCCGAGGACAATGCCGGGGCGCTGATCGATCCCGATACGCTGAAACGCGCCACCGCGCGCGGCGTGAACGCCAAGGCCATGCTCGCCGACAACGATCCGTGGAATTTCTTCAACGCGATCGGCGATCTGCTCGTGACCGGTCCCACGCTGACCAATGTCAACGATTTCCGCGCCGTGCTAATCGAGAAGGAATGAAGTCATGGCGACGATCTACAGCGATCAACATTGCGCTCTTAAGGACCTACTTGGTCGGGCGAGTGAGAATGCCACTCTTCTCATTCCAGACTTGCAGCGACCCTACGTATGGTCGCCCTCCCAGGTTGTCGCTCTTGTTGACTCGCTAGTACGCGGTTGGCCGTTCGGTACTCTGCTGACTTGGAGAGTCAAACCTGACGACCCGGCGCGCGATTTGGCTCGTCCGTTCTGGGAGGTTGTTGACCGAACAGACGAAGAGGATGGGCAGCTAATTGGCATGATGCATCCGCCCGCTCCATTTCAGATGGTGCTCGACGGCCAACAACGTGTGCAGAGCCTCTTACTCGCATTCGGAGGCGACGGATGGGGTTTTAGGTTACTCGACCGCCAGTGGCATGAGCATCTTTACAACATTAAGCCGAGAGGTCCACGTGGGCGCCCCCATTGGTCACTCGGATGTTTGTGCGTTGATGTACCGGCACTTTCTCAGGCTTACGCACAGACCAGGCGCGCGACCGCGATTGACTATGCAACCGTCCTTCGATGGGTCGTAACCGACGGCCACAATGGGCAATCTAAACTCCCCAAGCCCAATACCTATGTCGAGCCATTGCAAAAACGGTCTTCGAGCCCTGGCCAATTTGTACGGCTTGCCAGACTTTGGGAGAAGGCGCCCGAGCAAGCGAGCATTGATCCGTTCGAAGCTGAGGACCTCGCTGATACGATTCTCAAAGAGAATGACTTCTCGGAGCAGACACGAGCTGATCATAAACGTTCTACGGGTGCATTGCTCATAGCCCTAAGGGAAGTGAAGCAAACGCGAGTAACTTATTTGGAATTAGCTGGATATGAAGAGGCGTTCGGCACCCGCGAGGTTTACAATGATGCGGTCGTCAACATCTTTACGCGACTGAACACCGCCGGCCGAACGCTTACGCGAGAGGACATCACGTTCGCGTGGCTTAAGATCGGGTGGAACACGAGCTTTACTCAAGGGGAAAGCGCAAGCGCGTGCATCGAAGCACTCGTGCAACAGCTGGACGAATTGGCATTGCCGATTACCGCTGAGGACGTCATCTCGGCCATTAGCTTCGTTTGGGCGGTTTCATTCAATTCAGGCAAGCTGCTAAACAATGATGATCTCCTGAAAGGAGAAGCCCTTCGGCCAATGGCGGCCAACGTTTCCGAGAACTGGTCGCTGATAGTGGAAGCGGTAACAGCAGTTGGCGCTCATCTAAGGGATCGTGGGTTGCGATTCCGGGAGCACTATCAGTCGATCAACGCACTCGCCTACCTTTGGGCTTGGTATTTCTGCGCTCTTCGTTGGCGTCAGGAGCGGAAGCTGACGTCACTCGAGAGTGACTCGTTGGAAAAGTCGCTTAGAGCCACGTTGGATGGTTTGGTGGATCGATGGCTTATATGCTCGCAATGGGCAGGCGTCTGGGCCACTGTGAGCGCACAGACTCTAGGCGGTTTTGCGAGCCGCCTCGCAGCTTGCGCTCAAGACCTTGAGACAAAGAGCGACGTCCGCGCGGCAACTGGGACGTTAGCGGAGCGACTTCAATCCGAAATAAAAGACATAGAGCAGGCAGCAGTAAACGGGCTCAACGCTATAACTGCGGACGAACGCCAACAAGTTCGTTTCTACTACACGGCGCTCTGGATTTGGAATCGGCTTCAATCGGACAGGTGGGCAAAGGCGAAACTTGCGCTACGGCAACAGACCCGTACGCAGAACAGGCTCGATGTAGATCACATAGTTGCTTGGGATTTGTGGCGATCGAAAGTTGACGACCTGAAATTATCAACTGGATCTGGCCCCGACAATTTGACCGATGACGACTTGCTCGCCAAGGTCAACGAACTCGGCAACTGCATGCTGCTCGAAAAGAACTTCAATATCTCCAAGAGCAATAAACCGCTGAACGCATTTCTGCAGGGAGTGCATGAGTTCAAAGATGGCAGTCTGACGCTGGAGGAATGGGCTAGCGCTCTCGACCTCGCGATGCCGCAAGTTGATTCTGCCAAGACACCCGTCGACAAACTCAGCGCGCTTTTCGCCGAGCGAAGCCAGAAAATTCGAGGAGACCTTGAGCAGTTTATCCGCGGCAATAGCGCCCGAGTAGACCTACGGGCAGATTAATGCCCTTCAACGCGATCGGCGATCTGCTCGTGACCGGCCCCACGCTGACCAATGTCAACGATTTCCGCGCCGTGCTGATCGAGCGGTAGCGCGCGCCTAGCCCGCGCGGCGCATCAAGATGCCCGACAGCGGCCGCGGCGCTTTTCCCGCTTGGGCCAGAGGTTGCGGCATGGCGTGCGGCTGCGGCACGGCGGGAGGTGCGCCGTCATGGCGCCGCTGCTCGATGCCCAGGAGGACGTTCACCGCCTCGAGCTCGGCACGCAAATCCTTGGTTTTCCCCTCATGGTCGCGCTTGATCTGCTCAAGCACCGATTCGAACTGGGCCTGCGTTGCCTTGATGTGCTCGCCGATCATGGCCGCCCGCTCTTGCAGGTCGTTGCGAATATCCCGCATGAATGAAATCCCCCGGCTTGAATTGACACAGCTCTAACCCCTTAGGGGGCTTCCCGGTTCCCGGCCCGCTTTCCTTTGAGGGGAGAGCACGCGCGCTTCTTGGCGGCCAAGAACTGCAGCTCTCCCCTTGGGGAGAGCACGCGCGCCGCTTGGCGCGCGGTGAGGGGGCCGAGGGCGAAGCCCGCGTGAAAAAGATTTCACCCTCACCCTTCCCGCCATTCGTCGCGCCGCTCAATTTTTTGCGCTACCGCTGCGCTACTTGAGCGCCGTGCGCGACGGGCGGGAAGCCCTCTCCCTCAAGGGAGAGGGGTAGCCACCACGCTGAAGTCCAATTTTTCTAGTGATTTAGCTCCGCACGCGCCCCTTGCGGGAGCCAACCTCCTGGCGAAGCGTGGTTATCTCGGCTCTCAGCGCCGCAAGCTCACGCAGGATGGGCGCGGTTTCGTCATGCATCATCTCGGCCTCGGCCTTGGCGTGCTCCTCCTGCATGGCATTGACGATGATGCCGATGAACAGATTCAGCACCCAGAAGGTGGTGATGACGATGAACGGAATGAAGAACAGCCAGGCGTAAGGGTGCTTTTCCATGATCGGGTTGACGACGTCGTTGGTCCAGCCTTCGAGCGTCATGATGGTGAACAGCGTGTAGAGCGAGTTCCCGAGCGTGCCGAACAGCTCGGGAAATTGCTTGCCGTAGAGATTCACGGCCATCACCGCGCTCACATAAAAGACGAGCCCGATCAGGAGCAGGATCGAACCCATGCCCGGCAGCGCGCCGATCAGGCCGCCGACCACGCGCTGCAACGCAGGCACCGCCGTGATGAGCCGCAACAGTCGCAATACCCGAAGAGCGCGCAGG
>CAYMJW010000050.1:13149-16077 GCA_964390455.1 uncultured Methyloceanibacter sp. | reverse complement strand
TCAACGTCATCATCGAGGTGCCGATCGGCGGCGAGCCGATCAAGTACGAGATGGACAAGGCCGCGGGCACGCTCGTCGTCGACCGCTTTCTGCACACGCCGATGCGCTATCCGGGCAATTACGGCTTCGTGCCGCACACGCTCGCCCGCGACGGCGATCCGCTCGACGTTCTTGTCGCCAACACGCGGCCGATCGTCCCCGGCGCCATCATCAATGTGCGCCCCATCGGCGTGCTGAAGATGGAAGACGACAGCGGCATGGACGAGAAGATCATCGCCGTGCCGGTCTCGAAGCTGACGAAGCATTACGAGCATGTGAGGACGTATGCCGACCTGCCGAAGATCGCGCAGGAGCAGATCCAGCACTTCTTCGAGCACTACAAGGATCTCGAGCCCGGCAAGTGGGTGAAGATGATCGGCTGGGGCGGCGTCGAGGAGGCCAAGCAGCTCATCATCGAGGCGATCCAGCGCCAGCGCCACTCGCCCCGCTGACCTGAGCGTACCGCCTCACAATTGTCATCGCCCGGCTCGACCGGGCGATCCAGTAGCCACCGCCGAAGCACGCGAGCTTACTGGATGCCCGCCTGCGCGGGCATGACAAGACGAGACTCACGGCGCGAAATCGTCGGGGGCCAATGCGAAGCCTCCGAAGTCGAAGCCGGGCGCGACGGTGCAGCCGAGCAGCGTCCAAGCGCCCAAGCTCCGCGCGCTCTGCCAGGCATGCGCCGGCACGGCCATATGCGGATGGTCGCCTTTATGCCAGTCGGGCCCGAGCCGGTATTCGTGGCGCGCTTCGCCGTGCTTCACTTCGAGCAGAAGCGGCGCCCCGGCATACCAGTGCCAAAGCTCCGCCGCATCGACCTTGTGCCAGCGCGACACCTCGCCCGCCTTCAACAGAAACAGGATCGCGGTCGAATGCGCGCGGCCGTGAGGCCCCGTCGCGTCGCGGAACGTCTCGCGGAACCAGCCGCCCTCCGGGTGCGGCTTGAGCGCGTGCTGCCTGATGACATCCTCGGCGGTCAGCGCTTCGCTCATGCTCGATCGGTCGCGCCTCAGAACCGGTCCTTGCGGCGCCTGATCTCGCCGAAGATCTCCCAAAGCTCGCGCCCCTCCATGCCGAGCCGCTTCTGGATGTCGGGGCTTGCGGGCCTGAGGAACGGATTGGTGGCAAGCTCCTGGGCGATCGTGGTCGGAAGCGCGGGCTTGCCCTCTTCGGCAAGAGCGGCGGCTTCCGCGGCGCGCGCACGCAGCGCGTCGTTCTCGGGCTCGACCGTCAGCGCGAAGCGGCAATTGTTGTTGGTGTATTCGTGGCCGCAATAAAGCCGCGTCTCCGGCGGTAGCCCTGCGAGCTTCTTCAGCGAAGACCACATCGTCTTGGCGTCGCCTTCGAGCAGCTTGCCGCAGCCGACCGAGAACAGCGTGTCGCCGACGAAGACGAGATCATCGTCCGGAAAGTGGTAGCTGATATGCCCTTTGGTGTGGCCCGGCGTCTCGATCACGCGTGCCGTCGCGCCACCGATCTCGACCGTGTCGCCCTCTTTGACCGCGACATCGAGATCGGGAATGGAGCCCGCCTCTTTCGCCGGACCGACGATGGCGCAGCCGGTCATGCGCTTGACGATGGTGTTGCCGGCGGTGTGGTCGTGATGATGGTGGGTGGTGAGAATGTGACTGAGCGCCCAGCCCTTCTCGTGCAGCGCGGCGAGCAGCTCCTCGGCGTCGGGCGCATCGATCGCGGCGGTGGCGCCGGTCGCGGGATCGTGCACCAGCACGCCGTAATTGTCGCTCCGCGTCGGAAACTGGTGGACTTCGAGCCGAGACATCGCTCCTCGCTCCTGTTGTGCGAGAATAACCCTACCATCTCAAAGCTCCGCGTTAAACGGCACGGGTTGTAACCTCCCCCTCGAGGGGGAG
This sequence comes from uncultured Methyloceanibacter sp., assembly GCA_964390455.1. Classification (GTDB taxonomy): domain Bacteria; phylum Pseudomonadota; class Alphaproteobacteria; order Rhizobiales; family Methyloligellaceae; genus Methyloceanibacter. The sequence goes on along the minus strand of CAYMJW010000050.1, from coordinate 14,164 downwards.
GTTACAACCCGTGAGCCTTGATATCTGATATCTGACACCTGAGACCTGACACCTGATAGCTGACACGCATGCATCTCGACGCGGTCGATCTCAAGGAGTTCTACGCCTGCCCGCTTGGGGCTGTGGTGCGCCGGCTGCTCGGCGCGCGGCTCAGGGCAAGGTGGAGCGACGTGAAATCCTGCCGCACCTTCGGCCTCGGCTTCGCCACGCCCTATCTCGCGTCCTTCCGCGAGGAGGCCGAGCCCTTGGGCGCGCTGATGCCCGCCCGCCTCGGCGCCATCCTTTGGCCGGAGCAAGGCCAGTCGCTCTCCGTGCTGGTCGAAGATACCGACCTTCCGCTGATCGACGAGGGCGCCGACCGCATCGTGCTCGTGCATATGCTCGAATGGTCGGAGAAGCCGCTCGAGCTGTTGCGCGAGGTCTGGCGGGTCCTCGCCCCGAACGGACGCCTCCTGCTTGTCGTGCCCAATCGCCGCGGGCTTTGGGCGCGCGTCGACACCACGCCGTTCGGCTACGGCAGCCCCTTCAGCCGGAGCCAGCTGACCAAGCTTCTGAAGAAAGCGATGTTCTCCCCGAACGACTGGGAGTACGCGCTCTATATGCCGCCGTTCAATTGGCGCATCCTGCTCAAATGGCCGCTGTTCTGGGAACGGCTTGGCTTCGTGCTGTGGCCGACCTTCTCCGGCGTCATCGTCGTCGAGGCGACCAAGGAGGTCTATGCGGCGATCCCGGCGCGTGAGACGAGCAGGGTGCGCGGCCGCCGCCTCGTCCCGGTCCCCGCCGGCGTCACGCCGCGGCAGAGCTAAACCTTGTCTTGTCATCGCCCGGCTTGACCGGGCGATCCAGTGACCGCCGGCAGAAGTTGATCGCGATGTTGTGGGTTACTGGATGCCCGCCTTCGCGGGCATGACACCAACTGTATGGCGGCCGCCTACCGCGAAAGTAGAAACACCGCCTGCTCGCCGAACAGGTTCTGCGCGAAGAGCGGCATGGAGACGCCGAGCTTCCGGCCATA
>CAYMJW010000050.1:0-13049 GCA_964390455.1 uncultured Methyloceanibacter sp. | reverse complement strand
AGCCCTTGCGCCACGCAGGAATTCACCCCCGCCTGACTGAGCTCGATGCCGCGGCCATCGACGCCGCGCTTCTCCGCGAGCAGGCGCAGCAGCGTGCCGTCGCCGCAGCCGATATCGAGCACGCGCGCGCCAGGGCTCACCATCTCGGCGATGAGCAGAAGATCGACGCGGCTCGTGTCGGTGGCGCGGATCGCCTGCGCCGGCACGTTGAGGTTCATGGCAGCCATCCTTCCGCCCCCGCAACGCCGCGCTTTGCCGCCGCGGCAGCCAAGAAACCGCGGATCGTATCGAACAACTCAGGCTCGTGCAGCAGGAACGAGTCGTGGCCGTTGTCGGTCTTGAGCTCGACGAAACTGACATTGGCGGCGACCGCGTTCAGCGCGTGCACGATCTCGCGGCTCTCCTCGGTCGGAAACAGCCAGTCGCTGGTGAAGGAGATGAGACAGAATCGCGTCTTGGTGCCGGCGAAGGCATTGGCAAGGACGTCGCCGTGGTCGGCGGCGAGATCGAAATAATCCATGGCGCGGGTGATGTAGAGATAGGAGTTGGCGTCGAAGCGGTCGACGAAGCTCAAGCCCTGATGGCGCAGATAGCTCTCCACCTGAAAATCGGCATCGAAGCCGAAGGTGATCTTCTCCCGGTCCTGCAAGTTGCGGCCGAACTTGTTGTGCAGCGCATCGTCGGACATATAGGTGATGTGCGCGGCCATGCGCGCCACGGCGAGACCTTTGCGCGGGTTCAGGCCCTCGTCGAGATAGCGGCCCTGGCACCAATCGGGATCTGCCATCACCGCCTGACGTCCGACCTCGTGGAAGGCGATGTTCTGCGAGGAATGTCGCGCGGAGCAGGCGATCGGCACGGCGGAGAACACGCGGTCCTTATACGTCGCGGCCCATTCCAGCACCTGCATGCCGCCCATCGAGCCGCCGAGCACCGAGAGCACGTCGGGGATGCCGAGATGATCGAGCAGCCGCGCCTGCGCCCGCACCATGTCGGCGATAGTGATGACGGGGAAGTCGAGGCCATAGGCGCGGCCCGTTGCGGGATTGATCGAGCTCGGCCCGGTCGAGCCCATGCATCCGCCGATGACATTGGGGCAGAGCACGAAATAGCGGTTGGTGTCGATCGGCTTGCCGGGGCCGACCATGGTGTCCCACCAGCCGGGCTTGCCGGTGACGGGATGGATGTTGGCGACGTGCTGATCGCCGGTCAGCGCATGGCAGACGAGAACGAGGTTCGATTTCGCTTCGTTGAGCGTACCGTAGGTCTGGTAGGCGATGGAGAACGGCGCAAGCTCGGCCCCGCAATCGAGCGGCAACGGCTCGTGCGCCGGGAAATGCACGATCTCGCTTTGCGGGTTGGTGACTTGCGCCAGCCGCAGCGAATGGTCAGTGAAGGCTTGCGCTGCCGGAGTCTCGCTCATCGTCGTATGCCTAACTCACTCCGCCACGCTTCGCGGTGACACGCCCGCTTCCTCTCGCTCCGTCATTCCGGCGCAAGCCGGAATCCAGAGTATGATTGGCACAGCGTCTGTTGCCTTGGATACCGGCTTTCGCCGGTATGACGCCGAAAGGTAACGAAGACTGCACAATTCGGCGTTAGCTAGGAGCTTGACGGTGAAAGTCAATCTTTTCTTTGCTTTGCCGCGTGGATTGGGCCTATGGAGAGGCCCTTCGCCAGCCCTTCGAGGAGCAAGGTCCCATGGCCGCCATTCGTGGCCCGCGCGCCCGTCCAGGCGTTCTCGATATCGCGCCCTACGTGCCCGGCACGAGCGCGCTCCCTGGCGCGCGCCCCGTCATCAAGCTCTCCTCGAACGAGACCCCGTTCGGGCCCTCGCCCCGCGCGATTGAGGCTTATCACGAAGCGGCCGGCGCGCTGTCGCGCTACCCGGACGGCTCGGCGCGGCCGTTGCGGGAGGCGATCGCCGCGCATTACGGCCTCGACCCGGCGCGCATCGTTTGCGGCGCGGGTTCCGACGAGCTGCTCAATCTGCTGGCTTGCGCCTATCTCGGGCCTGGCGACGAGGCGATTTATAGCGCGCACGGCTTCCTCGTTTACAAGATCGCGATCATGGCGCGGGGCGCGACGCCGGTCGCGGCGCCCGAAACGGAGCTCACCGCCGATGTCGACGCGATCCTTGCGGCGGTGAGCCCGCGCACGCGGCTCGTCTTCATCGCCAACCCCAACAACCCGACCGGCACGTATCTGCCCTTCGACGAGGTCAAGCGCCTGCGCGACGCCTTGCCCGAAGATGTGCTGCTCGTGCTCGACGCAGCCTACGCCGAGTACGTGCGGAAGAACGATTACGAGTCCGGCATCGAGCTGGTCGCCACGTCAACGAACACGGTGATGACCCGCACCTTCTCTAAGCTCTACGGGCTCGCTTCGCTCCGCATCGGCTGGGCCTATTGCCCGCCCTCCGTCGCCGATGCGCTGAACCGGATCAGGGGTCCGTTCAATGTCTCGGGCCCGGCCATCGCGGCAGGCGTCGCGGCGCTCGTCGATCAACCCTGGGCGCAACGCGCCGTCGAGCATAACGAGCTCTGGCGCGGGCGACTCACCGAGGGCTTCGCCGGAATGGGGCTCGGCGTCACGCCGAGCGCCGCGAATTTCCTCTTGCTGCATTTCCCGAAGGGGAACGGCAGATCGGCGCCCGAAGCCGACAAGTTTTTGCACGAGCGGCGCATCATCTTGCGGCGCGTCGCGGAATATGGCCTGCCGCACGCTCTACGCATGACCATCGGCACGGAAGAAGAGAATAGCGCCGCGCTCGAAGCGCTCACCTCGTTCATGGGCGGAAGCGGCGCATCCCGCCAATGACCAAGCCCTTGTTCGACACGCTCGCCCTCATCGGCGTTGGGCTGATCGGCTCCTCGATCGCGCGGGCCGCCCGCGCGCAAGGCGCCGTGCGCGAGATCGTGGCGACGGCGCGTTCGCCGAAGACGCGGCAACGCGTCGTCGAGCTCGGCCTTGCCGATAGAGTGGTCGAGACCAACGCGGAAGCCGTGACAGGCGCCGACCTCGTCATCGTCTGCATTCCGGTCGGCGCTTGCGGCGCGGTCGCCAAGGAGATCGGCCCGCATCTTGCGCCCGGTGCCACGGTCTCCGATGTTGGGTCGGTCAAACGCTCGGTCGTGCGCGACATGGGCGCGCATCTGCCGAAGACAGTTCACTTCGTCCCCGCGCATCCCGTGGCGGGCACGGAGCATTCGGGTCCCGACGCGGGTTTCGCCGAACTGTTCGACGGCCGCTGGTGCATCTTGACGCCGCCTGAAGGGACGGACACGCAGGCCGTTGATAGGCTCGCGGCGTTCTGGCGCCTGCTCGGCGCCAAGGTCGAGATCATGTCACCGGAACATCATGACATCGTGCTCGCCATCACGAGCCACGTGCCGCACCTCATCGCCTACAATATCGTCGGCACCGCCGCCGACGTTGAGGAGGTGACCCAGTCCGAGGTTATTAAATTCTCGGCCGGCGGCTTTCGCGACTTCACCCGCATCGCGGCTTCCGACCCCGTCATGTGGCGCGACGTGTTCCTCAACAACAAGGAGGCGGTGCTCGAGATGCTCGGCCGCTTCTCCGAGGACTTGGCCGCGCTTCAGCGCATGATCCGCTGGGACGATGGCGAGGCGCTCGAGGCGCTGTTCACCCGCACCCGCGCCATTCGCCGCGGCATCATCGAGGCCGGACAAGACACCGAGGCAGCCGATTTCGGCCGCCCCCACGGCCACGAGGATTAGAGCCTGAGGAGAGGGACTATAGCGAAGGGTCTGCGCTTTCTTCTCGGGGTTCTGGTCTTTCCGGTTGTGGGGCCGCCAATCGGCGGGATGGTGGCGTGGCTCGTGATGGGGCTGCGCGCGATGCAGTCTCCCCTCCCCTTCATCACGGAGTCCTATCTGGAAGGGGGCGTGGTCGCTGCCGGAACCGGCCTGCTGACCGGACTGGCGGCTTTGTTCGGCGCAAATGCCTGGTACGTTCCAGTCATGGTAGCCGTGGTCGTCACCCTGACATTTGCCGCCGTGGGCGCCCCTTCTGATTTCGCGACACCCGATTATTGGCAGGAGGCGTTCCGCGTCACGCGCGTATTCATCCCACCTTCCGTCGCCGCGGCGGTGGTCTGTTGGGCTCTCACGCGAAGACTCTTTCTCGGGATCCGTCAGAATGCCTGAGCTTTGGGTGTTCGCCTACGGCTCGCTGATGTGGCAGCCGGGCTTTGCCTTTAGCGAGCGGGTGCCTGCGGCGCTGATCGGCGCGCACCGCTCTCTCTGCATCTATTCCTTCCATCACCGCGGCACGCAGGACAAGCCCGGTCTCGTGCTCGGGCTCGACGAGGGCGGCGCTTGCCGCGGCGTCGCGTTTCGCGTGGCCGCGGACAAACGCGAGGAGACCATCGCCTATCTCCGCGCGCGAGAGCAGGTCACGGTTGTTTATGTGGAGGCGACGAAGCGGGTGAGCCTGCTCGACGGCTCAGGCCGGGAATGCGATGCCTTGTGCTTCATGGCCGACCGCGGGCACCCGCAATATGCCGGCCGCCTCTCTCTGGCGCGCCAGGCGGCGCTTGTGCGCTCGGCGGTGGGCCAGGCCGGCAACAACATCGACTACGTGCTGAATACGGTGCGCCATCTCGAAGAGGTGGGCATTCACGACGTCGAGCTCGCGGCGCTGGCGAAGCGCCTCACCGGGGCACCGGGCGGCCGGAGCTAGCCTTGGATGAGGCTTAACTCTCTTCCTTGACGGCGAGCACCTGACGGCCACGATAGCGGCCCGATTTCAGGTCGATGTGATGCGGCCGCCGAAGCTCGCCCGAATCCTTGTCCTCGACATAGGTGGGGGCCTGGAGCTTGTCGTGGCTCCGCCTGTTGCCGCGCTTCATGCGCGAGGTTTTTCTTTTGGGAACAGCCATTTTCGTAAGACCCTATGAACGGACCCGCGCGCGAGGCGCGTCTTGGAGCCCGCCTTATAGGGGCAATTCTCAGGGCTGGCCAAGGATAAAAGTCGGCATCACCGCTGCGGAAAAACGCAGGCCGAGCGCGGGACCATGATCGGCAGGCGGCGCTCGATCGACCGTGCCACCAGCAGCATGCGCCGGCTGGGCTTTGCCGGGTTCCTGAAGCGCGGGTTTGGCAGCGCCGCGACCAGAAGGACCGCCTCGCGGCGGGTGAGGTCTGAAGCGCTCTTGTTGAAGTAATAGCGGCTTGCAGCCTCGACGCCGAAGATGCCGCGGCCGAATTGGGCGACGTTGAGATAGACCTCCATCATCCGCGCCTTGGGCCACAGCGCCGACATGACATAGGCGAGCGGCACCTCGATCGCCTTGCGCACATAGCTTCGGCCGCTCCACAGATAGAGGTTCTTGGCGGTCTGCATCGGGATCGTGCTCGCGCCGCGAAACGCCCCAAACCCGCCGCCTTCGTCGATCGCATCCTTCACCGCGCTCCAATCGACGCCCCAATGGGCGCAAAAGCGGCCGTCCTCGCTCGAAATCGCCGCGATCGGAAGCTGCCGCGACATCTGCTCGAGCGGCACCCATTGGCGGCGGAGCGTGTGCCCCCTCAACTTCTCTGCCAGCATGACCGGGGTGATGGGGGGATTGATGAAGCGAAAGGCGACGATGGAAAGGAGGATGGCGGTCGCGAAGACCAGGAAAATGCGCCAAGCGCGCCGGAGCCAGGGATGCTTATTTCGCCTCATGCTGCGCTTCCGCGTGCGCTCGCCTGAGACCGTTTGAACCGCCATGACTTGGCCTTGTACCTCCGGGTTGCCGCCTCGAGCAACGCCGTATTAGGGTAACGCTAACCGATCCCTTTGCGGCAAAGAGCCGCTGGTGTTCAACCCCCTTGCGATGCCCCTTTTCGAACGACTCGAACGCGTGGCCGGCGCCGTCGAGAGACGCCTCGACCACCTTCTCGCCGACAGCGGCGCCTCCCCCGAGAGCGCGCGGCTTGGCGAGGCCATGCGCTATGCCGCGCTTGGCGGCGGCAAGCGCTTGCGCCCCTTGCTTCTGATCGAGTCGGCGCGGCTGTTTGAGGTGAGCGAGGAGCAGGCCCTGCCCGCCGCGACCGCGCTCGAATGCATCCATTGCTATTCGCTCGTGCATGACGATCTGCCGTCCATGGACGATGATCCCGTCCGCCGCGGCCGCCCCACCCTTCACATCGCCTTCGATGAGGCGACGGCCATCCTCGCAGGCGATGCGCTCCTGACGCTTGCCTTCGAGATCTTGAGCGACGAAAGCACCCATCCCGATCCCGCCATTCGCGCCGAGCTTGTGCTTCTGCTTGCCAAGGCCGCCGGCTGGCACGGCATGGCGCAAGGCCAGGCGCTCGATCTGAGCGCCGAGCGGCAGGGCTTCGGTCCCGCCGAGATCGCCGCCATGCAGGCGCTCAAGACCGGCGCCCTGTTCCGCTTCGCCTGCGAGGGCGGAGCCGCGCTTGGCGGCGCCGCCCCCGTCGAACGCGCGGCCCTCGTTGCCTATGCGTCAGCCTTCGGCCAGGCCTTCCAGCTCGCCGACGATCTGCTCGACGCCGAAGGCGACGCAGGCCTCCTCGGCAAGGCCGTGGCTAAGGACGCAGGCCGCGGCAAGGCGACGCTCGTCGCCCGCCTCGGGCTTGACGATGCACGAAAGCGGCTCGGCGTGCTCGTCACCGAAGCCGAGCAAGCGCTTGCCCCGTTCGGCGTTCGCGCCGATGTGCTAAAGGAACTCGCCCGTTTCATCGCCACACGGAAGGCTTGAAAAGAAACGCGCGGGGAAACTTCAATCTCGTCATGGCCAAACCAAAGAGATCCAAATCCGAGACGCCTAGCGCCGGGACGCAGCACCCCTGGCTTGTCCGCCTCGTGCTCGCGCATTCGCGTCTGTTCGGCAGCGCCTTTATTGGGGTCCTCGTCTTCCTCTTGCTCTCGCTGAGCAAGCCGGAAGGACTTCCCGTGCCGGCAGGGTTCTTCGCTTGGGACGTGGGCGTTCTTTGCTTTCTCGTTTCGGTCTATTGGATGGTCTCGCACTCTGACGCGGCCTTCATCCGCCGGAAATCGGCGATGCAGGACGAGGGCCGCCATCTGGTGCTGATCGGCGCGATCGGCGCCGTCGTCATCAGCATCGCGGTGATTCTGGTTTGGCTCAGCGGGGTCGAGGGCAAACCGCCGCCGCGCGAGCTCGTGCTCGTGTTTCTGACCATCCCGCTGTCTTGGATCTTCATCCACACCATCTTCATGCTGCACTACGCGCATGAGTACTACGCCGAGCATCGCGGCGCCGGCGGCGGCTTGCGCTTCCCCGGCGACGAAAAGCCCGACTATTGGGATTTCGTCTATTTCGCCTTCGGCGTCGGTATGGCAGCGCAGGTCGCCGACGTCATGGTGACGTCTAAGCCCATGCGCCACATCGTGATGATCCACAGCCTCGTGTCGTTCGTTTTCAACGTCACGTTGATCGCCATGACGGTAAGCATCATCGGCGACGCGATTTCCACGAAATAGGCCGCGCTACCGCACGCAGGACTTCGCCGGGGCCGGCTGGAGCAGGAACAGCGTGTGCTCCGGATTTTGCGGCGAGAGCACCATAAAGGCGCCGAGATCGACGCCCGGCACGAGCGCCAAATGATCGTCGCCGCCGCGGAGTGCGATCTTCCTGTTCTTGCCCGCGCGCTCGATCGCGAAGCGGCCTGCGAAGAAGCCGTCGGTGAAGCAGGCGAGCGTCCCGCCCTGATCGACGCAGCGGGCGCCATCGAGATTCGAGTAGGTCGCCGGCTTGTCGCGCACGAGCGCCGTGATCTTGGCGCGATAGGCGCCGGGCGCTTCCGTGCTTTCGCCTTCGCGCGCCGCGATCGCGAGCGTCAGCGCCGAGACCTTTTGCCCCGGATGCTTGGCAAGATGCACCGCGTCATAGACGCGGCTCCAGCATCCGATCCACGAATCGGGTGCGGCTTCTTCTTCGACGACTTCCTCGGCGAGCGCGCATAGGCCCGTGGCCAGGAGCGCGGCGATCGCAAGCAACCCCGCGCGCATCTCCCTACTCCGCCGCGTCGCGGCCGGCGCTCCGGCCGAAGCGCCGCTCGATATAGTCGAGCACCATCTGCTTGAACTCGGCCGCGGCGCCTGGCCCGCGCAAGGTCGCGGCCTTCTTGCCGTCGATGAACACGGGCGCGGCCGGCGCCTCTCCGGTGCCGGGAAGCGAGATGCCGATATCGGCATGCTTCGATTCGCCGGGCCCGTTGACGATGCAACCCATGACCGCGACCGAGAGCGTCTCGATGCCCGGATAGCGGCGCTTCCATACCGGCATCTCGGACCGGATAAAGTCCTGAATGTCGCGCGCGAGCTCCTGGAAGGTGGTCGAGGTGGTGCGCCCGCAGCCGGGGCAAGCCGCGACCACCGGAACGAAGGCCCTGAGGCCCATGCTCTGCAGCAGCTCTTGCGCGACTTTCACTTCGAGGGTGCGGTCGCCGCCGGGCTCGGGCGTGAGCGAGATGCGGATCGTGTCGCCGATCCCCTGTTGCAGCAGCACGCCGAGCGCGGCCGAAGATGCGACGATGCCTTTCGATCCCATGCCCGCCTCGGTCAGCCCGAGATGCAGCGCGAGCTCTGAGCGCGCCGCAAGCATCGAATAGACTGCGATCAGGTCCTGCACGGCCGAGACCTTGGCCGAGAGGATGATACGGTCGGCCCCGAGCCCGAGCTCGATCGCGCGGTCGGCGCTCAGCAGCGCCGACTGCACGATCGCTTCATGCATGACCGCGCGGGCGTCCCGAGGCTCACGCAATGTCGCGTTCTCGTCCATCAGCCGCGTGAGCAACTCCTGGTCGAGGCTGCCCCAGTTGACCCCGATCCGCACCGGCTTGCCGTGACGGAGCGCGATCTCGATGATCTCTGAGAACTGCCTGTCGCGCTTGTCCTTGAAGCCGACATTGCCGGGGTTGATGCGATACTTGGCAAGAGCCTCCGCGCAGGCCGGATGCTCTTTCAGAAGCGTGTGGCCGTTATAGTGAAAATCGCCGATGAGCGGCGCCTCGACCCCTGCCCGGTCGAGCCGCTCCTTGATATGAGGGACGGCAGCGGCCGCCTCGGCGCGATCGACGGTGACGCGGACGAGCTCGGAGCCCGCGCGCGCGAGCGCCGCGACCTGCGCGACCGTGGCTTCGACATCGGCCGTGTCGGTATTGGTCATCGATTGCACGACGACCGGGGCGTCGCCGCCGACCGTGACGCCGCCGATCCTGACCGGAATTGCGCGCCGCCGCGCCTTCGTCTCCATGGGGTCAGGATACATCATATTTGGCGGTGCCGCGCCAGCACCGGCTTCCTAGGCTTTGCGCAGGGCGATGACGAGATCGGCAAGAAGGGCCGCGGCTGCGACGCCGGCGGCCGCGAACAGCGCGGTGACGGCGTCGGCCACGCGGTCGGCGGTCAGCGCTTGCAACGACTCCAAGACGACGGCGAGAGGCACGAGCGCCGCCGCGACCGCCATCGGCCGGCGCAAGGCGATGCAGAAGATGGCGGTCACCGCGAAATAGGCGAGGAAATGTTCGGCGAGCCAATGCAGCCCGAGCCTTACCTGCCACGCCGCCGGAACGAACGTGGCGACAACAATCGCCGCCAGTAACAAGACGCCGCCCAAAGCAGCCCAACGCGAGACTGGGGGAGATGCCATCCTTTGTGCTATACTTTGGTTATGGTCAAGACGCTGCAAAAAGCCATCGCCGAGGTGGCCTCCCTCCCCGACTCTGACCAAGAAGAGATCGGCCGCAAGCTGCTTTCTCATGTCGAGAAGTTGCGGCAGCTACGCGCCGACATCGATCGGGGCATCCGATCTCTCGACGAGGGCAAGGGCAAGCCTATCGATATCGAGCAGTTCATCGAGAAGATGAAGGCCGGAAGGCAAACAATCTCCACTGTCATGGCCGGGCTTGGCCCGGCCATCCACGATTGACTCTGTTCCACTAGCCAAATCGTGGATGCCCGGCACAAGCTTGCGCCCGGGCCGGCGAAGCCGGACCCGGGTGCCGGGCATGACGATCAGTTTGGTATCGGCGCTTCCGATATGCCTGCTAAGACGACAGCGCAGCCGTGATCGCCCCGACATTGTGGCGGAACATGTCGAGATAGGAGGGCGCCGGGCCGCTCGCGCCCGACAGCGCGTCGGAATAGAGCGCGCCGCCGATTCTAGCGCCGGTCTCGCGCGCGATCTGGTCGAGCAGGCGATGGTCGGTGATGTTCTCGATGAACACGGCCGGGACGCGCTCGGTCCTGATCTGGCGGATGATCTTTGCCACGTCCTGCGCCGAGGCCTCGCTCTCGGTGCTCACCCCTTGCGGCGCGATGATCTCAAGCCCGTAGGCCCTGCTGAAATAGCCGAAGGCATCGTGCGAGGTGATAATCTTCCGGCGCGCCTCGGGCAGCGCGCCGAGCGCCGCCTTCACCGCACTCTCCTCCTTGGCGATTGCCACGAGATACTCGGCCGCGTTCGCCTCGTAGATGGGCTTGCCTTCCGGATCGGCGGCAATCAGCGCGTCCCGGATATTGGCGACATAGATCTTGCCGTTTGAGAGGTCCTGCCAGGCATGGGGGTCGGGCACATGCTCGGCTTCGGCCTGCTCGCCATGGTGATGGCCTTCCTCCTCCGCCATCGTAAGCGGCTTCACGCCTTTACTCGCCACCACCACCTTGCCGTTGAAGCCCGATGACTTTTCGAGCCGCTCGATCCAGCCCTCGAAGCCGAGGCCGTTGACGAAGAAGACATCGGCCGAGGCGAGCATCTTGGCGTCGGCGGGCGTGGGGCTGAACACATGCGCGTCGGCGTCAGGTCCGACGAGCGTCACGACCTCGACCCGGTCGCCGCCGACTTGGCTGACCATGTCGCCGAGAATGCTGAATGAGGCGACGGTCTTGACCTTGCCGGCCGCCGCGGCCGCACCGGAAACACCGAGCAACACGGCGAGCGCCAATCCTATTGCCGACACCGGGCGGGACGTCATGGCACGTACTCCTTTCACTAAGGGATTAGGCTTCCAGATGCCGGCGCGGAACCAGGTTCCAGAGAAGACCGCCGCGCGGGCCGAGCAGCATGGAGAGAAGGTAGAAGGCCCCGCACAGGAGGATGATCGCGGGTCCGGTCGGCACATTGGCATAGAAGGAGAGCAGCAGGCCGAAGAGGCTTGCGGCAAAGGCACAGGCGATCGCAACCAGGATCAACCCCGACACGTCCTCGGCCCAGAACCGCGCCGTGACGGCCGGAAGCAACATGATGCCGACCGCCATCAGCGTGCCGAGCGCCTGGAACCCCGCGACCAGATTGAGCACGACCAGCACGAGGAAGATGAGATGCGTCGGCGAACTCCAGGAGCTCGCCGAGCGCAGGAATTGCGGATCAAAGCATTCGAGCACGAGCGGACGGTAGATGACCGCAAGCACGATGAGCGACACGGTGGCGATCGCCGCGACGAGAATGAGCGCGGCATCGTCGAGCGCGAGCACGGTCCCGAACAGCACATGCAAGAGATCGATGTTGCTGCCTCGGACGGAAACAATAAGGACGCCCGCCGCGAGCGACACGAGATAGAATCCGGCGAGACTTGCGTCCTCGCGCAACATGGTCGAACGGGCCACGAGGCCTGCGGCAAGCGCCACGAGAAGCCCGGCGAGAAAGCCGCCGAACGACATGGCCGGAAGCGACAATCCAAACAGAAGATAGCCGATCGCAGCACCGGGCAGCACGGCGTGGCTCATGGCGTCGCCCATCAGGCTCATGCGCCTGAGCATGAGGAATACCCCGATCGGCGGCGCGCCGAGCGACAGCGCAAGACACCCGACGAGCGCGCGGCGCATGAAGGAGAACTCGATAAAGGGGCCGAGAACAGCGTCGATCATGCCGGCTCCCGCTCGCGCGCCTCCTCGTCCCGCGCACAAATCGCCGCATGCTCGTCGAACGCCTCGATGAGCTGGCGCGACTTGGCGAGATTGGCGGGCGTCAGGACTTTGCGCGTCGCGCCCCAGGCCACCACTTCGCGCGCGAGGAGAAGCGTGTCAGGAAAGTGCGCCCGCACCTGCTCCATATCGTGCAGCGCGGCGAGCACGGTGCGCCCTTCTGTGTGCCAGCGCTCGATCAGCGCGATCAGATCGGCGACGGTCTTGGTATCGACGGCGCGGAACGGCTCGTCGAGCAGGATGATGGCGGCGTCTTGCAGGAGGAGCCGCGCGAACAGCACGCGCTGGAACTGGCCGCCGGAGAGCGCCCCGACGGGACGATCGGCGAGGTCCTGGAGTCCGACCGTGGCGAGGGCGCGCGTAACCTCTTCCTCGTAGCGAAGGTCGAGACCGCCCCAAGCGCCGATCTTGCGCCAGAGCCCCATGGAGACGCAGTCGAACACGGAGATGGGAAAGAGCCGGTCGATCTCGATCTGCTGCGGGAGATAGGCGATACCGGATTTCCTGAGGCCGCTGACCTGGAGGGTTCCGCCGAGCGGCCGAAGCTCGCCGACGATGCCTTTGAGCAGCGTCGACTTGCCGGCGCCATTGGGGCCGACGACGGCAAGCAGCGCGCCGGCCTCGACCTCACCCGTGATGTGATGCACGGCTGGATGCCGGTCGTAGCCGAGCGTCACGTCGCGGAAGGAAATCGCGCGCTCAGGTCTAGCCATGCTCACCTCAAGGCCCAGAACACGGCAGCCCATAGCGGCACCGACGCTGCGGCGACGATAAGGAGCCGCGCCGCAAGCGACAGGCGCAACAGCGAAAAGCGGCTTGCGCCGGGGGTTTCTCGATGCGCTACCGCTTCGCTACTTGAGCGCACGCCCGTCGCCACAAGCGCCACATGACGATGAGGTTTGCCTCGCCGGTCGGAACGCATGGTCGATCCTCTTGCCCCGAAGCCTAGGCGCGGCAGGCCGTGCAGAGACCGGCGATCTCGACCGTGACCTGATCCGGCGCGATTTCGTTCGGGGCGAGATCAAGCAGAACCGCCTCGTCGGCATCCGAGAGCGGAATCTCGACGACCTTCCCGCATTGGCGGCAGATGGCGAAGGCGAGCTTGCCGTCGCAGGCGCCGTGATCGC
>CAYMJW010000049.1:5403-16175 GCA_964390455.1 uncultured Methyloceanibacter sp. | reverse complement strand
ATCGTCGGCAGCGACATCCCCTCGATCCGTCCGGCTCACATTGCCGAAGCCTTCAGGCTGCTCGGAAGCGCCGATGCCGTTTTCGGGCCTGCCCCCGACGGCGGCTACTGGCTGGTGGGGTTGAAGCGGACCCCGCGCGTGCTTTCGCCCTTTGCGTGCGTTCGCTGGTCAGGACCGCACGCTCTTGCCGATACGCTCGCCAATCTCAAGGGGAGGCGCGTGGCGCTCGCCGCGCGCTTGAGCGACGTCGATACGGCGGAAGATTTGCGGCACGAGCGCCGCCATGCCGAGCGGTTGATCTGAGGCAAGCCTAGGCGCCGGGCTTCGCGGCTTTGGCTTTCTTCTTCTCCATCAGCCGCGGCATGATCTCGATGAACGAGCAGGGGCGGTGGCGATTGTCGAGCTGAGACTTGAGGATGCCGTTCCACGCGTCCTCGCAAGCCCCGGGCGACCCCGGCACGCAGAAGATATAGGTGCCGTGCGCGAGCCCGCCGCAGGCGCGCGACTGCACCGTTGAGGTGCCGACCTTCTGGTAGCTCAGCATGTGAAACAACGCGGAAAAGCCGTCGATATCCTTTTCGAACAGCGGCTTCACCGCTTCCGGCGTCACGTCGCGCCCGGTGAAGCCCGTTCCGCCCGTGGTGATGACCACATCGACCTCCGGGTCCTTGATCCAGCGCTTCACCTGTTTCCGGATCGCCTTCGGGTCGTCCTCGACGACGGCATGCTCGGCGACCTCGTGGCCCGCCTCTCTAATCATGCTGACGAGGAGGGGGCCCGATTTGTCGGTCTTCTTCGTGCGCGTGTCGGAGACCGTAAGCACGGCGACGCGCACGGGGATAAAGGGCCGGGTCTCGTCGAATCGGTTCATGGGTTCACCACTCGCCTCGGCCTGTCATACCCGCGAAAGCGGGTATCCAGTAGTCCTCAGGGGCATGCGATTGAAGGATAGATATCGACCCAGTTCGGATTTCGCTCTTCGATAAGTTTGATCTTCCAAGCACGATTCCATTTTTTCAATCTATGCTCGCGCTGGATCGCCAAGCCGATGTCGCCAAATTGCTCGTAGTAGACGAGCCGGGTCACGCCGTACTTTTCGGTGAAGCCCTTCACGAGCTTCTCTCGGTGCTCGTAAACCCGGCGGATAAGATCGTTCGTTACGCCGATATAGAGCGTGCCACCGATGCCGCTCGCAAGAATATACACATAGTAGACGCGTTCCTTCAAAGTGACGCTCTGGTGGTTACTGGGTCGCCCGGTCAAGCCGGGCGATGACAAGCTTAAGTTTGCCCAAGCCTTTCCTTAAGCGCCAGCATATCGCGCCACGCGAGCCGCTTGGCTTCGGGATTGCGTAACAGATACGCGGGGTGGAGCGTCGCAAGCGTGGCGATGTCCCGGCCTCCGCTCGCATAGATCAGCCACTTGCCCCTGAGCCGCATGATGCCCTCGCTAACGCCGAGAAGGCTCTTGGCGGCGGCATTGCCGAGGAGGACCAGCGCCTCGGGCGCGTTGAGCTCGATTTGCCGCGCGAGGAAGGGCGCGCAGGCCTCGACCTCCTCCGGCGTCGGCGTGCGGTTGCCGGGCGGGCGCCAATAGACTGTGTTGGTGATGTAGAAATCATCCTCGGAAAGCCCGATCGCTTCCAGCATGCGGTCGAGCAACTGGCCGGCGCGGCCGACGAAGGGCTTGCCTTGCAAATCCTCGTCGCGGCCGGGGGCCTCGCCGATCAGCATGAGGCGAGCGCCATCGCGCCCGCGGGCGAAGCAGAGGCTCTTCGCCGTGCGCTTGAGCGGGCAGCCTTCAAAGCTCGCGACGAGCGCCTCGAGCTCGGCAAGGGTGGTTGCCTTTGAGACCGCGGCCGGGCCCGGTCCTGCTTTCGGCGGGGTCGCGGTGACGCGGAGCGGAAGCGCGCCTTCAGCCTGGGCTTGAGGGCGCGATGCGCGCGGCGCCACGGGCGGCGGCGCGAAGCAGTCGAAAGGCGCCTCGCCGATCGCCTCGTCGGCGCCCATCGCCGCGTACCAGTCCAATAAGGCTTGGGCCTCTTTCCGTTCCATTCCAGTCATTCCGCGACCGTGGTGACCGTCGCCTTCGCCCCATATTTGTCATTGCCCGGCTTGACCGGGCAATCCAGTATCGCCCACTCGTCATACCGGCGAAAGCCGGTATCCAGCAGAATTCTCTTTTGAACTTTCACTGGATTCCGGCTTACGCCGGAATGACGAGCCGAAGTGACGCGATAAGTGAAGCAACGACCGCGCGCGGAGCCTGAGTTTTGAGCGAACGCGAGAGCATGGAATTCGACGTCGTGATCGTGGGTGCGGGGCCCGCAGGCCTTGCCGCCGCGATCAGGCTGAAGCAGCTCGCGGGCGAGAAGGGCAACGACATCTCCGTCGTCGTGCTCGAGAAGGGCTCTGAGGTCGGCGCGCATATCTTGTCGGGCGCCGTGATCGATCCCGTCGGGCTTGACCGGCTGCTGCCCGATTGGCGCGATATGGGCTCGCCGCTGCAAACGCAAGTCAGCGAAGATCGCTTCTACTATCTGTGGCAGACGGGCGGCATCCGCGTTCCCAACATTTTCATGCCGCCGCTCATGAGCAATCACGGTTGCTATATCGGCAGCCTCGGCAGCCTCACCCGCTGGCTCGCGGAACAGGCTGAAGGTCTCGGCGTCGAGATCTATCCGGGCTTTGCCGTCACCGACGTGATCTTCGGTGACAACGGTGCGATCGAGGGCGTCATCACCGGCGATATGGGCGTCGCCCGCGACGGCAGCCACAAGGACGGCTATGCGCCCGGCATCGAACTCCGCGGCAAGTACACGCTGTTCGCAGAAGGCGCCCGCGGCTCGCTGTCGAAGATGCTCATCAAAAAGCTCGGCCTCGACGCCGAATCGGGTCCGCAGAAATTCGGCATCGGTCTGAAGGAGCTGTGGGAGGTGCCGGAAGCGAAGCACAGACCCGGTCTCGTGCAGCACACGATGGGCTGGCCGCTCGACGACAAGACCGGCGGCGGCTCGTTCCTCTATCATTTCGGCGAGAGGCTGGTGTCGGTCGGCTTCGTCGTCCATCTCGATTACACGAACCCCTACCTGAACCCGTTCAAGGAATTTCAGCGCGCCAAGACCCATCCCTTGATCCGAAAGCATCTGGAAGGCGGCAAGCGCATCGCCTATGGCGCGCGCGCGTTGACCGAGGGTGGCTTCCAGGCGATCCCGCGGCTTGCCTTTCCCGGCGGCGCGTTGATCGGCTGCGCCGCCGGTTTCATGAACGTGCCGCGCATCAAGGGCTCGCACAACGCCATGCTGTCGGGAATGATGGCGGCGGAAGCGGCCTACGCCGCGCTCGCAGAGGGCCGCGCCAACGATGTGCTCGAAGCCTATCCGCAAGCGGTGAAGGATAGCGCCATGGCGAAGGACCTTTTCCGCGTGCGCAACGTCAAGCCGCTCTGGTCGCGCTTCGGCACGCGTCTTGGCGTCATGCTCGGCGGCATCGACATGTGGCTCAACACGCTGTTTCCGTTCCTGCGCCATACGCTGAAACACGCAAAGCCCGACTACGCCACGCTGCAGAAGGCCTCATCGGCAACGCCGATCGCCTACGAGAAACCGGACGGCGTCATCACCTTCGATATTCTCTCGTCGGTATTCCTGTCCGGCACCAACCACGAAGAGAACCAGCCGGTGCACCTCAAGCTCGCCGATCCCTCGATCCCGATCGCGCATAACCTTCCCGACTACGCCGAGCCCGCCCAGCGCTATTGTCCGGCGCAGGTCTATGAGGTGGTGAGCGAAGGCGGCCGCGAGCGCTTCCAGATCAACGCCCAGAACTGCGTGCATTGCAAAACCTGCGACGTGAAGGACCCGGCCCAGAACATCACCTGGGTGCCGCCGGAAGGTGGCGGCGGGCCGAATTACGTCAATATGTAGGCCGGCATGCTGCCTAGGGGAGCGGCCACAAACCAGCCGCCTTTAGCCTGCAAGAAAGGTTTGGTTTGTGGGCGGGCGGAAAAGCGCCTAACTTTGGCAATCGCAAGATAAGAACCGCGGGACGGCGTGACAGCCGAGGCAAAATGACGATCATGCGGAGTGCGGCTCTGCGCCGGTGGGGAGCGCGGTCGCTTCTTGTCGCCGCCATTCTGATCGCCGCCCCTGCGGCCTATTCCGAGATCGGCTCCGATGGTCCGGAAGACGCCGGCACGCTTCTTGGCAACTATCTTTCCGGCCGCATGGCCCGCGGCGACCACAACCTCACCGCCGCCGCCGAATTCTATTCGCGGGCGCTCGCCGAAGATCCCAAGAACGAGATGATCCTCGAGCAGGCTTTCCTGCTCGAAGCGGCATCGGCGAATTGGGATGAGGCCGTCAGGCTCGCCAAGGACCTCGTCAAGAACGACTCCACCAACCGGCTCGCCCGCTTCCTGCTCGGGTGTGAGGCCTTCAAGCAAGGCCGCTACGACGAGGCCGACGAGAACTTCGCCGAGGCGCGCCAGGGGCCGATCGCCGATCTCACCTCGACGCTCGCCCGCGCCTGGGTGCAGGAAGCCGCGGGCAAGACCAAGGAGGCGCTGCTCACACTCGATAGTCTGAGCGACGCCGATTGGGCCCAGTTCTATCAGCGCTACCACCGCGCGCTCGTCGCCGACCATGCGGGAAAGCGCGACGTCGCCCGCCAGGCCTACGCCCAGGCCTTCAAGAAGAACCCCTCGACCCTGCGCGTGGCCGATGCCTATGCGCGCCACGCGGTGAACGCCAACAACCGCAAGCTCGCCCGCCAGACCCTCAAATCCTACATCGCCAAGTCGGCGAGCCACCCGTTGTCCGACGCGCTGCTAGCCGAGATTGAAGCGGGCAAGACCCCGCCGCTTCTCGTGGCCACGCCGACACAAGGCCTCGCCGAAGTCTTCTACGGCATCGGCGATGCGCTCGCGGGCGAGGGCGGCCTCGAAATGGGGATCATCTTCCTGCAATTCGCCCTCTATCTCGAGCCCGACTTTCCGCTCGCGCATGCCGCGCTCGCCGAGGCGTATGAAGGCGCGAAGAGCTACGAACTCGAGATCGAGGCGCTGACTCAGATCAAGCCGGATTCGCCGCTTTGGGTGAACGTGCAGATCCAGAAGGCGCTTGCGCTCAATTCCTTGGAACGGGTCGATGAGGCCAAGGCGCAACTCGAAGATCTCATCGCCAAACACCCGAAGGATGTCCGGCCGCTGGATGCGCTCGGCAACATCTTGCGCTCGCGTGAGCGTTATGCCGAGGCGTTGGACTATTACAGCAGGGCGCTCGCGCTGACGCCTGCTCCGGTCAAGGACAACTGGGCGCTGTTCTATTCGCGCGGCGTTTGCAACGAACGTCTCAAGAATTGGCCTGCGGCCGAAGCCGATTTCAAGAAGGCGCTCGCGCTCGCGCCCGACGAATCCCTCGTGCTCAACTATCTCGGCTATTCCTGGGTCGATCAGGGCCGCAACTTGAAGCAGGCGATGGAGTACATCCGCAAGGCGGTAAAGCTGAAGCCCGACGACGGCTACTATGTCGACAGTCTCGGTTGGGCCTACTACCGGCTCGGCAACCTGCCCGCGGCGGTCGAGCATCTCGAACGCGCCGTCGAGCTCAAGCCCGACGATCCGATCATCAACGACCACCTCGGCGACGCTTATTGGAAAGTGGGCCGGAAATTCGAGGCGAAGTATCAGTGGCAGCAGGCGCTGACGCTGAAGCCGGAGGATGATCTCGTCGTCACGATCAAGCGGAAGATCGAGGCGGGGCTGCCTGACGACGCCGAGACCAAGTCGGCGCAGGACCGCACGACGGAAGCGGGCGATAAGTCCCGGCAATAGACGCGCCAGGGCCCGAGCATGCGGGATGAGCTTGCATGACGGCGCTCCATGACATCGCCCGGGCCAAGATCAATCTCACGCTTGAAGTTTTGGGACGCCGAACTGACGGCTTCCACGAGATCGAGAGTCTCGTCGCCTTCGCGAGCTTCGGCGACGGCCTTGAGCTTGCCCCGGGTGACGGTCTCGGCCTCGAGGTCGAAGGCCCGTTTGCCGCTTTGCTCGGCACGGACAATCTCATCCTCGATGCCGCGCGGGCCGCGCGCACGCACGCACCGGGCGCAAGGCTCGGCCGGTTCCGTCTGACCAAAAATCTTCCGGTCGCGGCCGGTCTCGGCGGCGGCTCCGCCGACGCGGCCGCGACTTTGCGGCTGATCGCTTGCGCGAATTCCGGGCTGATTGACGCGGCCGCTTTGGCCGAGCTTGCGCCCACGCTCGGCTCTGACGTGAGCGTCTGTCTTGCGAGCAAGCCCGCGCTCATCAAGGGCCGCGGTGAGAAGGTCGAGCCCGTGAGCGGCTTCCCGCCTTGCGGCGTCGTTCTCGCCAATCCCCGCCAGCCTCTTGCCACCCAAGCAGTCTATGCCGCCCTTCATGCCGAGCCTCTGCGGTCCGATCCGCACCATGCCCCGGAGAAGCTCGATTTCCGCGGCGACTTCGAAGCACTCCTCGCCTACGCGCTCCCGCGCGGCAACGATCTCGAAATGCCGGCGGCAAAGCTGGTTCCGGAGATCAGGGGCGTGCTTGTCGCGCTCTCGGCGCTCGAAGGCGTTCGCCTCGCCAGGGTCTCGGGAAGCGGGCCGACGTGTTTTGCGCTGTTTGCAACAGAAGTCGAAGCGGAGCGCGCCGCCACCGGCCTTGTCGCGGCCCATCCCAACTGGTGGGTCGCCGCCGGCGCGCTTCCCGCCTAGAACGGACGATCGACGCAGAAGTCGATGGCCTCGCGCAACGCCGCCTTGGCCGGGGCATCCGGGAAGATGGCGAGCGCATCGCGGGCAATGGCCCCATAGTGACGGGCCCGATCCATCGTGTCCGACAACGCGCCGTGCTGCTTCATCAGGCGCATCGCCTCGGCGAGATCGCCTTCGCCGATCTCGCTGTCATTCAGCGTACGGCGCCAGAAAATCCGCTCCGCCTCGCTGCCGCGGCGATAGCACAGCACGACCGGCAATGTGATCTTGCCCTCGCGGAAGTCGTCGCCGACACTCTTGCCGAGCGTCGCCTGCTCGCCCGAATAGTCGAGCGCATCGTCGACGAGCTGAAAAGCGACGCCGAGATTGCGGCCGTAGGACCGCAGAGCGGCGGCCTCGGATTTCGGCCTGTCGGCGATCGCGGCGCCGACTTCCGCGGCTGCCGCGAACAGCGCCGCGGTCTTGGCCTCGATCACCGCGAGATAGTCGTCTTCGGTGGTTTCGGTATTCTTGGCCGTGACGAGCTGCATGACCTCGCCCTCGGCGATCACCGCAGAGGCATCGGACAGGATGCGAAGCGCGCCGAGCGAGCCGACATCGACCATCATCTTGAACGCCTGTCCGAGCAGGTAATCGCCCACGAGCACGCTCGCCTCGTTGCCCCAGACGAGGCGCGCCGAGGCCTTGCCCCGGCGCAGGCTGCTCTCATCGACCACATCGTCATGCAGCAGCGTCGCGGTATGCATGAACTCGACGGAGGCCGCGAGCCGCACATGCCCGTCGCCCTCATAACCGCAGAGCTTGGCGGAGGCGAGCGTCAGCATGGGCCGCAAGCGCTTGCCGCCGGAATCGATCAGATGCCGGGCAAGCTCGGGGATCAGCTCGACATTCGAACGCGCCCGGTCGAGGATGATGCGGTTGACATGGGCCATGTCCTCCGCGACAAGCGCAACGAGCGGCGCGAGACTGGCATTGGGATCTCTCCCGCCGGCAAGCTTAACCACAACGCCCAAAGGACATCTCCTCTATTTCGCCGGCTTGATAATGTCGGCGCATCACGGTCGAGGTCAAGGCGATCCGCCACAGGACGAGAGGCCGGTCAAGCCATGAAGGAGTTGCTGCGGTCGAACGAACCGGTGCTTATCTCCTATGTCAGCGCCTTGCTGGAAGAGGAAAGCATCGATTTCATCGTCGCCGATCTCAATATGAGCGTGCTCGAGGGCTCGATCGGGGCCTTGCCCCGGCGCGTTCTGGTCGAGAGCGGCAGCATCGCGGCGGCGCGCCAAATCCTGACCGGGGCGGGCATCGGCCATGTCATCGCCGGCGACGAGCAAAGCTAAGCCCGGCACGCGCCAAGGCGCCACAACCACCGACGATTTTCTCGGCGGCTGCATCGCCGTGGTCCAGCCGCGGAGCGGCCATCGGGCGGGGAGCGATGCCGTCTTCCTGGCGGCGTCCGTGCCCGCGCGCGCAGGCGAACGCGTGCTCGATGCCGGCGCGGGCGCGGGCGTCGCCGGACTTTGTCTCCTGGCGCGCGTTTCCGGCGTGCATGTGACGGCTGTCGAGATCGATCAGCAGCTCGTCGCGCTTGCCGAGCGCAATGCCGCTCAGAACGGTTTCGGCGGACAGTTTCGCGCGATCGCGGCCGATCTGACCTCTCGCGGCAAGGTGCTGAGCGATGCGGGGCTCAAGCGGGAGGGCTACCATCATCTCATCGCCAACCCGCCCTTCTATGCCGAAACGAGAGTACGAGCGGCGCCTGATGCCGCGCGCCGAACCGCGCATGTCATGCTTGAAGGAGGGTTTCGCGCCTGGGTGCGTTTCTTCGCCGCGATGGCTCGGCCGAATGGACTCCTGACGTTGATCCATCGGCCGGACTGCCTCGGCGAACTTCTCGCGCTGCTCGACGGGCGGTTCGGCGGCATCACCGTCTTCCCGCTCTATCCAAAGGCCGGCGAGGCGGCGACGCGCATCATCGTGCAGGCGAAGAAGGGAAGCCGGGCGGGACTCAGCCTCCTGCCCGGGCTCGTGCTGCACGAGGCGGATGGGCGTTACACCGAAGCGGCCGAAGCCGTGCTCAGGGGAGGGGCTTCCCTGGATTTGCGCCGATAGGGCGACTGAAGGAGCCGCGTCCTTTGCCGGAGCGACTCTTTCAGTGAGTACCGGGCGCCGCGGCGGCGCGCGTGCCTGTTACCAACCGTAATTGTAGCGGTAACGCCAGTAGGGGTAATAGGCATAAGGGTAGCCGACCGGGTAGCGCGGCCGCCAGTAACGGCGGGGACCATACCAGCCATAACCTGGCCCGACATAGACGCTGACCCCCGGCCCCCAGCCGCCCCAATAGCGGCCCCGGCGCCATCCGGCGTCCGCCGAACTCGGGGCGAGGGTGACAAAGGCGAGCGCGAGCGCGCCTACCGCCACCGCCAAAGTCGCAAGCTTGCTCATGCATTCCTCCTCAAGAGATGGAGCGGCGCTTCCGCCGAAGCCGGCTTTCGCCAGCCTTGGTTCGACTATAGCCGGGAACCCCGGCTTCCCGATGACACTCTGCGATTTTGCGCTAACCAAAAGCTTAAGATCAGTCGCCCGAACGACCCTCCTCATGCTGAGGAGCGCTCCGAAGGAGCGCGTCTCGAAGCACGCGCGCACTTGCATATGGCCTCACCCTTCGAGACGGGCCTTCGGCCCTCCTCAGGGTGAGGGTCTGCATTTGAGCGCACGCTCCCAGCATGAAAAGTTCCGCGAGGCTGAGCCGGGCGGTCAAGTTCGTCATACCGGCGTAAGCCGGTATCCAGAGTGACGCACGCAGTGCATGCCGCCTCTGGATTCCGGCTTTCGCCGGAATGACGCGGTTGCCGCGAGGGGGAGGTTGGAAAACGGGCCGCGGCGCGTCGGTCTTAATTGGCACAGAATTCGCTGCTTAGCCTTTGATTTGAGGCAAGCCAACTATACGTTAATCGCCATGAGCACTCTCCTTGAGGATACCGGACTGACGCGTCGCGAGGGCTGGAAGAGCTATCTTCCCGAGGCATGGACGAAGAGCGGCCCCGTCGTGCCCGTGCTGCGCTTCACCGGCGCGATCGGCGTGGTGACGCCGCTCCGGCCCGGCCTGTCGCTCGCAACATCAGCCGCGGCGATCGAGAAGGCCTTCACCATGCGCGGCGCCAAGGCCGTCGCCATCCAGATCAATTCGCCCGGCGGCTCGGCCGTGCAGTCGATGCTGATCTTTAAGCGCGTGCGCGCGCTCGCCGCCGAGAAGAACCTCAAAGTCCATGTCTTCGCCGAGGATGTCGCCGCCTCGGGCGGCTATCTGCTCGCGCTCGCGGGCGATGAGATCTACGCCGATCCGAGCTCGATCGTTGGCTCGATCGGGGTCATCACCGCGACGTTCGGCCTGAACGAGCTCATCAGCCGCATCGGCGTCGAGCGCCGCGTCTATACCGCAGGCAAGAGCAAGGACACGCTCGATCCGTTCCTGCCCGAGAAGGCGGAAGACGTCGAGCGCATCAAGGCGCTGCAAAGAGACGTGCATGCGGTGTTTATCGATCTCGTCAAGACGCGGCGAGGGTCCAAGATCGACCACGCCGGCATCGATCTCTTCACCGGCGAGTTCTGGTCCGGAACGAAAGCGCTCGAGCTTGGCCTGATCGACGGGCTTTCCGACCTCCGCACCAAGATGCGCGAGGTCTATGGCGATGACGTTCGTCTCAAGCCCGTGTCGTCCGGGACGTCCTGGTTCCGCCGCAGGCGCGGCGTTTTTGCCGAAGGCGAGGGCTTCGGGTTCGGTTTCTCACCCGGCGGTTTTGCCGCCGATCTCATCTCGGCGATCGAAGCGCGGTCGCTTTGGTCGCGTTTCGGGTTCTGAGCCATGCCGCAACTCATCATCCTTGCCGCTGTGGGCGCGGGCCTCGTGCTGGCGGGGCGCTTCTATCGCCAGATGCAGAGACGCATCCAGGCGGAGCTGAAGGCCGCCGAGGAGGCGGTTGAGCGCCAAGCGCGAAACACCGCCGTGCCGCTGGAACAGGACCCGGCGACCGG
>CAYMJW010000049.1:0-5303 GCA_964390455.1 uncultured Methyloceanibacter sp. | reverse complement strand
TTGAGCGCCAAGCGCGAAACACCGCCGTGCCGCTGGAACAGGACCCGGCGACCGGCATCTACCGGCCGAAGCGGGTGGCGCAAGGCGCCGAGCGCACGCGGCACTAGGGCCCGGACCTTTCTGACCTTTCAGCATTTCCTCCTTTCGTCATTGCCGGGCTTGACCCGGCAATCCACTCCGATGGCGCTTCAGCCCGCTGAGATGTGACGGCATGGATGCCCGGATCAAGTCCGGGCATGACGCGGAAAAGTTTTCAGCCACAGAGCCGGGATGACGGTTCAATTCGAGCACGAATTGCATTAGCGTCCCGGCGACCCTGCCCAAGGCTTTCCCGATCGAGCGATCCGAACCGATGGCCAAGAAAAAGAAATCCGCGAAGAAGCGGCCGCCGTCCTTCCAGGACTTGATCCTCGGGCTCCAGCGCTTCTGGGCCGATCAGGGCTGCGTGATCCTCCAGCCCTACGACTTGGAGATGGGGGCGGGGACCTTTCATCCCGCGACCGCGCTGCGTTCGCTCGGGCCGAAGCCCTGGCGCGCGGCTTACGTGCAGCCCTCGCGCCGGCCCAAGGATGGCCGCTATGGCGAGAACCCGAACCGGCTCCAGCACTACTACCAGTTCCAGGTGATCCTGAAGCCGTCGCCGCCCGACATCCAGGACCTCTATCTAAAGAGCCTCGTCGCGCTCGGCATCGATCCCGCAAAACACGACATCCGCTTCGTCGAGGACGACTGGGAAAGCCCGACGCTCGGCGCCTGGGGTCTCGGCTGGGAAGTGTGGCTCGACGGCATGGAGGTGACGCAGTTCACCTATTTCCAGCAAGTCGGCGGCTTCGATTGCAATCCCGCCTCTGGCGAGTTGACCTATGGCTTGGAGCGCCTCGCCATGTATGTGCAAGGCGTCGACAACGTGTTCGATCTCGATTTCAACGGCGGCGAGGGCAAGGACAAGGTCACTTATGGCGACGTGTTTCTCCAGGCCGAGCAGGAATACTCTCGCTACAATTTCGAGCAGGCCGACACGCATCTCCTGCTCCAGCATTTCCGCGACGCCGAGGCCGAATGCAAGGCGTTGCTCGCCAAGGGCGAGAGCGGGGAACGCCAGCTTCTCGCGCTCCCCGCCTACGACCAGGCGATCAAGGCCTCGCATATTTTCAATCTGCTCGATGCCCGCGGCGTCATCTCGGTGACCGAGCGGCAGGCCTATATCTTGCGCGTGCGCGATCTCGCCAAAGCCTGTTGCGCCGCATGGCTCAAGACCGAAGCTGGCGGCGCCGATGGCTGAGCTTCTGCTCGAACTGTTCTCCGAGGAGATCCCGTCGCGCATGCAGACGCGCGCGCGTGAGGACCTCGCCCGCTTGCTCGGGCAGGCGCTCGCAGCGGCGGGGCTCGAATATAGGGCGATCAAGACTTTCGCCACGCCGCGCCGTCTCGTGGCCGCGGTCGATGGCCTCCCCGCACGCTCGCCAGCCGTGCGCGAGGAGAAGAAGGGCCCGCGCGTCGATGCGCCCGAAGCCGCCATCAACGGCTTTCTCAAATCCGCAGGGCTTTCCTCCATCGATCAGGCCGAGCGGCGCGAGGACAAGAAGGGCGCCTTCTACGTGGCTCTGATCGAGAAGCGCGGCCGCGCGACGGCTGAGGTGGTGGCGGAGATCGTGCCGCAGATCGTGCAGAATTTCCCCTGGCCGAAATCGATGCGCTGGGGCGCGGGCAAGCTTCGTTGGGTGCGGCCGCTCCATTCCATTCTCTGCCTGCTCGACGGCAAGGTCGTGCCGTTCGCGATCGACGGCATCAGAAGCGGCAAGGAGACTCGCGGCCACAGATTCATGGCCCCCAAGCCCTTCGCCGTGAAAGGCTTCGCCGACTATGTGAAGAAGCTCCGCGCCGCCAAAGTCATTCTCGATGGCGATGAGCGCGCGAGACTGATTCTCGATGGCGCACGCGCTCTCGCCAAGAACGAGAAGCTCGCTCTCGTCGAGGACGAGGGCCTGCTCACCGAGAATGCGGGTCTCACCGAATGGCCCGTGCCGCTGATGGGAACGTACGACGAGACCTTCCTGTCGGTGCCGCCGGAGGTGCTCGCGACCGCCATGAAGGCGCACCAGAAGTGCTTCTCGCTGCGCAAAGGCGAGAAGCTTGCCAACCGGTTCATCCTGGTTGCGAATCTGCAAGCGAAAGACGGCGGCAAGGCGATCGTCGCCGGCAACGAGCGGGTCATCAGGGCAAGGCTCGCCGACGCCAAGTTCTTCTTCGATCAGGACCGCAGAGTGCTCCTTGAAGAGCGCGTGCCAAAGCTAAGGGAGATCGTGTTCCACGAGAAGCTCGGGTCGCAATATGAGCGCGTGCAGAGGGTGTGGAAGCTCGCGCGCGAGCTTGCCCCTCGCGTCGGCGCCGATCCTGACCTCTCCGAACGGGCCGCCATGCTGGCCAAGTCCGATCTGTTAAGCGGCATGGTCGGCGAGTTCCCCGAACTGCAAGGGGTGATGGGCCGCTATTACGCGCTCGACCAGGAGGAGAACCCGGTGGTCGCCAACGCGATTGCCGCGCATTACAAGCCGCTCGGTCCGTCGGATGAGGTGCCACGCGAACCCGTGGCGATCGCCGTGGCGCTTGCCGACAAGCTCGATGCGCTGATGGGCTTTTGGGCGATCGACGAAAAGCCGACGGGGTCCAAGGACCCTTACGCGCTTCGCCGCGCCGCGCTCGGCGTCATCCGCATTCTGCTCGAAAATGGGGTGCGCCTGCCGCTCATGCAGGTGTTACGCGCGCAAACGAGAGGCAATGCGGAGTTGAACGAGGAGGCGGCCGGAAATCTTCTCGCCTTCTTCGCCGACCGGCTCAAGGTGCATCTCAAGGAGCAGGGCGCGCGTCACGATCTCGTCGATGCCGTGTTCGCGCTTGGCGGCGACGATCTCTTGATGATCGTTCGCCGCGTCGACGCCCTCGGCCGCTTCCTCGACACCGAGGACGGCGAGCATCTCCTCACTGGCACCAAGCGCGCGATCAATATCCTGCGTATCGAGGAGAAGAAGGACGGTGTCGCCTACGATCAGGCGCCGGACCCGACGCTGCTCAGCCGCCCCGAGGAGAAAGCCCTCGCCAGGGCCGTCGATGCGGTGGAGCAGGCTGCCGCCGCGGCTGTCGCGCGCGAGGATTTCTCTGCCGCGATGTCGGAGATGGCGAAACTCCGCGCTCCCGTTGATGCGTTCTTCGACTTTGTCACTGTGAACACGCAGGAACCCGATCTCCGCGCTAACCGCCTGCGCCTCCTGAACCGCATCCGCGCCACGACGCTGACCGTCGCCGATTTCTCCAAGATCGAAGGGTGAGCAGAATTGTCATTCCCGCGAAAGCGGGAATCCAGTAATTCCTGACGTCGCGATGATGACTGGATGCCCGCCTGCGCGGGCATGACAAGGAGCGTACTGACCGGGAAGGACATGCCGAATCATCTCTTTGTCTATGGCACGCTGAGAGCCGAGAGCGCGCATCCGATGGCGCATCGCCTAAGGGTTGCGGCGCGGCAGATTGGCAGGGGCTTCACTCCCGGCCGCCTCTTCGATTTCGGGTCATGGCCCGGCGCCTTCTTCGCACCCGACGACAAATACCGCGTGATCGGCAATGTCTTCGCGCTTCGAGCGGGGCACAGGCTTCTCATCGACCTCGACAAGTATGAAGGCGTCACGCCCGCAAATGGCGAGGAGCGGGAATTCCCCGAAGCCGAAGGCTTGTTTCACCGCATCGCCGTCGCGGTCACGCTCGACCAAGGCGGCAGCGTCGAGGCCTTCGCCTATGCGCTCAAGGACATGCCCCGCGCCCGGCTGATCGGCACCGGCGACTTCATCGCCGATCGCCGCTTGCGCACGCCATCGGTAGTACGCCGTTAAACCATTTCCGCGCTCAGCCGTTTGTGTGAAGGTCGGGGGACCGCTACAACGGCGGCCCGATCATGGACCATGCGATGACCAAGGCGGCACCAACGCCTAAGACCGCGCCGAAATGGGTTTATAGCTTCGGCGGCGGCCGCGCCGACGGCGCGGCCGGCGACCGCGACAGGCTTGGCGGCAAGGGCGCCTACCTCGCCGAGATGTCGCGGCTCGGACTCCCCGTGCCGCCTGGCTTCACCATCTCGGCCGAGCTCTGCGCCATCTATTACGAGCTCGGACGGCAGCTCCCCGAGGAGCTGAAACCGATGGTGAGCGCGGCGCTGGAAAAAATCGGCGCGACCGTCGGCGCAGGCTTCGGCAATGAGGACAATCCGCTGCTCGTTTCGGTGCGCTCGGGCTCGCGCGCCTCGATGCCGGGCATGATGGACACCGTGCTCAATCTCGGTCTCAACGACCAAACCGTCGAGGGACTGGCGCGGCGGTCCGGCGACCGGCGCTTCGCCTATGACACCTATCGCCGTTTCATCCAGATGTATGCCGACGTGGTTCTCGGCCTCGACCACGAGCTATTCGAGGAGATCCTCGAGAACGAAAAGAACCTGAAAGGTTTCGAGCTCGATACCGAGCTTTCGGCGGACGATTGGGCCCGGCTGATCGCGCGCTTCAAGACGCTCGTCGAAACCGAGCTCGGCGCGCCGTTCCCGCAAGACATCCACGCCCAGCTCTGGGGCGCGATCGCCGCCGTGTTCGGGTCCTGGCAGAACGCGCGCGCCATTGCCTATCGCAGGCTTCACGATATTCCGGACGATTGGGGCACTGCCGTCACCATCCAGGCCATGGTGTTCGGCAATATGGGCGAGGGAAGCGCGACCGGCGTCGTGTTCACGCGCGATCCCTCGACCGGCGCGCGGGAGCTTTTCGGCGAGTTTCTGCTCAACGCGCAGGGCGAGGATGTGGTGGCGGGCATTCGCACACCGCAACCTCTGACCGAGGCGGCAAGACGCGCCGCCAATTCGAGCCGGCCTTCGCTCGAGGCGCTCATGCCCGAAGTGTTCGCCGAGCTCAAGGCAGCTTGCGCCAAGCTCGAGTCCCATTTCCGCGACATCCAGGACATCGAGTTCACCGTGCAGCAGGGCAAGCTCTTCATCTTGCAGACCCGTGCGGGCAAGCGCTCGACGCAAGCCGCGCTCAGGATCGCCGTCGATATGGCCGAGGAGGGCCTGATTACGCGCGAAGAGGCGGTGAGAAGCATCGATGCCGGCCAGCTCGACCAGCTCCTGCATCCGATGCTCGACCCCAATGCGGCCAAGACCGTTCTCGCCAAGGGGCTTCCGGCTTCGCCAGGCGCGGCTTCCGGCGAACTGGTCTTCGATGCCGACGAGGCGGTGCATCTCAAGGCGCAAGGCCACAACGTGATCC
>CAYMJW010000048.1:0-16299 GCA_964390455.1 uncultured Methyloceanibacter sp. | reverse complement strand
TTGAGGCCGAGCTCCTCGCGCGCGAGCGTGTCGAGGGCATGCGCGGGGTTCGCGATCAGCTTGGTCGCGACATCGCGCGCTTCGTCGAGCGGGAGCCCGCGCGCTTCGTAGATCAGCGCAAGCTCCTCGGCCTCCTCCTTCGGGTAGCGCTCGAGCTCGTCCTTCTCCTGCGCGATCTGATGCTCGAACATCTCCTTCTGCGACAGCATGGAGACGTATTCGCCGGCGGCCATGGAGAAGGCGCCAGCGAGGAGCCCCGCGACGCCGGTCAGGATCAGAACGTTCGGCTCGACCGCGGCCCCGGCCACGCCCATGACGAGGCAGGTATTGGACACGAGCCCGTCATTGACGCCGAACACGCCCGCGCGAAGCGTGCCGCTGCCGAAGGATTTGTGACGCTTGCCGACATCCTCCACCGTGGCTGGCATCGGATGGCCTTCGGGCTCGGTCTTGGCGCGATAGACGGAGACGCCGCGGACTTTGGAGGCCGACAGCACGTGGCGCATGGCGCGCGCGCCGAACACGCCGATGAGGAAAGCGGTGATGCGCGACCGGAGCGAGGGCTCGAAGCGCGGGACCGCGCCGAGATCCTTGGCGAGGATCGCGGCCTGCGCCTCCGCCGCTTCGGCCATCTGCCGGAATAGCGCCGCCTTCTTGGGGTCGCGCTCGGCGCGCGCCACCGCGCTCGAGAGGTAGGCCGCATTCTTCTCGGCCCGCCAGCGCTCCAAAGCTGATTCCATCGAGCGCCCGCACGTCTCCCGGTTCGGCTAGAGCAAGTTTACCTTGCCGGTCGCAATGTCGTAAACGCCGCCCGCAACCGCGATCCTTTTGGCCGCGAGTGCTTCGCTCATGATCGGCGAGTCCTTGTTCAGCCGTTTCATGTTGAGCCGCACATTCTCCTCGGTGGTGGCGGCCAACAGATCGCTCGGATGGCGCCCGTGCGCGGCAATCACCGCGGGCTCGATCGACTTGATGAGCTCGGGCAAGTGGCCCGGCAGCTCGATCCGCTCCTTTACCACCTTGATCGCCGCGTCGATCGCCCCGCAATTGGTATGGCCGAGGACCATGACGAGCGGGGCCCCCAAAAACTTGACGGCGTATTCGAGACTCGCGAAGCCGTCATCGTCGAGGAAATTGCCGGCGAGACGCACGACGAAGACATTGCCCGGACCCTGATCGAACAAGAGTTCGGGCGAGACGCGGCTGTCGGCGCAGCCGAGGATCGCGGCGATCGGGTATTGCGCCGCTGCGCGTTCAGCACGGTCGTGGGAGAAGTCCTTCTCGATGGGCTCGTTGGCCGCATAGCGCGCGTTTCCTTTCACGAGAAGATCGAGCGCTTCGGCCGGCGGGATCGCATTCGGGTTCGGCGCCGCCACGTCTGCCCCGGCTCGGGCCCGTCCGATGGGCAAAGCACTCGCGGCAAGGAGCGCAGCCGCCCCCGTCATGAGCCCGCGCCGCGTGGGGCGTTGAAGCGAGTTGCGGCAATGTTCGCAGTCTTTATGCATGGCGTTTGCTCCTCCGCCGCGAGCCTCATCCGCAAACTGCCGGCGCGTCAAGGTCAAGGGACGGCCTTGGATAACCGGCGATAAAGCAAGCCTCGCCTTACGTGGCTTCCTTGGGCTTGTAGAGGATCGTCCGGTAGCAATCGAGGCTGCGGGAGAGGAACTCGTAGGTCGCGCCCCACAGATAGAGGCGAAACTTGCGAAACTCGAAATCGCCGAAATTGCGCGTGACGTAGTCGCGATTGGCATCGAGGTTCCGCGCCCATTGCCGGAAGGTGAGGAAGTAGCTCCAGCGGTCGTTGTGCACTTCCATCACTTCGAGATCGGTCTTGGCCAGCTTGTTGAGAAAGTCGTCGAGGACGAGGAAGGAGTGATTGCCGGGATAGATGTGCCGCACCATGAAGGTCGAGAGCTCATATTTCTTCTTCGCCGCGCTGCCGTCGAGGAACACGCGGCCCCCGGGCTTGAGCAGGCGGGAGAACTTCTTCAGCACGCGCTCGTAATCCGGCAGATGCTCGATGACGCCCATGATGACGATGGCGTCGAATTTCTCCTTCGGCTCGTAGTCGTAGAAATCGCTGAGCACGATGTCGAAGCGGTCGCCGAAATTGGCGAGCTTGCCCTTGAGGTAGGATTGGCTCACCTCGGAGTTGGTGATGCCGGTGAAGCGCACGCCGGTCTGAAGCGCGTGGCTGGCGAAGGCGCCCCAGCCGGGGCCGATCTCGAGCACCGACATGCCGGGCTTGAGCTCGCATTTGGCGATCGCCCAGTCGAATTTCCGCTCGAGCGCCTTGGCGAGCGGCTCCTCGTCATGCGCGTAAACGCCCTGGCTGTAGGCCGGAAAGACGGGATCGAGAAAGCTCAAGAACAGCTTTGGGTCGGCATTGTAGTGGGAGGCGATCGCCTGCTTGTTGGTGTAGACCTGCCCGAACAGAAACGGCTCGATGAAGCGCCACGCCGCGACCAGCGGATGACGGTCGTCGAAATGCTCACGCAGCGTGAACGGCTTCAGCATGTCGCCTTCGATGTCGAGATCGCCGCGAAGATAAGCCTCGGAGATGTTCCCCTCGTCGAGACTGCGAATGGCGCGGAGCGCCCGCTCGTTGCGAAGGCTGATACAAAACGCGGGCGCGCCTTCGCCCAGGTTCCGCTTCTCGCCGTCTGGCAGCTCGATCGTGAACGGTGTCGCGATCTTGCCGATACGGCCGATGAGGGCATCGAGCGTCGCTGTTGCTGATGACATGTCTTCACATCCCCGGCTTGGCAGCATCCCGCGCATCTGCGCTGGGGCCGATGCGATGGCGATCTCACCCGATTTTGCCTCGGATGACGGCAAGATGAAAAGAGGCACGTCGAGGCTAAAAAATGAACTCTGGCACGTTGCCGCAGCATCGAAAGTAGAGTTTATCATCCCGCCTCTTTGTTGGCCCAAGTCCTAGAGGGAGCGGCATGCGATCGATGGGAGCCTGCTTTCGTTTGGCGGCCAAAGCCGCGCTTGCGTTTGGTTCCGTCCTTGGGCTCAGCCTTGGTTTCAGCAATGAGGCTGAAGCCCGCTACGACCTGAAACCGGGCGAGGTTGCGGGCAAGCGCGGCTCGATCATCAGGGTATGGCCGCTCGAGGGGGGCGGTCCCGGCGGGGGCGACGCCTTCCGCATCCTCTACCGCTCGACCGGGCTCAACGGCGAGCCGATCGCGGTTTCGGGCGCCGTCTTCATTCCCCCCGGTGCCGCGCCGCCCGGCGGTCGCAACGTGATTGCCTGGGCGCACCCGACGAGCGGCGTGGTCACGGCCTGCGCGCCCTCGCTCATGCCGGACGTCTCCGGCATGATCTGGGGACTGGCGGACATGCTGGCACGAGGCTACGTCGTGGTCGCCACCGACTATCCCGGCCTCGGCGTACCGGGCCAAATTCACCCCTACCTGATCGGCGTGAGCGAGGGGCGCGCCGTGCTCGATTCGGTGCGCGCCGCACAAGCGCTACCGCGCACGGGCGCCTCGAATCGTTTCGCGGTGTGGGGCCACAGCCAAGGCGGACACGCCGCGCTCTATACCGGACAGCTTGCCGCGAGCTACGCGCCCGAGCTCAAGCTCGTCGGCGTGGCCGCAGCGGCGCCCGCCACCTATCTCATCGAGCTGTTCGACGCCGACAAATCGACCTCGACCGGAAAGGAGCTGACCGCGATGACGATTTACTCGTGGTCGAAGCTCTACAACAAGCCGTTCTCGAGCCTGGTCGAGCCGGCCGCGATGGAGCCGTTCCAGCAGATGGCACATGACTGCATCGAGTCGCTCCCCGAATTCGCGGCGATCGAGAAGGCCGAGAAGCCGCTCAACCGGATCAAGTTCCTCAAGGCCGATCCGAGCGAAACCGAACCTTGGCGGGGCATCATGCAGAAGAACACGCCGGGACAAGCGCCGGCCGGCGCGCCCGTGTTCATCGCCCAGGGCACGGCCGACACGACCGTCAGACCGGAGATCACCAAGAAATTCGCCATAGCGCTTTGCCGGCAAGGGACGCGCGTGCGCTTCGTCTCGCTCCCCGGCGTGAGCCACACCTTCGCCGCTCAGAAGAGCGCGGGCCAAGCGCTCGCCTGGATGAGCGACCGCTTCCGCGGGGCGCCCGCGCCGTCCGACTGCGGGCGCTAGCGCGCTCTCGGTCAGTAGCCGATCTTGATGACCGTGTTCCCCGTCCCGTAACGCTGCACCAGCGAATAGAGCGCGGCGGCGTTTTTGGGATGCAGCCGGATGCAGCCATGCGAAGCGGGCCGGCCGAGATGCTTGATCTCGTAGGACCCGTGGATGGCGTAGCCGCGCAGGAAGAAGATCGAGTACGGCATCGGCGAGCCGTCATAGATGGTCGAGCGGTGATAGCGGACGAGCGCTGTCGGCTTGAACGTGCCGGTTGGCGTGCGGTAGCCGGGGCGCGCCGTCGACACCGGCCAAGTGTAGCGCGCAGCGCCCTCGACGAACACGGTCATGCGCTGACCGGAGAGGTCGATCTTGGCGACGACGCTTGCGTGGGCGGTTGTTGCAACAGAAAGGATGAGGCCGAAGAGAAGGGCCAAGAGACAGTTGTGCCGCATATCCTGATACTCCCTCTGAGCCGGCCTCCACGGCGGCTCTGTTCGGTGATGTCGGGAGCTTCGCGCCCCCGATCAAGCTCGCGCAAACCTTAGAGTCCCGTGCGTGAATATCGGCTGAACGCGGCTTGGCCGCGCGGGCCCGCGAGACATTCCAATTGCCGCCATCATTTGTGGTAGGCTTGGCCCGCTTGAGAGCCTTGAGGGAAAGCGCCGATGCTCAGGCTTTTCTTGAGCCTCATACTCATTCTTTCTGGCGGGGCGGCGGCGGCGCAGCAGCCGATCGAGCCCCAGACCGTCGCCACGCCGAAGCCCGCGAAGCCCAAGCCCAAGCAAGCCGCCAAGAAGCCGAAGCCCAAATCCCCGATTGCGCGCGAATTGTTCGCGGCGGCGACCGAGCCTGCTCCTCTCGCCGCGCGCTCGATCGGCGGCTACGCCAAAGGCTGTCTTGCGGGCGGGGTCGCGCTGCCGATCAACGGCCCCGATTGGCAGGTGATGAGGCTGTCGCGCAACCGCAATTGGGGCAACCCGCGCCTCGTGGACTATATGGAACGGCTCGCGAGTGATGCGCACGCGCTCGACGGCTGGCCCGGCCTCCTGGTCGGCGATATGTCGCAGCCGCGCGGGGGGCCGATGCTGACAGGTCATACCAGCCATCAGGTCGGGCTCGACGCCGATATCTGGCTCACCCCCATGCCCGACCGCATCCTCACGCCTGAAGAGCGCGAAGACATGACCGCGGTATCGATGCTGAAGGACCCGTTCAGCGTCGATCCCGCGATCTTCACGCTGTCGCACGTGAAACTCATCAAGCGCGCCGCCTCCTATCCGCAGGTCGCGCGCATCTTCGTACATCCCGCGATCAAGAAGGCACTGTGTCAGGAGGCGCCGAAAGCCGGCAAGGACACGGCCTGGCTCGGCAAGGTGAGGCCGTGGTGGAACCACCACTATCATTTCCACGTGCGGCTCGCCTGCCCACCAGGAGCGGAGGGGTGCGAGAATCAGAAGCCGGCGGCGGGCGACAATGGCTGCGGCCAGGAGCTGACGAATTGGTACGCGATGCTGAAGAAGGCCGCGATCGCGACGGCGCAGGAACCGAAGCCCGGCGGCAAGCCCTGGACCGGCAAGCCGCCGCTCACAATGGCGCAGCTGCCGAAGGAATGCGGCACGGTGCTCACGGCCGGCGGCTTCGAGCCGCCGATCCCCAAGGAGGGCGAAACGCCGGAGAGGCCGCCGGCAGCGCTTGCGGCGCTCGCGACCAAGGACGCAGGGCCGCCCGTGCCGATTCTGACCCCCGCGCAGCTCAAGGCGCTCACGGGCGGGGGCGGGGGCGAGATGTCGCTGCCCGACCGCAATCCGCTGCGGTAAGTGCTTCACGCGGGCCCCGCCATCGGGCAGTATCCCCGGCCATGCAAGAGCGACGCGAGCAGCCGCTATCTGGGCAGCGCAATGTCTATGGCGAGCCCTTGAAGGGCTGTTCCGAGCGCCCGCTCACTGGGTTCTTCCGCACCGGATGCTGCCATACCGGGCCCGAGGATCTCGGGCTGCACACGGTCTGCGTCGAGGTGACGGCCGAGTTTCTGGCCTTTTCGAAGGCGCGCGGCAACGATCTCTCGACGCCGCAGCCCGATTTCGGTTTCCCCGGGCTCAAGCCCGGCGATCGCTGGTGTCTGTGCGCGGCGCGTTGGCGCGAGGCGCTCGAGGCGGGGCGCGCGCCGCGCGTTATTCTCGGCGCGACCCACGAGGCGACCCTCGAGATTGTCGATCTCAAAGACCTCAAGAGCCACGCCATCGATCTCGCTTGACGGCCGAAAGGGCCGAGCTTTCGAACCTGGACACTGTTCTGCCGCCAATGGCAGCATGCGAGACGCCGAAGAACATGCCGACAAAGACGCAGAAACCCCCGACCAAGCCGAGCGAAAGCGCCGCTCAAGCCCGCGCGCGCAAGAAGCGCCAGATCTTCGCGGAAGGGCACAAGCGGAAGTTCCTCGTCGTCGTCGATGAGACGCCGGAATGCGAGAGCGCGCTCGCCTTTGCCGCGAGCCGGGCGCAGCGGACGAGCGGGCAACTCGCCCTCCTCTACGTCATCGAGCCCGATATCGACTTCCAATGGCTCGCGGTCGAGGACGTGGCGCGCGAGGAGGGGCACTCGAAGGCGAAGGCCGTGTTCCGCCTATTCGGGCGCAAGCTCAAGGCCATGGGCTTCGAGGACCTGGTGCCGGAGGAGATCGTGCGCGAGGGCATGAAATCGGAGGAAATCACCGGGCTGATCGAGGAGGACGAGGATATCGGGGTGCTCGTGCTCGGGGCTTCGAAGGACCCCTCAGGCCCGGGCCCGCTCGTCACAAACCTCGCAGGCGGGCGGCTTGCGGGCATGTTCCCCATCCCGATTACGGTTGTACCGGGCCACCTTTCTACAGAAGAAATCCTCGCTTTGGCTTGATATTGGCCTTTTCCGCCACGACATTATCAGCCAAAATTTGAGCGGTTTTCAGTGCTAGCCGGATGGGACGGTTCAAGGGGCGCCATCCAGGGCTTGGCCGGTAGGGAGCCAAAATGAGAAGCGTGGCATTGGGGCTGCTTGCGGCGGCGTCTCTTAGCGTTCCCGGCTTTGCGGCCGAGCCGAACGGACCGGCCAGCCTGATTACGCCGGCCGAGGGCCTGCGCATCACCGTTCAAGGCCTCGTCTCCGCCAAATCGGATGCCGGAGCGGCACAACGGGACGCGCTCGTCGCCTATTACGGAGCGCCCGACCGAAACCTTCTCTGGGTCAACGAGAACGGGCTTACCGAGCGCGCCAAGCTCGTCATGGCCGAGATCGGCAAGGCCGACGACTATGGCTTGCGCGCCACCGACTATGCTCTGCCCGATCCCGCGTCGTTCAACGCCTCCGGTCCCGAGGCGACAGACTGGCTCGCCGCCTCGGAGATGAAGGTGAGCTATGCGGTGCTCGACTATGCCAAGGACGCCCGCGGCGGCCGCATCGAGCCGCTGCGCGTCAGCAAGAATCTCGATCCCACGCTCGCCCTCCCCAATCCGTCGGAGGTGCTCGAATCGATCGCCATCCGCTCCGACCCGGCCGCGTATTTGCGGAGCTTTCAGCCCGACCAGCCGCAATTCGAGGCTCTCCGGCAAAAGCTGATCGAGCTCAGAGGCGGCAAGGAGGAAGAGGTAAAGCCCGACACCGTCGTCATTCCCAACGGCCCGGTTCTCAAATTCGGCATCGAGCACGAGCAGGTCGCGCTCCTCAGAAAGCGGCTCGACGTTCCCGCCGGCGCCAACGAGAACAGATTCGACGAGGCGGTGCTGGAGGCGGTGCGGCAGTTTCAATCGTCAAATGGCATGCGCGCCGACGGCGCCGTTGGAGCGGGAACACGGCGGGTGCTCAACGGCGAGCAGCAGCCGCGGGCAATGGGCGCCGACGCGCGCGTCCGGCAGATTCTCGTGAACATGGAGCGCTGGCGCTGGCTGCCGCACGATCTCGGGGCGTTCTACGTGACGGTCAACATCCCCGAGTTCACGCTGCGTGTGGTCGACGAGGGTGAGACCGTCCACACCGCGCGCGTGGTCGTGGGCAAACCCAAGACGCAGACGCCTGTGATCTCGGACGAGATGGAGACAATCGTCTTCAATCCGTATTGGAACGTCCCCAACTCCATCAAGAACGAAGAGATCGCGCCCTATATGGGACAGGGCGGCGGCCTGTTCGGCGGCGGCTGGGATACCTCGGTGCTCAAGCGTCACGGGTTGCGCATCAAGTACGGCAACCGCGACATCGATCCCGACTCGATCGATTGGAGCCAGAACGACATCCGTAAATTCGATCTCGTGCAGCCGCCCGGACCCAGCAACGTGCTTGGTCGCGTCAAGTTCCTGTTTCCCAATTCGCACGACGTCTACATGCACGACACGCAGACGAAATCGTTGTTCAATAACGCCGTGCGCGCCGAGAGCCATGGTTGCATGCGCGTGCAAAATCCCGACCTTCTGGCCCAGGTGCTCTTGAAGAAGGACAAGGGTTGGAACGCCGCCCGCGTCGATTCGACGTTCGATGCCGGTGACGACCATCAGGTGCCCCTCGAGCAGAAGATCCCCGTCTA
Organism: uncultured Methyloceanibacter sp.; assembly: GCA_964390455.1. Taxonomy (GTDB): domain Bacteria; phylum Pseudomonadota; class Alphaproteobacteria; order Rhizobiales; family Methyloligellaceae; genus Methyloceanibacter. The sequence continues at coordinate 7,617 of CAYMJW010000048.1, read as the reverse complement.
TGTCACCTATTTCACCCTCAAGGTGAACGAGGACGGCACGTTCACCTCGTTCAACGACCTCTATGGGCACGACTCCCGGATAATGTCGGCGCTCGACGGCAAGGGCTATATCAGCGAGCCGGTCTATGCCGACGAGGAGATGGTCGCCGGCGATTGGCGGCCGAACCAGCGGCGGATCGGTGGCGGCGGACGAGGCTCCTTCGGCAGCGATTTTACCCGCTCCATCTTCGGATTTTAGCGGTCTTCGCCGTTCATAACGCGCAGCCGGCGGGGCATGCGCCTTGACTTTCGGCCGCCCGGGGCCAACTATAATAAGGCTAGAACGGTTCTAAATTAGCGGCGCTTGGCGCCATTCGAGAGCGATGTTCATTCAAACCGAAGCGACCCCCAACCCAGCGACCCTGAAGTTCATTCCGGGCCGCCCCGTGCTCGACCAGGGCACGCTCGAGTTTCTCGATCCCGAGACGAGCAAAGCCTCGCCGCTTGCGACGCGTCTGTTCGAGATCGAGGGCGTCAGGGGTGTGTTCTTCGGCACCGACTTCATCAGCGTGACCAAGGGCGAAGGCGAATGGCAGCATCTGAAGCCTGCCATTCTCGGCGTCATCATGGAGCATTATCTCTCCGGCGCCGCGGTCACCGACGCGCCCGAGGCGGCCCACGGCGTTCAGCCTAACGAGTTCTTCGCGCCGGAAGACGAAGAAACGGTCAAGACCATCAAGGAGCTGCTCGAGACCCGGGTCCGCCCGGCCGTAGCCCAGGACGGCGGCGACATTACCTTCCAGGGATTTCGCGACGGCGTCGTCTATCTGCACATGCGCGGCGCCTGCTCGGGCTGCCCGAGTTCCACGGCAACGCTCCGCCACGGCATCGAGAATTTGCTCAGGCACTTCGTTCCCGAGGTGCAGGAGGTCCGTCCGGTTTGACGGACACGCTCCCCGATCGCTGTCTCGACCAGCTGTTCCGGGACGCGCGCACACATAACGCGTGGACCGAGCGCGAAATCCCCGATGCGCTGCTGCACCACCTCGTCGATCTCGCCAAGCTCGGGCCGACCAGCGCCAATTGCAGCCCGGCGCGGTTCCTATTCGTAAAGTCGCGCGCGGCCAAGGAGCGGCTCAAGCCGCACCTCTCCGAAGGCAATCGCGACAAGACGATGAAGGCGCCGGTCTGCACCATCATCGGCTATGATCTCGACTTCCACGATCACCTGCCGAAGCTCTTTCCCCATACCGATGCCAGGAGCTGGTTCGCCGGCAAGACGGAGAAGATCTTCGAGACCGCCTTTCGCAACGGCACGCTGCAAGGCGCCTATCTCATCATGGCGGCGCGCGCGCTCGGGCTCGATTGCGGGCCGATGTCGGGCTTCGACAACAAAGGCGTCGATCGCGAGTTCTTCGCCGGGACCAACATCAAATCGAATTTTCTCTGTAGTCTCGGCTATGGCGATGCGAGCGTCCTCTTCCCGCGCTCGCCGCGCTTCGCATTCGACGAGATGGCGCGGATCCTCTAAACGACCACCATGAACATCCTCGCGCTCGACACCAGCATGGGTGCGTGCTCGGCGGCGCTGCTCAGGCGCGACGGCGAGGTTTTCGCGCGGGCAGAGAACATGGCGCGCGGCCATGCTGAAGCGCTGATGCCCATGGTGGCGCAAGTGATGGATGGATGCGGGGTTCAGTTCGCCGCGCTCGATCGCATCGCGGCGACGACCGGCCCGGGGAGTTTCACAGGGGTGCGGATCGCGATCTCCGCGGCGCGCGGGCTCGCGCTCGTGACGGGAGCCAAGCTGTTTGGCATCGACAGTCTGACAGTGATGGCGAGAGAGGCGTTCGATCTCGGCGTCACGGGCGGCGCGCCCTTCGCGGTCGCCGTCGATGCCAGGCGCGGCATGCTCTATCTCGGCCTCTATGACGGCGCAGGGCAAAGACTCGACGGCCCGCTCCTGATTGCACCGGAAGACGCTGTGAATTTGCTTCCAAGCGGGATGCGAACGGCCGTCGGGAGCGGCGCGGCGCGCCTTGCCGAAGCGGCCGCGCCACATGGCGTCGCCGTCGAGGCAAGCCTCACCGATCTTGAGCCGAGCGCGGCATCCCTTGCGGCGCTTGCTGCGGAGAGTGGCGAGACCGTGCCCGTTCTCAGGCCGCTTTACTTGCGTCCGCCCGACGCGAGGCCGCAAACGCAAGCAAGAGTGGCGCGATGCTGACGGTATCCGAACTCGCCGTGCGGCAGGCGGGTCCCTCGGATGCCGAGCTGCTGGCCGATCTTCACCACGCCTGCTTTGCGCGGCCCTGGGACGCGGTCGCCATGCTTGCGTTCGCGCTGTCGCCCGAGACGCTTTGCCTGATCGGCACGGCCGGAATGCCGGGCGGTTTACTGATTGCGCGAAACGCCGGCGACGAGGCGGAGATCCTGACCTTCGGCGTCGTGCCCTCGTGCCGCAACAAGGGTCTTGGCCGGGCGCTGCTTCGGACCGCGACGGAGCATTTGCAGGCCGGCGGCGCGAAGCGGTTGTTTCTCGAAGTGGAGGAGGGCAACGAAGCGGCGCTCAGGCTCTATCGCTCGTTCGGCGGCGAGCCGGTCGGCCGGAGACAGGGCTACTACGACCACGGCGCCGATGCCGTGATCTTCAGCCTTGCCCTTTGACGCCCCCTTGCCGATGATGCGCCTCGGAGGCGAGGCGGGCACGGCAAGGCGGCTAATGCGCAAGACGGTCAGGGCGGAAAGCAGGCTCGAACGGCTCTGCGCCGAGCGCGGCATGCGCATGACGGGCCAGCGGCGAACGATCGCCAAGGTGCTGTCGGAGGCGGACGACCATCCCGATGTCGAGGAGGTTTACCGGCGCGCGAGCGCGCGCGATCCGCGCATCTCGCTGTCGACGGTGTATCGCACGGTGCGCCTGTTCGAAGGCGCAGGCATCCTCGAGCGCCATGAGTTCGGCGACGGCCGCGCCCGGTACGAGCCGGCGGGCCCCGGCCACCACGACCACCTCATCAACGTCAAGACCGGCGAAGTCATCGAGTTCAGCAATGAGCAGATCGAGCGGCTACAGGAGAGCGTGGCGCGCGAGCTCGGCTTCCGCCTCATCGGCCACCGGCTCGAGCTTTTCGGCATGCCGCTCAAGAACGGCAAGTCTTAAGCCCGGCACGAGCGCGACGACCCAAGCGGCAAAGTCATGAGAAGCCTGCGTGCGTTCCTTGTCCTTGGCGCCTTCTTCGCCTTCACGCTGCCGTTGATGCCGCTTCAGCTCCTCCTTCTCAGGACCGGCTCGCGCCACGCGCGGCGCTTTCCGCATTGGTACCATCGCCAGGTGTGCAAGATCGTCGGCATCCGGCTCAACATCGAAGGCGCGGTCGCCGAGGAGCAGGGCGTGTTTCTGATCTCGAACCATGTCTCGTGGATCGACATCAGCGTGCTCTCGGCGGTGGCGCCGGTGTCGTTCGTGGCCAAGCAAGAGGTCGCCTCCTGGCCGTTCGTGAGCTGGCTCGCCAAATTGCAGCGCTCGGTGTTCATCGACCGCAACCGGCGGAGCGAAGTCGGCGATAAGGCGAATGAGATTCTGAACCGGCTTGCCGCGGGCGACCATATCGTGCTGTTCGCCGAAGGCACCTCAAGCGACGGCAATAGCGTGATCCCGTTCAAGACCTCGCTGTTCGCGGCAGCAAAGCCCACCGGAGGGGCGCCCATGGGGGCCAAGGTCTCGGCGCAGACGCTCGCGCTCACCTACAACAAGATCTACGGCTTGCCGCTCTGCCGGCGCGGCCGCCACCTCGTCGCCTGGTATGGCGACATGGACTTGGCAAGCCACGCCTGGCGGCTGCTCGGGCTCGGGCCGATCGACGCCAATATCCGCATCGGGCCGCCTATGCCGCTCGACGAATTTGCCGACCGCAAGACGCTCGCCCGCTATGCCGAGGACAAGGTGCGCGGCGACGTGGCCGAGCTTCTGCGCGGACCGCTTGCGGCGCCCTCGCACCGGCGAATGCGGGGATAGACCGGAGCGCCGCCGCGAATAGCGACAGCGCTCCAGACAACGACGTTACATCGCGCGTCTCAGCCTGATCGTGTCGAGCACGGTCGCGGGCGCGAAGTTCCCATTGGGCAATTGCCGGATGAGACCCGCCTTCACCACGTTGATGAGCGTGGTATGCACGCCCCGGTCCGCGGTCTCGACGTCGATGAAGTATCCCTCTTGCAGCGCGAGCCGCCTGAGATCGTCGCGCGGCATGGCGCCCGCTTCGTTGAGCTTGCGGATGAGGAAGTCGGCCAAAGCCTGCTGCGGCTGACGCTGGGGCTGTGGCGGCTGCTGCGGCTGGACGTGCTGATGCGGAGCCTGAGGCGCCGGCTGCGCCTGGATGTGCTGGTGCGGGACCTGGGGCTGAAGCTGAGCCTGAAGCGCGGGCTGCGGCTGCGCCTGAAGCTGCGGCTGAGGTTGCACGTGCTGATGCGGCTGGTGGATCGGCTGGACCAAAGGCTCGTGCGCCTGCGCCCTCTGACCTCCCGTCGTTTCAATCCGGCGGAGCTCGAGCTCCATCAGCCGGTTCACCGCCTCGAGCTCGGCCCGAAAGTCCTCGAGCCTCGCGTCATGCTCGTTTTTCAATTGCTGGATGAGTTGGTCGAATTCCGCTTCCTGGGCATTGATCTGCTCTTCCAAGAGAGCGGCCCGGTCTTGCAGGTCCCCGCGAATATCACGCATTGCTGCCCCTCGTTCATGGTGTTGGCTCCAACGACCCGAGCGGGCTGGCAGGTTCACGCAAGACCGGAAGAACGCTGCCTGGCCGCCGCGCCGGGCAAGTGATGCAAGGCCCCGGCATTGCCTCGGCCGGGAACCCTCGCTGCCGCAACTTAAGCACATGCGAGGGCGGCTGTCTCGGCCAAGCTCTTCGCCGGAGACACGCCGAGCTCACGCGGGAGCGCGGCTTGAATTTGCAGGCCTTTTCTGGCGCAAGCCGGGGCTGAAGCGAAGACGGGACCAAGCTTCCCTGTGAATAAAAAAACCGGCGCTGTGGATTGCGCGCCACTATCTCCCCGAAGCGCCGGCCGAGGCAGCCGCAACTCAACTTTGATGTCTTGCCGCCCGCTGCCTTGGTGCGGCGCGTCGCGGCTTCGCCATTTCAGGCAGAAAGGCCGCCAGAAGCCCGATCGCCGGCAGGAACGCGCACACATGGTACACGAAGGTGATGCTGGTCTTGTCGGCAAGCCAGCCGAGAAAGGCCGCGCCGATGCCGGCGACGCCGAAGGCAAGGCCGAAGAACAAGCCCGCTACCATGCCCACCCGGCCCGGGATCAGCGATTGGGCATAGACGATGATGGCGGGATGGGCCGAGGCGAGGATCAGCCCGATGATGACGCTTAGGATCGCGGTGCCGAGCAGGCCGACATAGGGAAGCGCGAGCGTGAACGGCAGCACGCCAAGGATGGACCACCAAATCACGCGCCGCGTTCCGATGCGGTCGCCGATTGGACCGCCGATCACGGTGCCCGCGGCGACCGCGAACAGGAACAGGAACAAGTAGAGCTGCGCGCTCTGCACCGACAGCCCGAAGGTGTGGATCAGGTAGAAGGTGTAGAAGCTCGTGATGCTGACGAGATAGAAGTCCTTGGAGAAGGTGAGCGCCATCAGGATGGCGATCGACTTCCGCACCTTGCCGTGGGTCAGTTCGTGGATGGCTTCGCGCTCGGATGGATGCGCGGCGGTGTTGTTGAATTTCAGCGTCCGGCCGTACCACGAACCGATCCCGGCAAGCAGGATCATGGCGATCAGCGCGACGATCGAGAACCAGGCGATGCTCGTCTGCCCATAGGGGAGCACGATGAAGGCCGCGAGCAGCGGACCGAGCGCGGTGCCGAAATTGCCGCCGACCTGGAACACCGATTGCGCGAGGCCGTGCTGGCCGCCCGAGGCGAGCCGCGCGACGCGCGAGGATTCCGGGTGAAACACCGACGAGCCCATGCCGATCAGCCCGACAGCGACGAGCACGAGGCCATAGGTCGAGGCGAAGGCGGCAATGAGGAGACCGAGCAGCGAGCAGCCCATGCCGGCGACGAGAGAATAGGGCGTGGGGTAGCGGTCGGTGACGTAGCCGACCAAAGGCTGAAGGATCGAGGCGGTGAAGGTGAAGGTGAAGGTGATGAGCCCGATCTGGCGGAAGTCGAGCGCGAGGCTCTCCTTGTAGATGGGGTAGAGCGCCACGATCAGCGACTGGATCACGTCGTTCAGCAGATGGCAGATGCTGATGGCGGCAAGGACCGCGACCGCGGTCTCTCGCCCGGCCGATGCGCCCGCGGTCTTCCCTATCTTGAACGCCATGACTGAGCCTGATGCTGCGTAGAGCCGGCGAAGAATTGCGGCAGACCCGGCTGCAAATGCAAGGCCTTGTTTTCCCTCAGCGTCGTGCTTCTTTCGATAGCACTCGGTTGCCCAGTTGACAAGTTGTACATTACAATAATACACTGAACGCAATGATAAAGAGCTTTAGAAGCAGGGCGCTAAAGCGATTTTACGAGCGAGGCGAGGTCAAGCACATCAGGCCCGATCACCGAGAGACCGTGCGCGACATCCTTGCGCGACTCGACGCGTCATCCGCCGCTGAAGACATGAACTTACCCGGCTTCAGGCTCCATAGGCTGAAAGGCGAGTATGCGGGTTTCTGGGCGGTGACGGTCCGGGCGAACTGGCGCGTGATTTTCCGGTTCGTTGGAGGCCACGCGACCGAAATTGACTATCTCGATTACCACTAGGAAGGTGACGACATGAGAATGCACAATCCACCACATCCGGGGGAAGTCATCAGACGGCAGTGCCTCGAACCGCTCGGCCTGTCGGTAACAGCGGCCGCCGAGGGGCTCGGCGTGTCGCGGAACACGCTGTCGATGGTGCTGAACGGCCGTGCCGGGATTTCGCCTGAAATGGCGATCCGGTTGTCAAAGGCCTTCGGCGGAACGCCTGAAAGCTGGTTGCGGCAGCAGATGCAGTACGATTTGTGGCAGGCGGAGCGGCGCGCCGGCGCGATCCGCGTTGCCAAGTTCAAGGCCGCGTAGCGCGGGGCACGGAATCCGCGCAGCGTCACGCCGCGGTCTGTTGTCTTTTCTGGCCGAAATCCGGATAGAAGACGGCCATCATCCGGCCCACGTAGCTCTTGAGATTGTCGTGACGCTCCGCCGCGATCCGAATGGGCGATTCGAACACCGGACAGAGCACGCCCGCCACGAATGAAAACGCCGTGGCGTCGAGGCCTGTCGGCGCATCGCCCATCATGTAGGGCTTGGTCCCGAGGAAATCCGCGGTGGCGTCGACCGATCGCGTCGCGAGCGCCGCGATCTCCTCGGCGGAGTGGCGGCCCATGCCTTGTCCATGCAGCCTTTGGCGAATTTGCCGCCGGACCATCGCCGCGACGAGCGGCTGGATCGGCGCCGGCAGCCCGCGAAAGAATTTTCGCGGGCCTTTGGCGAAATTCGCGTCGCACAGCCAGCGGTCCTTGACGACCGCCCAATAGAGATGGTCCTCGAGCATTTTCTCGAACGCCCAGGCGATGGCGCGCTGCTCGGCGTTGAGCCCGCGGTCGAAATCGATGTGGTACTTCTTCTCGAGATGCCAGCGGATGAAGGTCGAGTCCGGAA
>CAYMJW010000047.1:12898-16383 GCA_964390455.1 uncultured Methyloceanibacter sp. | reverse complement strand
ATTTCGACTCGTAGTCGTAGAAGGCGAGCCCCTCGGCCGGGCGGATCTCGATCACCCCGAGCGCCTCCTCCCCCATCACCGCGCAGGTCAGCTCGCGGCCCGGGATAAAGCGCTCGATCATCACGAGTTCGCCGAAGGTCCATTCCGAGGAGGTCAGCTCCTGCGGGGGATGGGCGTGGTCCTCGCGCACGATGAAAACGCCGACGCTGGACCCTTCCTCCGGCGGCTTGATGACGTAAGGCGGCTTCATGGCGTGCCCCTTGGCGGCCTCGGTGCGGGAGATCACGAAGCTTTCGGCCACGGGGACGCCTGCCGCGGCGAGCACGGCCTTGGCGCGTTCCTTGTGCATGGCAAGCGCGGAGGCGAGCACGCCGGAATGGGTGTAGGGGATGCCCATGGTCTCAAGCACGCCCTGGATGCAGCCGTCCTCGCCATAGCGCCCATGAAGTGCGTTGAAGCAGACATCGGGTTTGATCTCGGCGAGGCGCGCCGCAACATCGCGGCCGACATCGAGACGGCTCACGCGATAGCCTTGGGATTCGAGCGCATCGGCGCAAGCCGCGCCCGAGCGGAGCGAAACCTCGCGCTCGGCCGATAGCCCCCCCATCAGCACCGCGACGTGAACTTGCTTGCTTGCCATTGTCGTTCCCCCGGCTGACTGTGGGCTACTCGCGCATCACGCAGGCATGCCGAGGCGCTTGATTTCCCATTCGAGCTCGACCCCGCTCGTCTCCTTCACCCGCGCTCGCACCGTCTCGCCGAGGGTCTCGATATCGGCGCCGCTTGCATTTCCCTCGTTGATGAGAAAGTTGCAGTGCATCTCCGAGACCTTGGCGTCGCCGACGCGGAGCCCGCGACAGCCGGCGCGATCGATGAGCTGCCAGGCCTTATGCCCCGGCGGATTCTTGAAGGTCGAACCGCCGGTGCGGCTCTTGATCGGTTGCACTTCTTCGCGATAGGCGGCGATGCCGTCCATCTCGGCGAGAATCTTCTCAGGCTCTCCGGGTTCGCCCTGAAACAGCGCCTCGGTGAAGATGAAGTCCTCAGGCGCACCACAGTGACGATAGGCATAGCCGAGCGCGGCAACAGGCAGCACATGGATATTGCCCTTGCGGTCGACCGCGCGCGCCTCGACCAGCACCTCTTTCGTCTCGCGGCCATGCGCGCCGCCATTCATGCGAAGCGCGCCGCCGACGCAGCCGGGGATGCCGCGATAGAAGGAAAGGCCCGAGATCCCGGCATCGGCCGCCGCGCGCGCAACCTTCACGTCGGGGACGGCGGTTCCGGCCCGGACTCTATGGCCCTCCTCGATGGTGATGTCGCCGAAACCGCGCCCGAGCCGGATCACGACCCCCACGATGCCGCCGTCGCGCACGAGAAGATTGGAGCCGAGCCCGATGACGGTGACGGGAATATCGGCGGGCGTGGTCTTGAGGAAATAGGCGAGATCCGCCTCGTCGGCGGGAGAGTAGAGCACCTCCGCGGGGCCGCCCGCCCTGAACCAGGTCAGGTCCTTGAGCGGCGCTTCCGCCTTCAGCCGGCCGCGGAGCGCGGGCAGGTTTGCCATCAACCGGTTCTCGAGGTCGCGCCCGTTCAAGCCCGTCCCCCGTGCTTTGCGAGCTTTTTCGGCAACGCGTTCATCCAGTCGGTGATGGTGCCGGCGCCGAGGCCGACGACGATGTCGCCCGGCTTCGTGACCGAAGCGACGGTTTCGACCAGTGCTTCTTCGTCGTCAACAGTCAGCACATGAGGATGGCCGTGACGGCGCAAGCCCGAGGCCAGCTCATCGCGATCGATACCGGGGATCGGCGCCTCTCCGGCCGAATAGACCGGGGTGACGACCACGATATCGGCATCGTCGAGACAGGCCGAGAACTCGTTGAACAGAGATTGCAGGCGCGTGTAGCGATGGGGCTGGAGCACGGCGACGATGCGTCCCTCGCCGCCGCTGCGCGCCGCCCGGAGCACGGACGCGATCTCGACCGGATGGTGCGCGTAATCGTCGTAAACGCGGACGCCATCCCAATCGCCGACCGCGGTGAAGCGGCGCTTGACGCCCGAGAAGGCGGCAAACGCCTTGCGGATCACCTCGTCGCTGACGCCCGCTTCTGTCGCGGCGGCAAGCGCGCCGAGTGCGTTCAGCGCGTTGTAGTGCCCCGGCACCGCCAGCATGAGATCTTCGAGCTTGCGCGCGCCGCCTTTGACCGCGTGGCCGAGCTCGGCGTCGAACACGATCCGGTCGCGGCTCGCGCGCAGATTGGCGAGCCTGATATCGGCATCGCGCGCGACCCCGTAAGTGAGCGTGCGGCGGCCGTTGGCGGCGCCGCCGAGCTTTCCCAAGAGCTCGCGCACCACGGGGTGATCGATGCAGGCAACGGCGAGCCCGTAAAACGGAATGGCATCGATGAATTGCAGAAAGGATTGGTGCAGCGCGTCGAGCGACGGCCAATAGTCCATGTGCTCGGGATCGATATTGGTCACGACCCCAATCTGGGTCGGAAGCTTGACAAAAGTGCCGTCGGATTCGTCGGCCTCGACCACCATCCATTCGCCGCGGCCGATCCGCGCATTGGTGCCCCAGTCATTAATGATGCCGCCTGCGATGACGGTGGGGTCGAGGTCCGCGGCTTTGAATAGATCGGCAATGAGAGAGGTGGTGGTGGTCTTGCCGTGGGTGCCGGTGATCGACACGGTGGCGCAAGGGCGCATCAACTCGGCAAGCATCTCGGCGCGGCGGATGATGGGGATGCCCTGCTCCTTGGCCGCCTCGAATTCCGGATTGCCCGGCTTCACGGCGCTGGAAATGACGAGATGGCCCGCGCCGGCGATGTTGGCGGGGTCATGCCCGATCAGGCAGGCGATGCCGCGGGCGCGCAAGCGGTCGAGATTGCCGCCGTCTTTCAGGTCGCTGCCCTGCACGGCATAGCCGCGCGTGTGCATCACTTCGGCAATGGCGCTCATGCCGATGCCGCCGATGCCGACGACGTGGAACAGGCCTGCTTGATCTGGATCCGGGAGACGCATGCTCGAACTCTACACTACTCGGCTTTGGTCCGCGCCAGCTCCTCGGCGAGATCGGCAAGCTTCCTGACCGCCTCGGTTTCGGCCATGGCCTTACCCTTGGCGGCGGCGGCGGCCAAGACCTTGGGCGCGGAGAGAAGCCGCTTGAGCTCCGCCGCCAGGCGCTCGGGGGTCAGTTCCTGCTGGCGCACGCACCAGCCCCCGCCCCCCTCCTGCAAGCGCTTTGCGTTTTCGAGTTGGTCGTTGTCGAGGGCATGCGGCAGCGGCACGAGGAGAGAGGGCCTGCCGATCGCCATCAATTCTGCGACGGTCGAGGCGCCGGCCCGCGCCACGATGAGATGCGCGGCTGCGATCCGCTCGGGCAGGTCGCGGAAGAAGGGCGCGATATGCGCCGCGATCCCGGCCTTCCCGTAAGCCTCGCGCAGCGCCTCGATGTCCTCCTCGCGCGCCTGCTGCACCACGGT
>CAYMJW010000047.1:10085-12798 GCA_964390455.1 uncultured Methyloceanibacter sp. | reverse complement strand
CGTAAGCCTCGCGCAGCGCCTCGATGTCCTCCTCGCGCGCCTGCTGCACCACGGTCAGTCGCTCCCGCATCTCCATTGGCAAGCGCTCGAGCGCGGGCGGCATGGCCTCGGAGAAGAAGCGCGCGCCTTGGCTCCCGCCGAAGACAAGCAGCAGCAACCGGCCTCCAGGCTCCGGCGGCTCATAAGGGACATCGCGATAGGACAGCACCGCGTCGCGCACGGGCGTTCCGGTCAGCCGCGCCTTCATTTCGGCATTGGCGTGAAGCAGTTTGGTCGGCTTGAACGAAAGCGCAACGCGATCGACGACGCGCGACAGCAGCCGGTTGGCGCGGCCCATCACGGCATTCTGCTCGTGGATCGCGGTCGGAATGCCGCTCGCGCGCGCGGCGATGATCGGCGGCAGCGTGGGATAGCCGCCAAAGCCAATTACCGCGCGCGGCTTGGCTGTCATGAGAAGGCGAAGCGCGCCGAAGAACCCGATGCCGAGACGCGTGAACGTCATGGCCACGGCGAAAGGATTGCGGCTCGTGAGCGTGGCGGACGGAATGCGGTGGATGGCGCGCGCGGGAAACTCGACGCCATATTTCTCGGCGCGGATGTCGGTCGCGAGCTCGACCTCATAGCCGCGGCGTTTCAATTCCTGCGCCAAGGCCGCTGCGGGAAAGAGATGCCCGCCGGTCCCGCCCGCCGCGAGAAGGAACGGACGCGCGGTCAAGCCGCTTGCTCCCTCACGTGTTCCGGCTCCGTGTCGCGATGGGCGTGGGCGCTTCGCGGCAATTGCCCGACCATCGGACGCTTGCGCGTGAGCCCGAGCGCGAAGCCCATGGTCAGCGCCATGGCGAGCAGCGACGAGCCGCCATAGGAGATGAAGGGCAGCGTCATGCCCTTGGCCGGGAGCAGTCCGACATTGACCGCCATGTTGATGAGAGTCTGCAACCCGAACAGCATGATGAGGCCGGCAGTTGCGTGTCTGATGAAGCCGTCGGGCTCCTGCGACGCCTTCGACAGCCCGCGCAAAACGATGAAGGCGAACACCGCGAGCAGAATGAGGCAGACGATCAGCCCATACTCCTCGGCTGTCACCGCGAAGATGAAGTCGGTGTGGGAGTCGGGCAGCACGTTCTTGACCGTGCCCTCGCCGGGGCCGCGTCCGAACCAGCCGCCATGCAGAAACGAATCGAGCGAGCGATCGGCTTGATAGGTGTCGCCCGACTCCGGATCGATAAAGCGGTCGATGCGCGAGGCGACGTGCGGGACGAGGAAATAGGCCGAGACGATACCGGCGATGCCGGCCGCCCCAAGCGCTAAGATCCACACCATGTTGATGCCGGCCATATAGAACAGCGCGCCCCACACGAGCGTCACGAGAAGCGTCTGGCCGAAATCGGGCTGAAGCACGAGTAGAACGGCGAAGATGGCGTAAAGCGCGACCGCGAGCTCGATGCCCGGCACGTCGCGCCGCTTCTGGCTCTCGTTGAACAGCCAGGCGGTGAGCACGACAAAGGCCGGTTTCACGAATTCCGACGGCTGGATCGACACCACGCCGATTTGAAGCCAACGCTTGGCACCCTTGATCTCGGGCCCGAGCCCGAGGATCAGCGCCATCAGTGCGATGCCGACGATGAAGATGACGAGGCTCGCGCGCCGGATCTGCTTCGGCGTCAGCGTCGAGGCCGCGAACATGATGGCGACCGCGGGCAGGATCAGCGCCGCGTGGCGGCGCACGAAGTAGAACGGTTCGAGATCGTATTTGGCGGCAATTGGCGGGCTTGCGGCGAGCGAAAGCACGAGCCCGGCGCCCAACAGCAGGAGCAGGCCGAAGAACATCGGCCTGTCGACGGTGAACCACCAGTCGGAGAGAACGCTGCGGTCGGCGCGGGTCAGCCTCATGCCGCTTGTCCCTGTCTCACCCCTTCGGCCCCGTCGAGACCCATGACCAGGTCGCGAAAGGCGTCGCCGCGCTTGGCGAAATTGTCGAACTGATCGTAAGAGGCGCAAGCCGGCGAGAGCAGCACAACCGGCTCCGTTGCCGCCGACCGGCCTGCGTCGGCAGCGGCGGCCTCCACGGCCTTGGCAAGAGTGCCGCAATGGACATGATCGACCTGGCCCCCAAGCTGGCCGGCAAAGGCGTCAGCCGCCTCCCCGATCAGATAAGCACGCACGATTCTCGGAAAGAAAGGTTCAAGTCCTGCTAATCCCCCTTCTTTCGGCCTGCCGCCGATAATCCAGTAGATATTCGTGAAGCTCGCGAGCGCCTTGCCGGCGGCGTCGGCATTGGTGGCCTTCGAATCGTTGACGAACAGCACCCTGCCCCTGCGCGCCACCTGCTCCATGCGGTGAGCGAGGCCAGCGAAGGTCTTGAGGCCGTCCGCGATCGCAGCCGGGCTCAGCCCTTGCGACCGCGCGAGCGCATAGGCCGCGGCGGCGTTCTGCCAATTGTGCGCGCCCCTGAGAGAGCCGATGCCGGCAAGGTCGATGCGCGCCGTCTCGCGTCCCGTTTCCATTTCGTGGAGGATACCGTCATTGACGAAAACGCCCGTTTCAACGCCGTGGCCGACCGCGATGCGTTTCACCGCATAGGGCCCGTTGAGGCTGTTCGCGACGGCGCGCGAGGCCTCGTCATCGACGCCGATCACGGCGGTCGCGTTGGGGCCGAGCCCGGCAAAGATCAGGGACTTGATGCGGGCGTAGTTCGCAAACGTGCCGTGGCGGT
>CAYMJW010000047.1:2501-9985 GCA_964390455.1 uncultured Methyloceanibacter sp. | reverse complement strand
CCGGCAAAGATCAGGGACTTGATGCGGGCGTAGTTCGCAAACGTGCCGTGGCGGTCAAGATGGTCGGGAGTGATGTTGAGGAGGGCCGCCGCGTCGGGGGCGAGGCTCGGGGCAAGCTCGATCTGGAACGAGGACAGCTCCAGCACATAAGTGAGGTCGGGCGCGAACGGGTCGAGGTCGAGCACGGCCTTGCCGATATTGCCGCCGAGCGCCACGCGCTTTCCCGCTGTGGACAGGAGATGCGCGGTGAGCGCGGTCGTCGTCGATTTGCCATTGGTGCCGGTGATCGCCACGACCTTGGCGGGCGCGTTCGCGCGGGCGCGCTCGCGGAAGAAGAGCTCGATTTCGCCGATCACCTCGACGCCAGCGTCACGCGCGCGGGCCACGCTCCAATGCGGCGTCGGATGGGTCAAGGGGATGCCGGGCGCGAGCACGAGCGCGGCAAAGCGCGACCAGCCGGCCGCATTGAGATCGCCCACGGTGAAGCCCTCGCCGGCCGCCTCTTCGCGCGCTGCCGCCTTGTCGTCCCAGAGGATGGGATTGGTGCCGCCCGCTTTCAGCGCGCGCGCGGCGGCAAGCCCGCTCAGCCCCAGGCCCAGGACTGCGACATCCCGGCCGGCGAAGATCGTCACGGGAATCATAATGGGGAAATCTACCGCAATTTCAGCGTGGCGAGGCCAGCAAGCGCAAGCACCACGGAAATGATCCAGAACCGGATCACCACCGTCGATTCCGGCCAGCCCTTCTGCTCGAAATGGTGGTGGAGCGGGGCCATGCGGAACACCCGCTTGCCGAATAGCTTGAACGAGGTGACCTGCACGATGACCGAAGCCGCCTCGAGCACGAACAGGCCGCCGACGATGGCGAGCACCAATTCGTGCTTGGTGGCCACCGCGATGGTTCCGAGCGCGCCGCCAAGCGCGAGCGAGCCGGTATCGCCCATGAAGATGAGCGCGGGCGGCGCGTTGAACCAGAGAAAGCCGAGCCCGGCGCCGACCAGCGCGCCGCAAATCACCGCGAGCTCGCCGGTGCCCGGAACGAAATGGATTTGCAAATAGTCGGCGAACAGCGCGTTACCGACGAGATAGGAGATGAAGCCGAACGTAGCCGCGGCGATCATCACCGGCACGATGGCAAGCCCGTCGAGGCCATCGGTCAGGTTCACGGCGTTGCCGGCGCCGACAATGATGAAAGCGCCGAAGGGAATGAACAACCAGCCGAGATTGATGAGCGTGCCCTTGACGAAAGGAATGGTGAGCGAGGTCGCGAGCGGCTCTTGGCTCACCTGGACGATGACGGCGGTCGCAACCAACGCGGCGGCCCCTTCGATCAAGATCTTGATGCGTCCACGGAAGCCGTCCGCCGATTGCTTGCTGACTTTCAAATAGTCGTCGTAAAGGCCGACGGCGCCATAAACGAGGGTGAGCAGCAGCACGACCCAGACAAACGCGTTTTGCAGATTCCCCCACAGCAGCACGGCGACGGTGACGCCGGACAGGATCATGAGCCCGCCCATGGTCGGTGTGCCCTGCTTCTGGATGAGATGACGCTCAGGCCCGTCTTTGCGGATCGGCTGACCCTTGCCCTGGCGGATGCGCAGCGAGCGGATGACCCGCGGCCCGAACAGGAACACAAACAGGAGAGCGGTAATCAGCGCCCCGCCGGTGCGGAACGTGATGTAACGGAAGACGTTGAAGATGGCGAGGTCAGGCGCGAACTCGGCCAGCCAATAGAGCATCGCCTCCTCCCCCTCCCCGGCCCGGCCTACGCCGGCGCCGCTTCCGTTCCAAAGCGGCGTTTCAACGCCTCGACGAGAGGCCCCATGCGGCTGCCGAGCGAGCCCTTGACCATGATTGCGTCCCCCGGACCGACCGCTTCGAGGAGCTTAGGCCCAAGCTCTTCGGCGGTCTTGGCATAAGCACCCCGGCGGCTCGCGGGCAAAGCCTCGAACAGCGAGCCCATCAATTCGCCGCAGGCAAAGACAACATCTACCCCGGCCCCGTCAATGAACTCCGCAAGCTCGCGGTGGAGTTGCGGCCCGTCGGGCCCAAGCTCGAGCATATCGCCAAGCACCGCCACTCGGCGGCGAAAGGCGCTTCGCGGCGTGAGCCCAAAGGTGGCAAGCGCGGCGCGCATCGAGGCCGGATTGGCATTGTAGGCCTCATCGACGATGGCGATGCGCCCACCCTTGGTCT
The DNA here is from genome assembly GCA_964390455.1 of uncultured Methyloceanibacter sp. GTDB lineage: Bacteria > Pseudomonadota > Alphaproteobacteria > Rhizobiales > Methyloligellaceae > Methyloceanibacter. Next base: position 7,790 of record CAYMJW010000047.1, on the reverse strand, counting down.
CGATCACGTTGCGCAGCCCCCGGCCGGCCTGCGCCTTGAGTCCGGAAAGCGCCCGGGCGGCAAGCGCGAGATCGGCCCCTGCGAGCTTGGCCGCCGCGAGCACGGCGAGCGAATTCTGCACGAGGTGACGGCCGGGCGCGCCAAGGCGGTAGGCGATCGTTTGGCCGAGGATGTCGGCGCTCACGTCCGATCCGTCCGCATCGAGCGTGACGCCGAGCAACCGCGCTGCCGCATCCGGCGCCTCGCCAAAGCCGACGATGCTGGCGCCGTGGACGAGCGCATGATCCTTCAGGCGTTGGTAGTGGGGATTGTCGCGATTGATGACGGCCGCGCCACTCGGCTCGAGCCCGTGGAAGATCTCGGCCTTGGCGTCGGCGATCTCATCGACAGAGCGGAAGAAGCCGAGATGGACCGGCGCCACGGTCGTGACAATGGCGATCTCCGGTCTGACGAACCGCACCAGAACGTCGATCTCACCCGCATGGTTCATGCCGATCTCGAACACGCCGAAGCGCACGCCGCGCGGCATGTTGGCGAGCGACAAGGGCACGCCCCAGTGATTGTTGAAGGATTTGGCCGAGGCGTGCACGGAGCCGCTCGGGGCCAACGCGAGGCGCAAGGCTTCCTTGGTGCCGGTCTTGCCGGCGCTGCCCGTGACCGCGATCACCTTGGTTTCGCTCGCGCGCGCCCGCGCCGCGCGGCCGAGATCGTTCAGCGCTTCCAGCGTATCGCCGACACGGACCAGCTTCTGCTCGTCACCGGGCGGATATGTCTTGTCCACGATGGCGCAAGCCGCGCCCTGATCGAGACAGGCTGCGACGAACGCATGCCCGTCCCGGTTCGGCCCGCGGATCGCGACGAACGCCTCGCCTGTGGCGAGCGAGCGGCTGTCGATGGATAGCCCAGAGACCGGCGTCGCGGGCGCGCCATGGCACGCGCCGTGCGTGGCCTTCACGATCTCCCCGAGTGTCCAGAGCGGTTCAGCCACACTTCGCCTCTTGCTTCAGTGCTGCGGCCACCGCGTCATGGTCTGAGAACGGGATCACTTTCGTGCCGATCGTCTGGCCGGTCTCGTGACCTTTGCCGGCCACGAGCAGGACATCGCCCCGTTCGAGCCCGGCAACGGCCTCCGCAATGGCGCGGGCGCGATCGCCGATCTCGACCGCGCCCGGCGCGGCGGCCAAGATTTCGCTGCGGATCGTCGCGGGGGCTTCGCTGCGCGGATTGTCGTCGGTGACGATGGCGCGATCGGCTTTCGTCACGGCTACTCTTCCCATCTCGGGGCGCTTGCCCTTGTCGCGGTCGCCACCGCAGCCGAACACGACCACGAGCCTCCTCTCGACATAAGGGCGCAAGGCATCGAGCGCTTTCGCGAGCGCGTCGGGCGTATGTGCATAGTCGACGAAGACCGGAGCCCCTCCGCGCGCCGTGCCGGCAAGGTCGAGCCGCCCGCGCGCGCCTTGCAGCGTCTCGAGCATCGGCAACGCGGTCGCGGCGCTCGCGCCGGTCGCCATGACGAGCCCCGCAGCGACAAGCGCGTTCGAGGCCTGGAAAGCGCCGACCAGCGGCAAACGCACACGATGCTCCCTGCCCTCATGCTCGATGATGAGACGCTGACCGAAACCGTCGCGCTCGGCCGAGACGAGGCGCAGGGTCTTCCCGTCAACGCCCACCGTGACAAGATCGAGCCCCCTCGACTTTGCCACGGCGGCCACGTGCTTTCCCGCATCGGTGTCGATATCGACCACGGCGGTTCCGCCTTGCGGCAGAAGCTCGGTGAAGAGCCGGAGCTTCTGCGCGAAATAGTCCTCGAAGCTCGGGTGATAGTCCAAATGATCGCGCGAGATGTTGGTGAAGGCGCCGGCCGCGAACACGACGCCATCGAGGCGGCGTTGTTGGAGCCCATGGCTCGACGCTTCGAGCGCAAGATGCGTGACGCCTTCGCCTGCGAGCGAGGCAAGGATGCGGTGAAGCGCGATCGGGTCGGGCGTCGTGTGGGTCAGCGTCTTGGTGCCGGACGGACTCACGACGCCGACGGTGCCGAGGCTCGCTGCTTTCAGCCCTTCCCCGGCCCAGAGCTGGCGCACGAAGGACGCGACCGACGTCTTGCCGTTGGTGCCGGTCACGGCAACGGTCGTCTCCGGTTGGCGTGCAAAGAAGCGCGCGGCGATGAGCGCAAGGCGGCGGCGCGGATCGCTGTCCTCGATGATCGCGGCGGAACCGGTTGCGGGCTTCGCGCCTTGCGGCACGAGGAGCGCCGTGGCGCCCCGCGCCAGGGCATCCGCGATGAAGCGCGCGCCGTCGGTCTTCACCCCGGGCAAAGCGGCGAAGAGATAGCCCGGCCTCACCTCGCGGCTGTCGGCCGCGAGGCCCTCGATCGGGATGCGGTCGAAGCCCGCTGGCAGCTTCGTCTCGCGGCCCAGGAGCTCACCCAGAGTCATGGTCGAACATGCGCCCCGAAAAGTGGCATTTCCTTGAGGATCAAGGATTTGCGCAACCCCTTGGAGGGGGCGTCTGTTAATAGGAGGCGAGCACCTTGGCGTCAAACTTGCCCTGCTCGGGCTTGAGTTTGGGCGGAACCCCGAGGATCGGCGCAATCCGCGCGATGATCTTGGCCGCGGTCGGCGCGGCGTTGACGCCGGCCGTCGCCTGATTGCTCGACGCCGCCACGCGCTGCGGCTCATCGAGCATGACGAGCACGAGATATTCGGGCGCGTCGGTGGGGAAGGCGGCGAGGAAGCTCGTGAGCAGCGCCGAGGTGGAGTAGCGGCCGCCAACCACCTTCTCGGCCGTGCCCGTCTTGCCGCCGACGCGATAGCCTTCGACTTCGGCGTGCTTCGCGGTGCCTTTCAGCACGTTGAGGCGCAGCAGCTTCAGCATCGCGGCGCTCGTGTTTTTCTTGAGCACCCGCGTTCCGCCGCTGATGCCGTCTTCGCGTGAACGCGGCAGGAAGGTCGGCGTCACGGCGATACCGCCATTGACGAGAGGCAAACTCGCCGACGCAAGGTGGAGCGGCGTCACCGAGAGCCCGTGACCGAACGCAATGGTCATGGTGTTCAGCTTCTGCCAGTGCTGCGGAATGATCGGCGCGGCGCTGTCGCCAAGCTCCGTCGTCACGCGGCCCATCAACCCGAGCTTCTTGAGAAAGGCGCGGTGACGGTCCACGCCCATGTCGAGCGCCATCTTGGCGGAACCGATATTCGACGAATAGATGAAGACCTCGGGCACGGTGAGGCTGCGCCGCTTGCCGTGGAAATCGTCGATGGTGAAGGACGCGTAGTGGATCGGCCCCGAGGCGTCGTAGCGCGAGCGCAGCGTCGCCTGGCCGCCGTCGAGGACGCCGGCCACGGTGAAGACCTTGAACACCGAACCCATCTCGTAGACGCCGAAACCGATGCGGTTGAGCCGCTCCTTGTCGAGGGCTTGCTCGCGGTGATGGGGGTCGAAGTCGGGGAGCGAGGCAAGCGCGATCACTTCGCCCGAATGCACGTCGAGAACGAGCCCGGCCGCGGCCTTGGCGTGATAAGTGGCGATGGCCCGGCCGAGTTCCTCGCGCAGCACGTGTTGCGCGCCGAGATCGAGCGAAAGCGTGACTCCCTCGGCGCCGGTCATGGTGAGTTGCGGATTGCCGTCGATGAATTTCTCGATGCCGGCGAGGCCCTTGTTGTCCACATCGACGAGCCCGACGACGTGGCTGGCCGTCGCGCCGATCGGATAGACGCGGCGATATTCCTCGATGAAAGCGAGTCCGGGGAGGCCGAGCTCGTGAATCTCCGCCTGCTGCTTCGGCGTCAGCTCGCGCTTGATGCGGACAAAGCGCCCGCCCTGCTTCAGCCGCGCGCGTAAGTCTTTTTGCTTCACGTCGGGAAGCACACTCGCGACCTGCTCGGCGAGCTCGTCCACGTCGATCACGCGTTTCGGGTCCGCATAGAGGGTCGCGCCCTTGATGTCGGTGGCGATCAGCCTGCCGTTGCGATCGAAAATGTCGGGCCTGTGGACCGTCGAGGAGATGTCGAAGAGGCCGCCCGCGTTCGGCCCGGTGGCGGCGAAGCCGAGCGTGACGAGCCGCACCCCGATAAGGGCAAAGGCAAGCGCGAAGGCAAGGCAGGCAAGACGGAAGCGGTAGCGGCCGCGGGCGAGATAGGCGCGCTCGGCGCGGGACGCGGCGGGATCGGGTCTTGCGCTCTCGGACATTGGTGGCGCCGCCTATTGGGGTGAGGTTGCCACGGGGCGTATGATCTGGGCTTCCGGCCAGGGCGCTGACGCATCAGCCGCCTTGACATTGCCGCTCGAGACCGGCGGCTTGCCCGGCTGCTTGGCCGGTTTCGCGGCCGGCATTGGTTCCGGCGCCGCCGGCTCCACGCGGGTCCGGTCGAAATCGGCATCAGACACCGTATCGAGCGTCACGATCTGGATTGGCTTGGACGGTGCGAGCTTCAGATGTTTCTTCGCCAGCCTGTCGATCCGCTCGGGCCGGTTGAGCAAGCTCCACTCGGCGCGGAGCACGGCGATCGCGTCGCGCTCCTGGTCGATGCGTTTATCGAGCGCGGCGATGTCGGCGTCGATGCCTCGCGCCTGGTACTTGACCTGATAGATTACGCAAGCCAGCGCGACGAGGCCGAGCACGAGGCAGATATTGATAAAGCGCAGCATGGCGTTACTCGCGAACTGAAACGATCCCTCAGATGACGGCCTTGAGCCGCGGCACCCCGAGCGCGGCAAGGTCGAGGGGATGGGCGGGCGCCGCGGTGCGCATGGCGGCTCTGAGCCGCGCCGAGCGCGCACGCGGATTCCGCGCGATTTCCCCCTTGCTTGGTTCTAACGGACGGCGGTTAAGAAGTTGGAAGCTTGGAGCCAGAATTTGGCCGGTCGCCTCGGGAAGGTGGCGGGAGGCGCGCGGCGGCGGCGCGCTGCGGCTGGCAAGGAAGCGCTTGGCGATGCGGTCCTCGAGCGAATGGAAGGTGACGATGGCGAGCCGCCCCGTCTCCCGAAGCAGCCGTTCGGCGGCGGCAAGGCCGTTCGCGAGCTCATCGAGCTCCTCGTTGAGAAAGAGCCGGAGCGCCTGAAAGGTGCGGGTTGCGGGATGCTTGGTCTCGTCGCGCTTGCGGCCGAGAACCTTGGCCACGAGGTCGGCGAGTTCGCCGGTCGTGGTGATCGGCCGTTCGGCGCGCCGCGCGACAATGGCCTTGGCGATGGCCCGGGCCCGGCGCTCCTCGCCGAGCTTGCCGATGATCTCTGTCAGCTCCTGCTCCCCCAATGTGTTGACGATATCGCGGGCTGAGGGACCGC
>CAYMJW010000047.1:0-2401 GCA_964390455.1 uncultured Methyloceanibacter sp. | reverse complement strand
TCGCCGTCCTTCGGCTCAAGCGCGGCAAGAACCTCGGAGAGCATCACGGGAATGTGGCGGGCCGGTCCGCCGACGGCAGCCGTGCTGCCGCGACCCGCCATCATTCCCGTGCTCCCTCTGGCCCGCCGCTTCCGCGGCGCCCCGCGCCGAGTAGCTTGCGAAGGTCGCGCACTTTCTGGCGCGCCCCCGCGAGATGGGCTTCAAATCGTTTCGGCTCCCACATTTGGAATTTCTCGCCGAGGCCGACAAAGGTGATGTGGGAGGTGATGCCTGCGTGCTCGCGCAGGCGTTCGGGCAAAATGGTGCGTCCGTCCTGATCGATAGTGAGGACCTCGCTCGTGCCGAACAGAGCGGTCGCGAGCTGGTCTTTCTCATCGGAATAAGGGGCGAGGTCCTCGACGAGCGCATTGATCTTGTCGACCAGCCGCTTGCCGCCGGCGTCGAGCGCGGGCGCATCGAGCGAGGGATAGCAGTAGATGCCGTCGAGGCCGTCTTTGGCGAGCACGTTGCGGAAGGAAACGGGGACCGAAACGCGGCCTTTGATGTCGATCCGGTTGGTGAACGTCGAGACAAACTGGTCCATCTCCCCCTCACGCACCCGGGCTGACGCGGGACTGTTGCCGAAGCCTGGGGTGCAGGCCGTAGCCCGGAAAAATTGGGTGGGAGAGGCGGCGCAGATCCCCCCGTGGCCTCTAAAGGATCGCGGCCTGCCTCACCCACCCATACTCACCGAACGGGCATGATTGGGATATCATGGGATATTATGGGCGTCAATGGACGGAACCGGGAACGAGTGACGTTTCCACGGGAAAATGACGGAAAACAGCCATAGCGATCTTGTTTTTTGGTTAACCGCTGGCAATTGCCGCTTTTGAGGGAAGCGCGGTAGAAGGGCGGAAGAGACGGTTGGCCCGCGTCCCGGCTGATTCGGGCGAGATGCGGAAGCTAAAGCCACGAACGGGGCATCGCCCCGCCGATGGCCGGGTCCGAGGGATGTATGGCCAAGAGTGAGCTGAAGGCGACGCTGGGTCTTGCCGCCGTCGCCCTGATACTCGGCGCCTGCGGGCTTAGCGCAGGCGACGGCCCAGGCGGTCCGTTCGCCCGGCTCGGTCCGCCCGAGGCCCCGGTCAACCTCTACTACGAGGACCAGGGCAAAGGACCTCCGGTCCTCCTACTTCATGGGTTTGGCGCAAGCACCTATACGTGGCGCCACATCACCCCGGAGCTTGCGCGGACTCACAGGGTCATCGCCGTCGACTTCAAGGGCTTCGGCCAGTCCGACAAGCCGTTCGACGAGCGCTATTCGGTGCTCGATCAAGCCGAGCTGATCGCCCAGCTCATCGAGGACAAGGACCTTCGCGATCTCACCATCGTCGGGCATTCCTTTGGCGGCGGGGTTGCGCTTCGCTTGGCGCTCGAGGCCGATACGCGGCTCGACGGCCGCATCGCCCGGCTCGTCCTTCTCGACTCGATCGCCTATCCGCAGCAGATCCCCGTGTTCTTCCGCCTGCTCGACGTGCCGCTCGTCTCGCAGGTCGGCGTGCGCATGGTGCCACCGGAGATGCAGACGCGGGTCGCGTTGCAGATCGCCTATCACGACGACAGCAAGATCGATCCCGAGGAGGTCGAGATCTACGCCGCGCCGCTCAAGACGGCGGCCGGAAAGCACGCCATCGTCCACAGCGCGCGGCAGATCGTGCCGAAGGACATCGATACGCTGCCTGAGCGCTACAAGACGATCGCGCTGCCGACGCTGATCTTGTGGTGCGACCACGACCGCATCGTGCCGTTGGACGTGGGCATCAAGCTCAGGCGCACGCTGCCCAACTCCACCTTGCGGCTGGTCGAAGGTTGCGGACACATGCCGCAAGAGGAGCAGCCGGACGCGACGCTCGGGCTGCTCAAGAGCTTCATCGGCGGCTGATGGCCGCGCCCCACAAAATTGGAGGCCGGCGCGAAGGGTTCACCCGCGCGCCGGCCGTAATGTGTCACCAGGCCTGTAAGCCGGGTTCTGTACCTCGCCCGCCGAAGCGGACGGGGCGATGGCCATTCATCTGGGACGCGCCTTGCGGCGCGCCTCGTGCAACCAACCCGGGCGGCTGATCCGGAAGCCGATTGGAAACGGTCTCCCGCTCCCGCGCCGCCCCTATTCGGTTTTGCTCCCGGTGGGGTTTGCCGTGCCGTCCTTGTTGCCAAGAACGCGGTGCGCTCTTACCGCACCCTTTCACCCTTACCCGCCTCGGCCAAGGCCTTTGGTGGGCGGTTTGCTTTCTGTGGCACTGTCCCTGGGGTTGCCCCCGCCGGAGGTTATCCGGCACCGTGCTTCCATGGAGCCCGGACTTTCCTCCCCGCCCGATTACGCAAAACATGAGGGCGGAGCGGCCATCCGGCCCGCTGACAC
>CAYMJW010000046.1:11083-16549 GCA_964390455.1 uncultured Methyloceanibacter sp. | reverse complement strand
ATGACGGGCCGGTCACGGTCGCCGGATGGTCGCCCCGCAACTACACCGGCAAGTATCGCGGCGAGATCAGCCTGCGCGACAGCTTGGCCCACTCGATTAACACCGTGGCCGTGAGGATCACCGCCAAGGTCGGGCCTGCGCGCGTGGCGCACACGGCGGCGCGGCTCGGCATCCACTCGGAACTGCATGACCGGCCCTCGATCGCGCTCGGCACGGCCGAGGTCACGTTGCTCGAGCTCACCGGCGCTTATGCGCCCTTCGCCAATGGCGGCCAGGGGGTTTTGCCTCACATCATCACGCGCGTGCGCGACGGCGACGGCAAGGTGCTGTATCAGCGACGGCGCTCGACCACGGGTCAGGTCGTTGCGCCGAACGATGTCGGCGCGATGAACGATATGCTGAGTGCCACGATCGCATACGGCACGGGAGAGAAGGCCGCGCTCGAAGGCCACGAGGCGGCCGGCAAGACCGGCACGACGCAGAGTTTCCGCGATGCCTGGTTCGTCGGCTACACCGCGCACTATGTCGGCGGGGTGTGGATCGGCAACGACAACGGCAGGCGGATGAAGAAGGTCACGGGCGGAACGCTCCCGGCAAAACTCTGGCACGATATCATGCTCACCGCGCACGCGGACAAGGCGCCGTTGCCGCTGCCCGGGACGCAAGGCGCGCGGCTTCCTGAAGCCATGGCGGCGCTGCCGTGGCAAGGCTCGGGAAGCTCGGGCGAAGCGCCGTTCCTGCGCCGCGTGTTCGGATTCTTCTCCGGGCGCTAGATACGCCCTTCCGTTATTCGATGCTGCGCTTCGGCGAGGTGCGCGAGGACGGCGTCATGCCTTCGCCGCCATAGCGATGCAGGCTCGCGCCATGCTTCCTGAGCCAGCCCCGCGCCTCTTCATGGCGTGGCACGGCGCGCTCGACGAGGGCCCAGAAGCGGGGCCCGTGATTCATGTGGGCGAGATGGGCGACCTCGTGCGCGGCGAGATAGTCGAGCACGAAAGGCGGCGCGAGCACGAGCCGCCAGGAGAAGGAGAGCGCGCCCGAGGTCGAGCACGAACCCCAGCGCGTGGTCTGGTCACGCACGAAGATGCGCTTCGGCGCGAGGTTGAGACGCCTTGCGTGGTGCTCGACACGCGCCTTCAGATCGAGATGAGCCTGACGCTTCAGCCAGTCGAGCAGCCGGCGCGGCGCGTGCTCCTCGGCGCCCGTCACATAGAGACGCGGCAACCTCCGGACGCCGACGCGCGCGCCTTCCGGCCAGGCCGGAACGCCGTTGCCGTCTTCGGCGGCCTCGATCCACACCACGCCGCGGCGGCGCACCTCGCCCGCGAAACGAAGCACATGCGCGCGCCCGCGCAAGGGAACGATGGCGCCGTGCGTGAACGGCACCGGCGCCGCGAGCCGGGCGACACGCTCTTTCAGCCAATCGAAATGACGGGAGAGAAATTCGTCGGCATCGGCGAAGCTCGAATAGAGCGGCATGGTGAGCACCGCACCGCGTCGCGCCTCGTTCACTTGCAGGCTGAACCTTCGTGCGCGTCCGCTCCGCCTCAGAAGCACGGGGATGTCGAGCCCGCGGATTTTGACCTCGATGGTCTCGCCGCGCGCGAGATTGAGCCGCTTCAACATCGATACGCTCCCTACTGCCGGCGGTCCCCCGATTCGGCGTAAAGGAGAGTAGCACAGGGTGTCCGGGGAGCGCGCGCCCGAGCTTTAGGCAGACCAGCCGAAGGCCCGCGACAAGAAGCCTCGCCGGCGCTGATGGGTCGCGATAAAATCGCGGATTTTCGGTGCAATTTCAGCGCGAAAGCGAGATCCGTTGAACACGCCGTAATGACCCGCGCCGGGCTGAAGATGGTGCGCGCGCAAAGCGCCCGGGAGATTGCTGCACAAAATTTGGGCAGCAAAGGTCTGGCCCAGTCCGGTGATGTCGTCCTTCTCGCCTTCGACCGTCATCAGCGCCACTTTTCGGATCTTGCTCGGGTCAACGGGCTTGCCGCGATGCACCATGTCGCCCTTCGGAAGCCTGTGCTCGAGGAACACGGTTTCGATGGTCTGGAGGTAATACTCGGCCGTCAGGTCCATGACGGCAAGAAACTCGTCGTAGAACTCGCGATGCTTGTCGGCGGAATCGCCGTCGCCCTGGATCAGATTATGAAACAGGTCGCGATGGGCGGAGACATGGCGGCCGAAATTCATGCCCATGAAACCGCTGAGCTGGAGGAAGCCCGGATAGACCATGCGCATCACCCCGGGATAGGGCCACGGGACCTGGGTGATGACGTTGCGGCGGAACCAGTCGATCGTGCGGGCCTCGGCGAAGCGATTGACCGCAGTCGGGTTCTCGCGCGCATCAATCGGGCCTGCCATGAGGATCATCGAGCGCGGGCTTGAGCGGTCCTCCATCGCTTCGAGCAGGGAGACCGCGGCAAAGACCGGGACGGCCGGCTGGCAGACCGCCATCACATGCACGTTTCCTCGGAAAAGCCTCAGAAAATCAATGATATAGTCGATGTAGACGTCGAGGTCGAAATCGCCTGCAGCGCGCGGGACGAAACGCGCGTCCTGCCAGTCGGTGACATAGACGTCGTAGTGCGGCAGGAGGTCCCGAACCGTCCCGCGCAAGAGCGTGGCGAAATGGCCGGCCATCGGCGCCACGACCAGGAGCTTGGGGTCGCTGCGGGGGCGCCAGCGCGACACATCCCGCTCGAAGTGAACGAGGTTGCAGAAGGGCTTGGAAGCGACGACGCGCTCGTTGACGGCGACCTCGCGGCCGCTCACCTCGGTCGTATCGATGCCAAAGGAGGGCTTGCGGTAGCGGCGGGTGGTGCGCTCGAACAGCTCGAGCGCCGCCGCGGCGCTCCTGCCGAGCGCCGTGTGCGAGGCGGGATTGAGCGGGTTGCGGAACAGGAGACGATAGGCGTCCGCCGCGGCCCGCGCAGGGCTCAAGGCCGCCCGGTTCAGCTCATAAAAATGGTACAGCACGAATCGTCCCTCCGTTCCGAGGATACAGTGAAATGCTGCATCGCGGAATCAAATGGCGATTCTATGTTGCAGTGCAAGACAACATGTCGCGGGGGCTAATAGGCCGCACACCTAAAGGTAGCGGCCAAGAGTTTCCGTCATCTTGGCGGCCGGCGTGCCATAGGGGAAATGGGTGACGTATTCCCCGTCCTTGCCCATCAAATAGACGAGCGCCGAGTGATCGACGCTGTAATCGGTCGACGCGGGGTCTTCCTTGAATTTCGCATAAGCGACGCGATAGGCCTTCGCCGTCGCGGCGATCGCCTCGGGCGAGCCGGTGAGGCCGACGAAGCGCGTGCCGAAATTCTTGATGTATTCCGCCATGACCGCAGAGGAGTCGCGCTCGGGGTCGAGCGTGATGAAGATCGGCACGACCTCCTCGGCCTTGGGCCCGAGCGCATCGAGGCTTTGCGACATGACCTGAAGCTCGGCGGGGCAGATGTCGGGACAATGGGTGAAGCCGAAGAAGACGAGCATGAAGCGGCCGCGGAAATCCTGATCGGTGACCGTCTTGCCATTCTGGTCGATGAGCGTGAAGGGTCCGCCGACCAGCGCTTTGCCCGAAGTCGCGACCGCGGGGCCCGAGCCGTTGCCGGTGAGCGCCAACACGGCGGCGCCCGCGATGGCGCCGATCAGAAAGCCGGCAACGATGACGATGAGAATGCGTCCGCGCATCTATTCACCCAATTGCAAGAGCGAGCCATTGACCCTGGCGCTAGCGAGGAACCGGCTGAACACCAAATATCCGACGATCAGATATACGGCATTCAATCCGAGCGCCCACCAAAGGTCGTTCGCATCGAATCTATGCTCGAGAAGAATCGCGCGCATGCCCTCGAACACATGGGTCGGCGGGAGCGCGAGCGCAATCGGCTGGAGCCAATCCGGGAGCACCGAGACGGGATAGTACACGCAACAGATCGGCAGAAGCAGAAAGGCGAGCGACCAGGCGAGCTCTTCGGCGCCGAGCCCGTAACGCAAGATGACGCCGGCCGAGATCAGACCGAGCGACCAGCTCGTCAAAACAAGGACCGCGAAGAAGGCAGCGAGCGCGAGCCCGAGATTGAGCAGATTGAAGCCGAAGATGAGATAGGCGGCGAACGCAACCGGGATCATGCTCACCGAAAGGCGGATCACGCTCCAGAGGCTGAGCGCCGCGACGAGCTCGAACGGGCGCAACGGGCTGATGAGAAGATTGCCGAGATTGCGCGCCCACATCTCCTCGATGAAGGTCGTGGAAAAGCCGATCTTCGACCGGAACAGAATGTCCCAGAGCAGCACCGAACCGATCAGCACGCCTGCCGCTCGCGCCGCGGGGCTTTGGGTCTCGGCCAAGTATGTCTGGAGGAAGCCCCAGGTGAGCATCTGGAGGAACGGCCAGTAGATCAACTCGAGCAGGCGGATGCCCGAGCCTCGCAACAGATACATGTAGCGCTTCAGCAGCGCGAAGATGCGGCGGAGCGAGGCGCCGAGCCCCGTCGGGGGGAGGATGATCGGCGTCGCGCCCTCGGCTTGTGCCATTGTCATGCTCATGACGCTCTCCGCTCCGGCGCGGCGCCACGATCAACAACATCCGCAGCGTTTCGTGAACGGCCGCGGACCACGTCGAGGAACACTTCCTCCAGCGTCTCCCGCCCATAGGTCGCAATCAAAGCGGAAGGCGTCTCGTCCTCGATGATGCGTCCCTGATCGAGCAGGATGACGCGATCGGCAAGCCGCTCGACCTCGGTCATGTTGTGCGAGGCAATGAGGAGGGTGGCGCCGCGCGTGCCGGCATAGTCCTTGAGTTTTTGCCGGACCCAGTCGGCGGTGTCGGGATCGAGCGAGGCCGTCGGCTCGTCGAGCAGGAGAAGGTCGGGCGCGTTGAGGAGCGCCTTGGCGAGCCCGACGCGCGTCTTCTGTCCGGCCGAAAGCTTTCCGGTCGGGCGATCGAGCAGCGGCGCGATCTGCAAATCCTCGGCGATATAGGCGATGCGCTCGGCCGCGTTGGCGATGCCGTAGAGCCCGGCATAGACGGTGAGGTTCTCCTTGACGGAGAGCCGCGCCGGAAGATCGACATAGGGACTCTGAAAATTGATCCGATGGGCAACCGCGCCGCGATTGAGGCTCATGTCTTCGCCGAATACCCTGACCTCGCCCGCGCTCGGCACGACCAGGCCGAGCAGCATGGCGATGGTCGTGGTCTTGCCGGCGCCGTTGCCGCCGAGAAGCGCAACCGTCGTGCCCTTCTGAAGCGTGAAACTGATGCGGTCGACTGCGGTGACGGCGCCATAGATCTTGGTGAGATCGCGCACCTCGGCGGGCACGGCGTTCCCGTCAGCGCCGCTCGCGGCTGCGCGGCCTCGCTTCGGTATGGTCATCCTGTCGTTCATCGGCTTTGCGCTGCGCGTTCGCTTTGTCGGAATTATGACTGCACCGCCATGCTAGACTTGAGCTATGGCTGCC
>CAYMJW010000046.1:0-10983 GCA_964390455.1 uncultured Methyloceanibacter sp. | reverse complement strand
GTGATGCTCGGCTACGATATTCTCCAGCTTGCCGCGCTGCTCTATCTCACCGGCGGCCTGCAAAACCCGTTTGCGTTCTTGCTCATCGCGCCGGTCACGGTGTCGGCCTCGACCTTGCCGCTCGGCATCACGGCGGCGCTCGGCGCACTCACCATTTTCGCGGCGACAGTGCTGACAAGTTTTCACCATTCGCTACCCTGGTTCGACCACACCAAGCTTCTGCTTCCCTTCCCCTACGTGATGGGGGTGTGGGCCGCGGTCGTCTCCGGCATTCTGTTCATCGGATTCTACTCCTGGCGCACGGCCGAGGAGGCGCGGCGCATGGCGAGGGCGCTCGCCGCCGCCGAGATGGTTCTCGCCCGCGAGCAGAAGCTCTCGGCGCTCGACGGTCTTGCGGCTGCGGCGGCGCATGGGCTCGGCACGCCGCTTGCGACCATCGCGGTGGTCACCAAGGAGCTGATGCGGGGCGCGAAGCCCGAGGACCCGCATTACGACGATCTCGCGCTGCTCAGGGCCCAGGCCGAGCGCTGCCGCGACATCCTGGCCGAGATTGGCGGTGGCGGCGAGCAGCGCGACGTGATCGTGTCGCGGCTCTCTCTCAGCCATTTGATCGAGGAGGTCGTGGCGCCGCACCGGCTCATGGCCGTACCGATCGAGGTTGAGATCGGGCCCGCGCCGGACGCATCGCGCGGCGCGACGCGCCCGGAGCCGATCTGCGAGCGCAACCCGGGCATGATCTACGGGCTCGGCAATCTCGTCGAGAACGCCGTCGACTTCGCCGCGAGCAAGGTCAGGGTCGAGGCGCGCTGGTCGAACGACGAGGTGCGAATCGTCATCGCCGACGACGGAACGGGCTTTCCGCCCAACGTCCTCGAGCAGCTCGGCGAGCCGTTCGTCACCACGCGGCCCGCGCAAAGCGCGGGACCCGATCCGGCCGACGAGCATATCGGCATGGGCTTGGGATTCTTCATCGCCAAGACGCTGCTTGATCGCTCCGGCGCCCGGCTCGAACTTGCCAACCGGTTGCCGCCGGAGGGCGGCGCGGCGGTGACGGTCGTCTGGTCGCGGGCGAAATTCGAGCAGGCTCCCGACAAGGAAGGCAACATGTCCGAGCCGGCCGCTTTCGTTTGAGGTTATGGGCCGAACCGGCCTCGCTCGGCGGCGTGTGGCGCGCCGCGCCGCTTCCCTCACGCAGCCGCCATGAGGCGCGACGGGCTTGCCGTTCACGCGAAGAATGCCTAGGTCTAGGGCGCTGCCGAGGGCCCGGAAGCCGGAAACTCCCCGAAATTGCAGGGATTTGCGCTTCGCACGATTGCTTAAGGGACGACGGACGATGGAATCTGAACAGGCCTTGCCCGCTGCTTCGACCGGCTTCGGCATCCAAGCTGACAACACGCTCCTCATCGTCGATGACGACCGCGCTTTTCTTGCCCGCCTCGCCCGCGCCATGGAAGCGCGCGGCTTCGAGGTCGAGGCCGCGGCCTCGGTCGAGGACGGGCTGTCCTCGCTCAGGCGGCGCCCGCCTGCATTCGCCGTCGTGGACATGCGTCTCGACGACGGCAACGGCATCGATGTCATTGCCGCGCTGAAGGAGATTCGTCCCGAATCACGCGCGGTGGTGCTCACCGGCTATGGCAATATCGCGACCGCGGTGACCGCGGTGAAGCTCGGGGCGGTCGACTATCTCGCCAAGCCCGCCGATGCCGACGACGTTTACAACGCGCTCGTCGCTTCGGCCGCGACCGTCAAGGCGCCGCCGCCGGAGAACCCGATGTCGGCGGATCGCGTGCGCTGGGAGCACATCCAGCGGGTCTATGAGCTCTGCGACCGCAATGTTTCGGAGACCGCGCGGCGCCTCAACATGCACCGCCGCACATTGCAGCGCATCCTTGCCAAGCGCGCCCCGAAGTAGATTTTTCCCATCAACAGGCGTCATTCCCGCGAAAGCCGGAATCTAAACGGAACGCACCGCGCTGTTCCCTCCCCCCTTGAGGGGGAGGGCTAGGGAGGGGGGTCAGTGCAAGACTTGTCTCCATTGCGAAGAGCGTCTCTTCTCGCCCCCCTCCACGCGCCATCCCGCGCTCAAACAGCAAAGCGTTAGCGCATCGAACATGGCGCGTGTGCTCCCCCTCAAGGGGGGAGCGGGGACTTGTTGCACCACCAAGCGATCATGCTGAGGAGCGCGCGGAGCGCGCGTCTCGAAGCACGCACCAAAAACGCGGCCTCACCCTTCGAGACGGGCCTACGGCCCTCCTCAGGGTGAGGACTTAGGACAGGTCAGATCTCGAAGCCGCAAGACGGGTCGAGGTGAAGCTGCAAGCGCAGCGCGGCAGCGCGGGCGAAGCTGAGCATCATCGCTTTCCGCCGCGCGGCTGAGAGGCGCTCTTCGAGCGGCTCGCGCATCAGCTCGGCGCCGTAGCGGTCGGCGAGCATCAGGCCCACGGAAGGGGGGATGACGTCGCGCGGAAAATCGGCAGCGACCGCGAAATAGAGCCGGTCGCAGAAGGGAAGATAGTCCTGCCACTTGCCATCGCTTTGATAGTCGAGCAGGCACGACTTGATCTCGACGATGGTAATGTCGCCCGCGCCCGACAGCGCGACAACGTCCGCGCGCCGTCCATTGGCGAGCGACAGCTCGGTGACGACAGAGTGCCCGAGCGCACGAAGCGCGCGGCACACGCCACGCTGCAACGCCGCGGCGGCCGGCGATTGCCGCCCGTCGAACGGTATGACTGTGTCGTCCCTGGCGCGGCTGTGCTGCAACGCGACGATCCCGGCGAAATCAACTCTCTGTCACAGAGTTGTGCGAGCTTAACCATTCCGCCTGCCGGAACAAGCTGCTAAATCTCGCGTTACGTTGGTGGCGGCGCGTCGGCTCGGGGGATCGGGGCGCTTCCCAGGCGACGAACCCGAGCCGAGGGCATTCATGAACCTTCATAGCGCAGCCTTCACGGCCAAGCCCCTGACCGAATCGCCTTCGTTGCGGGAGCGTCTCTTCGCGACGCGTGCGCTTTCGACCGTGCTCGCGCGGCCCTTGAGCGACGAAGACCAGGTCGTCCAGGCGATGGACGATGCGAGCCCGGCCAAATGGCATCTCGCGCACACCACCTGGTTCTTCGAGGCGTTCCTGCTCAAGCCCTTCCTCGCCTTCTATCGCGTCTTCGACGAGCGTTTCGCGTATTGCTTCAACTCGTATTACGAGAGCGTGGGCCCGAGGCATCCGCGGCCCAAGCGTGGTCTCCTGACGCGGCCTTCGGCTGATGAGGTGCGCGCCTATCGTGCATCGATCGATGCCGCACTCGGCCGGCTGTTCGACAGCGCGCTCTCGCCGGAAGCGCAGGCGCTGATCGAACTCGGAATCAATCACGAGCAGCAGCACCAGGAGCTCCTGCTGACCGATATCTTGAGCCTGTTCGCCGCCGAGCCGCTCAAGCCCGCTTACCGCGAGACCGGTCCCGGTGTTGCTGCGGGCGAGGTCGCGCCGCTCGGTTGGGTTTCTTTCGATGGCGGCATCTTCCCGGCCGGGCATGACGGCGAAGGCTTCGCCTATGACAACGAAAGCCCTCGCCACGATGCGCTGATCCGTCCGTTCAAGCTCGCGAACCGCTGCGTCACCAACGGCGAATGGATGGAGTTCATCGCCGATGGCGGCTACACGACGCCGACGCTGTGGCTCGCCGATGGCTGGAACGTCGTGCGCGGCGAGGATTGGCGCGCGCCACTCTACTTTGAAGACGCCGAGGGTGGACCTACGCAGATGAGCCTCAACGGCTTCCGCCCGATCGATCCGGCGGCGCCCGTCACGCATATCAGCTACTACGAGGCCGACGCCTTCGCGCGCTGGGCGGGCTCTCGTCTCCCGACCGAATTCGAGTGGGAGGTTGCGGCGGGAAGCGTTCCGCTCGAAGGCCGGACGCTTGCATCCGGACATTTGCAGCCGATGCCAGCCGAGCGCGGCGCCGGCCTCAAGCAGATGATCGGCGATGTATGGGAATGGACGGGAAGCGCCTATCTGCCCTACCCGGGCTTCAAGGCGGCCGCCGGCGCCGTCGGCGAATATAACGGCAAGTTCATGTGCAATCAGTTCGTGCTCCGCGGCGGCTCTTGCGTCACCCCAGAGGGCCATATCCGCCGCACCTACCGCAATTTCTTCTATCCGCATCAGCGCTGGCAATTCACCGGCTTGCGCTTGGCGCAGGATTCGTGAGCGAGAGCCGCGATGACGCGTGACGTGTCGCTTTACGCCTCATCGCGATCGGCTCCGCGCTCGGTGGATTTGCGCGCCGAAGAGGCGAAGGCGCCGAGCGATTTCGCGGACGCCGTGCTCTCGGGGCTCTCGCGCAAGCCGCGCTCCATCCCTTGCCGCTTCTTTTACGACGCGCGCGGCTCCGAGCTGTTCGAGGCGATCACCAAGCTCGACGAGTACTACCCGACGCGGACCGAGACGGCGCTGCTGGAGACTTACGGGCCTGAGATCGCGGCGCTCGCCGGCGAGGGCCGCGTGCTGGTCGAGTTCGGTTCGGGGTCGAGCCGCAAGACGAGCCTATTGTTGAGCGCGCTCCAGGACGTGCCGGCGTATATCCCCATCGACATCGCCGCCGAGAGCCTCGAGGAAGCCGCGGACTGGCTGTCGGGGCGGCATCCGGGCCTCACCATCCTGCCGCTGATCGCCGACTTCACCGCGACGCGGGCGCTGCCGCGGGTGGCGCGGGGGCGGCAACGTCTCGGGTTCTTCTCCGGCTCGACCATCGGCAATCTCACCCATGACGAGGCGAAAGCGTTTCTCGCCAACGCGGCGCGCCTGTTGGGCACGGGCAGCGCGTTCCTCATCGGCGTCGATCTCAAGAAGCCGGCTTCGATCCTCCTGCCTGCCTATGACGACGCTCGCGGCGTCACCGCCGCCTTCAATCTCAATCTTCTCGCGCGCATCAATCGCGAACTTCGCGGCACGTTCGATCTCGCCCGCTTCGCCCATGCGGCCGTCTGGAACGCGAACGCGGGGCGGATCGAGATCTATCTTGAGAGCCTCGCCGATCAGACAGCGCATGTCTTGGGCCGCGGCTTCGGCTTTACGAGGGGCGAGCGCATCCATACCGAGAACTCGCACAAATACACTCTGGATGAGTTCCAGGCGCTGGCGCGCGCCGGGGGCTGGCGCCCGGTCAAGGCCTGGACCGACGCGGACCGCCTGTTCAGCCTGCACCTCCTGCGCCTCGCGTAGAGCCGCGCCTCCTTCTGTCATCCCGCATGCTCGGACGGTTTTGCTCCCCCCTTGAGGGGGAGCACACGCGCCATGTTCGATGCGCTACCGCTTCGCTGCTTGAGCGCGGGGTGGCGCGTGGAGGGGGGTAAAATGGGAGCTGTTGAACAGAGAGCCGTTGCGTTCGACCCCCCTCCCTGGCCCTCCCCCTCAAGGGGGGAGGAAAGCTCACCCCGTCACATGCCGGAATGACGAGGAGGGAAATCTTGCCAGGACGCGCGCGTCCGGGGCATGGTGCGCGCGCTTCAACAACGGAGTGAGCACGTGCCCGATCTCGTTTCCGGCAATGCGGTCATCGGCCAGTCCGGCGGACCGACCGCGGTTATCAACCAGTCGCTCGCGGGCGTGATCGAGGGCTTGCGGGCGGGGCTCGCCGCAAGCGGCAAAGTCGGCCGCATCTTCGGCATGCGGCACGGCGTGCGCGGGCTGCTCAAGGCAGGAACCGAAGGACTCCTCGACCTCTCCGCGCTCGACAAGGCCAAGCTCGAGGCGATCGCGCGCACGCCCGCGGCCGCGCTCGGCTCGACCCGCGACAAGCCCGACGAGGCCTATTGCGCGAAGATCCTCGAGAGCTGCCGCAGGAACGACATCCGCTATTTCTTCTATATCGGCGGCAACGACTCCGCCGACACCTGCCGCATCGTCAGCGAGAAGGCGCAAGCCTCGGGCTACGAGCTCCGCTGCTTCCACGTTCCGAAGACGATCGACAACGATCTCCTCGAGAACGACCACACGCCGGGATTTCCTTCGGCCGCGCGCTACGTCGCGCTCGCTCTGATGGGGGACGCGCTCGACAACGCGAGCCTCGGCGGCGTCAAGATCAACGTCATCATGGGGCGGAACGCCGGGTTTCTCACTGCCGCTTCCGCGCTCGCCCGCGCTGCTCTCTCCGACGGCGCAGCACCTTCCGACCGCGCCGCGCCGCATCTCATCTATCTGCCGGAGGTGCCGTTCTCGACCGAGGCATTTCTCGCCGATGTCGAAGCCGTCTATGCCAGGCTCGGGCGCTGCCAGATCGCGGTCAGCGAAGGTATCCGCGATGCTCATGGCGAGGAGATCGGGCCGAAGCTGATGCGAGGCCCAGGTGAAGTCGATGCCCATGGCAATGTGCAGCTCTCGGGCTCGGGCGCGCTCGGCGACGGGCTCGCCGATCTCGTCAAGACGGGACTGACGCCGAAGGGCGGCAAGGCGCCGCGCGTGCGCGCCGACACGTTCGGCTATATCCAGCGCTGCTGGCCGGAGCCTTCGCCGGTGGACACGCTTGAGGCGCGGGCCGCCGGCCGCTATGCCGCCGAGCTTGCCGCAAGCGGCGATGCCTCGGCGTCGGTGATTATCGTCCGCACCTCGAATGCTCCGGACGCCTATCGCAGCGCCTGCGCTCGCGCCGATCTCGCTTCCGTGGCGCGGCGCACGCGGCATGTTCCGGCTGCGTTCATCGCGGGCACAAATGACGTCAGCGCCGCCTTCGATGCCTATTGCCGGCCTCTCGTCGGCGACTTGCCGCGCATGGAGGGGCTCTAGTGGGCTCAACCCTCCCTCCCCTCGCGGGGAGGGATAAAAAAGTGCCGCTCCCGTGAAGGGTTAGGTTTCGACCAGCTCCTGCACGTAAGGCGGGAGCGCGAAGGAAGCCACATGGACCTCGGGGCTCCAATAGCGCGTGGCGAAGCCGCCTGCCTTTTCGTGACGGCGCGCGATCTTCCTGCGCTTGTGCTCGCGGAGCTTGGCGTTGTCGGTGGCCCAGCCATAGGACATGGGGCCACCGAAATAGGTCGGCGTATTCGCGAGATAGGCGAACGCATCTGCGAACAGCTCGCGGAAGTAGCCGATGCTCTGCTTGAGCTCGCCCGCCTGCAAGAACGGGAGCCCATTCTGGGTGACGAGAAGTCCGCCTGGCTTGAGGCAGCGCCGGCAGCCCGCATAGAATTCACGGGTAAACAGCACGGCGCCGGGGCCTACGGGATCGGTGGAATCGATCATAATCACGTCGAAACGATCGTCCGTCTCGGCCACATATTTGGTGCCGTCGGCGATGACGATGCGGGTGCGCGGATTGTCGTAGGCGCCGGCGGAAACCTCCGGAAAATACTGGCGGCAGAGATCGATCACGCCCCGGTCGATCTCGCACAGCGTGACCTGCTCGAGCTCGGGATGCTTGAGCGCCTCGCGCAAGACGCCGCCATCGCCGCCGCCCACGATCAGCGCCCGCTTCGCCCGGCCGTGGGCGAACAAAGGCACGTGCGACATCATCTCGTGATAGATAAACTCGTCCTTGGTCGTGACTTGGACGATGCTGTCGAGCATCATCACCCGGCCAAAGTCGGAATTATCGAAGATGATTAGACGCTGGTGCTCGGTCTCACTGTCGAAAAGGACGCGATCCGCCTTCAGATTGACACGGAAGCCTCTGTGGAGCGTCTCTTCGACCCAGCGTTCCATCGGTTTATTTCCTTGCCGCGCAAATGCTCCTTGACGACGATCCTGCGAGGCGAGAAGGCCTCCCTCAGAACCTCGATCGCAGCCCTCGGATCGGTCTGGCCGCACATGAAAACATCGAGCGCGGCGAAGCCGTATTCGGGCCAGCTATGGATGGAGATATGCGACTCGGCAAGAACCGCGACCCCCGATACGCCCCCGTTCGGCGTAAAATGGTGAAGATGGATGTGCAGGAGGGTCGCGCCGGCGACCTCGACACATCGTCTAAGCGTATGCTCGATGTGCTCTAGGTCGTCGAGCCGCTCCGCCCGAACGAGATCGATGATGAGATGGGTACCCGCATAACGAACCCCATCACGCTCACAGAAAAAGTCCTTGCGTCCCTCTCCGTCGGGAGAGAGGCACCGGGAAAGCTTTTCTTCCGTTTGGGCGGTGCTTGAACCATGATCCAAGTCCATCCCCAATTGGAAGAGGGCGTCACTGGACATGGCGTCCTCCCCAACCAGCAGATGTGTAAGTCTAAACGTCGCGGTATTTACACCCACGTTCGAGCGATGCAAGAGGTTTTTGACCCATGAGGCAGAATGCCCTCAAGAAAGTATCGCCGCCCAATCGGCACGGCGCACACAGCGATGGCGCCGCCGGCGCGAGGCGCGCGCCTCTCCTTCTGGCCGCGCTTTTGCCGCTCGTCTGCGCGGTGGCGGCGATGATTTCCACCCGGGCGCTTGCGGCCGACGCGCTGCCGAAGCTCGCTGCCAATCTTCCGCAGAGCTCGGTCTCCGGGCTCTCGTCGGGCGCCTTCATGGCGGCGCAGATCCAGGTCGCGCATTCGAACGATATCGTGGGCGCCGGCATCGTCGCGGGCGGCCCCTACGCCTGCGCCGAGAGCGCCGCGGGTCAGGCGTTCCCGTTCTGGCCGACGGCCGTCGCCCAGAACGCGGCGCAAGCGCTCTACAGCTGCATGAAGACGGATTGGGGCGAGCCGGACCCCGCCGCCTTGGTCAGCCGCGCAAAGGAGCTCGCCGAGGCGGGCGCGATCGACCCCGTTGCCGGCCTGGCGGACGACAACGTCTATCTCTTCTCCGGCAACGAGGACGAGACCGTGATGCGCCCGGTGGTGCAGGCGGCGGCGCGCTTCTACAAGGAAATCGGCGTCGATCCCGCCCAGATCACCCTCATCGAGAAGGAGGGCGGGCACGCCTTCCTCACCGAGCAGGGTGGCGCCGCGTGCGGTATCTCCGCGGCCCCCTATGTCAGCGACTGCGACTATGACCAGGCTCAAGCGATCCTCGCCTGGATCTACGGCCCGCTGGAAGCCCCCTCGCCCATCCCGTCCGGCCGCTTCGTCGTGTTCGACCAAGGGGATTTTACCGGGCCTGCGGACGGGCTCGCCGATGAGGGGATGGTCTATATCCCCGCTTCTTGCGTCGGCGAACCGGGCTGCCGCATCCACATCGCGCTTCATGGCTGCGATCAGTCGCGCGAGACGATCGGCGATACCTTCATCAGACAGTCGGGCTTCGCCGCGGTCGCCGACAAGAACCGCCTGATCGTGCTGTTCCCGCAAACCGAAGAGAGCACGGTCAACCCGCATGGCTGTTGGGATTGGTGGGGCTATACCGGGCTCGACTATCTCGGCAAGGACGCGCCCCAGATCAAGGCCATCTGGTCCATGGCCGAGCACCTCGCCAGTGCGGAATGAGCGCGCCAAGCCGGCATTGAGGGGCATCAAGGGATGAGGAGACGTTCGATGAGCGTTGAGGTGGGAGACAAGGCGCCGGATTTCACCTTGCCGGCCGACAATGGCGGCAAGGCATCGCTCAAGGCGCTCAAGGGCAAACCGGTCGTGCTCTATTTCTACCCAAAGGACGACACCTCGGGCTGCACGGCGGAGGCGTGCGCTTTTCGCGACGCCCTTCCCGATTTCTCGAAGGCCAAGGCCGCGATCATCGGCATCTCGCGCGACTCCGTATCGAGCCACGACAAGTTCAGGAAAAAGCACGGCCTCACCTTTCCACTCGCCTCCGACGAGGATGGCAAGGTCTGCGAGGCCTATGGCGTGTGGGTGGAGAAGAGCATGTATGGCAGGAAATACATGGGCATCGAGCGGGCCACCTTTCTCATCGACGGCAAGGGCGTCGTGCGCAACGTATGGCGCAAGGTGAAGGTCCCCGGGCACGCCAAAGAAGTGCTCGAGGCCGTGGCTTCGCTCAAATAGGAGAGCGGCGATTTAGCAGTGGGAACGACGCCGGCCAGGAGAACCTGACCGGCGCCGCCCTGAAACGGAGGCCGCGAAGAGCGGCCACCTCTAGCGTTACTGCGCGGGAGGCGCCGCAGGCTCGGCAGGAGCCTCGGGCGCCGCTGCGGGCGCCTCAGGCGCTGCCGCGGGCGCCTCGGCCGGTGCCGCGGGAGCCGGCGCCTCGGGCGCGGCCTGCTTCTCTTCGCCGCCGCCGCACGTATTGGCCGACAAACCGACGAGCGCGATCGCTGCGGCTGCTGCCAGCATAAGAACTTTCCTCATGTCATTTCTCTCCATTCCTAAGTTCAGGTTACGACCCTTGAAGACCTCAGCGACCACAGCTTACGCCAGTTTCAGGCTTTTTGCTGCCGCATCTGGCGCACCCGACAGGATTCGAACCTGTGACCTCTGCCTTCGGAGGGCAACGCTCTATCCAACTGAGCTACGGGTGCTTCGCCGCCCGAACCTAGCCAAAGGGTGTTCTTGAAGCAACGCCGGGTCGCCCCCCTCCACAAATCAGAGTCCTGCGCCAAAAACAACGGTTAAGGCTCCCTTTCTGTTCCTCGGGCTTCGCTGAGGCAAACCGCGCCTTGACGCGCCTCGGCTTCGGCTTAGGTATGGCTTTGGAGCAACAAGGTGAACGAATCCCATGGCGCAGGCTGACAAAAAGAGGGTGCTCGTGATCGGCGGCGGTTTCGGCGGCGTGTTCGCCGCCAAGGCGCTCGAGCAGCTCGGCCGGGGCAGGCTCGACGTCGAACTCGTTAACCGCAACAACTACTTCGTGTTCCAGCCGCTGCTGCCCGAGGTCGCCGCCTCGACCATTCATTCGGCCGACGCGGTCGTGCCGCTCCGCCAGCTGCTGCGCCGGCTCCAGGTGCGGCTGGCCGAGATCATGGGCATCGACTTCGCCAAAAAGACGGTGACTGTGGTGCAGGGGGCGAGGCGCGCTCCGGTCGATCTTGCCTACGACGAACTCGTGATCGCGCTCGGCACGGGCGTCGATCTCAAGCGCTTTCCTGGATTGCCCGAGCACGCGCTCACCATGAAGGAC
>CAYMJW010000045.1:14209-16626 GCA_964390455.1 uncultured Methyloceanibacter sp. | reverse complement strand
GGCGGGAAGGGTGAGGGGGAGAATCCTTCTTGACGCGGGCTTACGCCCGCTTACCTCTCACCGCGCCGCAAGAGCGGCGCGTGCTCTCCCCCAAGGGGAGAGCGGGGGCAGAGAAACGGCGCATGCCGGAAACTCCTTAAGCGCTGCCGCCTAATTTCTTGAGCGCGCGACAACGAGCGTCATTCCGGCGCAAGCCGGAATCCAGAAGCGGCATGTACCGCGCTTGTGATTCTGGATACCGGCTTTCGCCGGTATGACGGGAAGCGCCGTGTCGTGCCCTAGGTGATCGACTTGATCAGCCTGACGATGACGAGAAGGATCACGGCGCCGAGGAAGGCGGTGAAAATCGCGCCAAAGATCCCGCCGCCGAGCGTCAGCGCGATACCGAGAACGGGAAAGAGAAATCCCGCGAGGATCGCTCCGAGGATGCCGACGACAATATCGCCGACGAGGCCGAAGCCCGTCCCCTGCACGAGCAGGCCGGCAAGCCAACCCGCTACGCCCCCGACCACGCAGGCAATAATGAGTGCTTCTAACATTGTTTTCCCCCCTCCGCTGGATCAACGGTCGCTCAGCTTAGCATGAGTCGCGGCTTGCCTACGCGAACGCGACGCTGCCGTCCTGCCGGATAGAGCCGGTTCGGCGCGTGACCGGCGCGGGTCTCACTTCTTCTCTGGCGCGTAGAACACGCTGTCGATCTCGGCGATATCGTCGTCATACAGGCGCTTGACCTCGACCATGGTCCGCGGCGGAAAAGGCGGCCCGCCCCACAGCTCCTGCTGCGCCTTCTCCACCATCGGGGCATAGCGCGGCAGGTCGCTGAGATAGACGGTCAGCCGCACGCAATCCTTGAGGCTCGCGCCTTCCGATTGCGCGATTGCCTTGATGTTGAGGAAGGCCTGGCGGACGCGCGCCTGCGGATCGTCAACCAGCTTGTTGGTGGCGGGGTCGACGCCCTGCATGCCGGCCACGAAGACGAAATCGCCGGCCCTCGCGCCGATACTCCAGGTTCCCACGGCCTTGACGGCGTCGGCCGGGTCGAGCGTCCTGACCCCGTTCGGCGATTCCGCGCGCGCGGGCGCAAAACCGGTTAGCAAAACTGCCGCCATCGAAATGAGAAAAAGCCGCTGCACGATCTATCCTCCCGCCTGGCGCTCGGTCCCCCTACCCGGCGCGATTCGGCGTGCCGAGGATGTGGCTCTTCGGCGGCAGCATCACCTGATCGAAGTCCTGGGTGAACATCGCCGCGGCGAAGAAGGCGACGGCGCGCAGCGTCTCGTTGCCGGTGTTCTCCAGATCATGCCGCAGCGGCGTCGGCAGCACGAACACGCTGCCGGGCCCGACCGCGTGGGTCGATCCGTCTTCGAGATAGAGCTTCCCCTGCCCGGCGATGATGTATTGCGTTTCCTCCGTGGCGTCGGTGTGCCAGCCGAGCCGCTTCCCCGGCTCGATCTCGTAAACGATGGTCGAGGACGCCGTCGTGCCGTGTCCGCCATAAAGGGCAAACGCGCCCGCCCAGTTCACGGCGGCGTCGGTCTCGCCCCATACGTTGGTGCGCTTGAGCTTGGTGGAATCGACGATCGTCGCTCGATATGCCGAATTCGCTTCGGATGCTTGGACCATGTGCCGCTTCTCCTCGTTGGGTTGGGAGGGGCACCATAGACCGCAATTGGCGCACGCTGCGCCTTCATTTAAGTCAAATTGGGCCGGTCGGCGTGCGCGTTGCTTAGACGCTGTTTTTCCGGTCGATGCCGATGACGAGGGAGGCGCGATAGGAGCCGTCGGTCTCCTCGACGTCGGCCACGGTGTCGGCGCCGTGCTGTTCGAGAAAGACGAAGTCGTTGGCATTCACCGTTTCGCGTTTCTGCTTGCGCTCGCTATAGGGCGATTGCGTCGTGTAGACATTGTCGCTCACGGAATCGGGGAAATAGAGCTGGCCCGCGACGCGTTCCTTGTCGTCGAGGATGACCTTGAAGTGAACATGCGGCGTGCGGCCCGGATACCAGCCGGGATAGATGGTGTTGAAATCGACCCTGCCGTCGCCATCGGCGAACTGTGTCCCGCGCAGGAATGTTTCGCCCTCGGACGAGCCGGTCTCCTGGCGCGCGTAGCCGGAATAGAGGCCGAGCGCGTCGCACTGCCAGACATCGACGCGGGCCTTGTCGAGCGCGGCGCAGGTTCCAGCTTCGACCACTTGCAGCGCGAGCGCGAGCGGCGCGCCTGGCTTTCCGTCGGTGATGTCGGCACGCACGAGCTTGGGATCGAAGTAGAACGGACCCTGCATGGCTTCGGGCGTGAGAATGCAGACTTTGCCGCTTGGCGCTGCCGCTCCGCCCTGCTCCGCTTGCGCCGCTCCTGCGCGCCACAAGAGGGCCGTCGAAGCTGCCGTCGCCGCGCCGGCCAGAACTTGCCGCCGG
>CAYMJW010000045.1:0-14109 GCA_964390455.1 uncultured Methyloceanibacter sp. | reverse complement strand
CCACAAGAGGGCCGTCGAAGCTGCCGTCGCCGCGCCGGCCAGAACTTGCCGCCGGGTAACGCTTCGCTTGGTGGTTCTTTTCGGGTCCATGCTCGATTTCCCATGTTCGGAGAGAAGTACCGCACAGAAAAATGGCTTTGCCTAGGCTCCGATGCCCAGCACCTCGCATTCGCGTGGGGCGACGATGCCGCATCTCCGGCCGCCTATATGGAACATTGTCATGCCCGCGCAGGCGGGCATCCAGTAAACACTGCGCTGCCAAACAGGATCGACTGGGGTTACTGGATCGTCCGCCTTCGCGGACGATGACAAGAGTAAGGTCGGGGGGAGGTTGAAGAGAGGCGCGGCACTCGCCATCATGCGCCGCGCTGCCCCTCATAGAGGAACGCCATGACGACGTTACGATTGATTACCCTCGGTTTCATCGCCGGGTTTATCGCGGTGCTGATCTTCCACCAGGGGCTCTGGTATCTGTTCGAGCTCGCGGGTTTCGTCCCGTTTACGCGCCCGGCCTGGGCGCTCGACCCCATTCCGCCCTTCGGCGTGCCGTCAGTGATTTCCAAGGCCTTTTGGGGTGGTGCGTGGTCGGCTGCGCTCGCCCTCCTGTTCAGGAACTTGCGCGGGGGTGCCTATTGGGCGAGCTGGATCGTCATAGGTTCGCTCGCGCCCACGTTGGTCGCGTTCTTCGTCGTCCCACCGCTCAAGGGCGCGGCCCTTCCCCTTCTCTGGCCGGGCTTGCCTGCGGGTTTCGCCATCAACGCGTTCTGGGGCTTCGGCACCGCGCTATTGTTGCGGCTCATGACGCGGGCTTAGAGAACTTCGCACAGAAACGCGCGGGCTTTGGCATAAATGCCAGGCGCCTCGCTTTCGCGCGGGCCGGCGATGCAGAGGGAACCGCCCTTCCCTTCGGCTAGAAACGCGCGGGCCTTTTCCCGAGCGCCGCGGGAGTCAAGATCGAGGACGATGCATGGCCTGCCAAGCTTCAGGGCGAGAGAGAGCGCAGCCTCGGTGCCCTTCGATACGCCGATACCGGCGCTGTCGATGAGGATCATGAGCCGGTCAGCGTCGCGGACATTCCATTCGGTCCGCTGCGCGGGGTCGGCGAGCGGCGTCTCCCGCAGATTAGGATAGAGCGCCAAGAGCCCCGGCGGATCGGGCAGATCCTCGGCTAAGCCCCCTTTCGGGCACCAGCCGCCATAGGCAAGGCCCTTCTCGATCGCTGCATCGAGCGCGGCGCGATCGACCCCCGTTTGTCCGCCGGAAAGGATGTCCATGCCCAGCCCCGATCACCGCTTCAAACTGATGCAAATTGGCGCGATCGTGTTTGGCCGATCGTCACGATCCCATGCAAGCTTTGCGATTTCCTCAAAGCCCAAGGAGGCATTCATGGCCAAGCCAGGCAAGAAATGGTCCGCTGAAATTACCGCCCACGACCATCCCTTCGATCTCGAGCCGGGTCTCTTCGCCAACGGCTCGGCGCAGCAAATCGCGGCCGCGCTCAAGAAATCGGCCGAAGACCCCGCGCGCAAGAGCGACGACCCCTACCGCGCCGCCATGTCGATGCTCGACTTCTATGTCAATCGCGCCGGCGCCAAGCTGTCCGCCGAACAGAGCGCCAAGATCGACCAAGCCAAGGCGGCGCTCAGAAAGGCTTTCGGCCGCTAGGCGTTCGCCAGCTCCTGATCGAGAGCTGTGGCCCGTTGCAGGGCCGGCCGCGCCTCGAGCCGGCTCACATAGGCGACGAACTCGGGGCGCTTGGGCAGAAGACCGAACATCATGCCCCAGCGCAGCGTCGAGCCTAAGGCCACGTCGGCCGCCGTGAACTGCTCGCCCATCAGATATGGCCCAGGCTCGACTCCGCCGGCCACAACCTCCATCACCGTTTCGAAGTCGCCATAGCCTAACGTGCTGCGGCGCGCCTCTTCCTTACGCGGGAAGGCGCGGTCTGTAATCGCAGGCTCGATGCAAGACGGCGCGAAGAACAGCCATTTGAGGTAGGTGCCACGGCGCAGATCGCCGATGGGAACGTTCAGCCGCGCTTCGGCGAACTCGTCGGCGAGGTACGTGCAGATGGCCGCGGCCTCGGTGACGATCGTCTCGCCATGCTTCAGGGCCGGAACCTTGCCCATGGGATTGACGGCGCGATAGGCGGGTGCGAGCTGCTCGCCCTTGGCGAGGCTCAAGACGTGAAGGTCGTAGGGCTCGCCCAGCTCCTCGAGCATCCAGCGGACGATCGAGGAGCGCGACGGCGCGGCGTGATAGAGCGTGAGTTTCGCCAACGGACCCTCCTCCTTGCGTGACCGAACAGTCACCTAGTGATCGGTTGTGGCCCTAAGATGACGCACCGCCGCTTGGTGCGGAGGCCGCCCAGGGCCAACGTCGATTCGGATGGGATAAAATCGTCATACCGGCGAAAGCCGGTATCCAGAGTCACGAACGCCGTGCAGCCCCAACTGGATTCCGGCTTTCGCCGGAATGACGTACTGCTCGTTGAGCGCAAACATTCCCCACCCGGCGCGCGCCCGTCCCGAGCTGCGCGGTCAACCCTGCTCGGCCTTGGCCCAGCCTTCGACTTCGCCGATCCAGTGCTCGGCGTGCTGCGCGAAGGTCGCGAGCACCGCATCGAAGGTTGCCTCCTCGGCAGGCCCGGCGCCGCGATCGGCCATCAAGTCCTCGAACACCTGCCGGTAGTCGGTGTAGCCCTGCATCTCTTCCCGGCGATGCCACCACAAATCGCCGATAAAGAAGAACTTGATCCAGGAGAACAGGCAGTCGGTCCAGTCTTCGAGGTAATAGCGGAGATGCACGCTCGGCGCGCAAAGATAAAGGTCCGCGGCGCGGACCGCTTCGACGCCGCTTGCCGCGCAATCCTCGCGCGTGGCGCACTCCACCAGCCGCCCGTCGAGGAAGGGATACGCGGCGCATTCGAGGAAGACGAAGCTCATGCGGTCGGCGCCGGGATAGAGCCCGCGCGGGTCGAACAGCTTGAAATCGAGACCGCGCAGGCGCGCCTCTTTGAGCGCGATCAAGGGCGGGTTCCCGGCCTCCGGGCTTTCGACGAGAGCAACACCCGCCGCCCGCGCGCTTGCGATCAGCGCATCGGGGTTGGGGCTAATGAAGCTCGAGACGAGGATCGTGCCCGACGCCTCTTTGTCGATGGTCTCGATATTGGGGCGGAACCGCCCCGCCCCGCCGCGCTGCGCGTTCACCAGTTCCAGCACGCGCGGCCGCTCAGGCTGACGCAGGCGCAAGAACTCGTCGTTCCTTGCCGCGAGAAGGTGCAAATGGCCGAGGAGACGGTACCGCGTGCGCGGATCGCGGCAGTTGCCTTTCCACACAACGGAGACCGAAGACATGGATCAAGTCCTGCCGCGACGCTATGGAACCGAGGGACCGCACCTTGCCCGCGCCGAGCCCGCGGCGCAAGCCATGTTACCCAAAAGGGTTGCCTCAAGGTTCACCGATAACGCTCATGACCTCGCACTCTCCGCCTTCGCTTAACCCTGCGCTATAGTTGACGCGACAAAATGCGCGAAGGGAGCGGGGAATGGACGACTGGGATGGTTTCTACGGGCGCTCGAAGCGCCCATCGCCAACGCACTCTGCGCTTTCGGGGTGACGACGCTGCTCGTGACCGCGCTGCGCAATACCTGGATGATTACTCTCGGCATTGCCAGCCGCCAATAGGCCGAAGCAAAAGAGGCGCGGCCTCCGCAAGCGGAAACCCGCGCCTCTTGAGCACTGTGCGCGCCGGGGTTTAGGTCACCCCGGCGCAGAAGCTTCGCAGCCGCGCTTTAAGCCTTCGCGTGGCGAGCGCCGTGTCCTGCTCCCGCCAGCATGCCGGCGACCCTCTCCGACACGTAGCCGAAGGCCGCGCCGATCGCCATCGAGAGGATGACGACGACGACAGGATTCTCAAGCGACGCCGCGGTCATGCTTCCGCCTTTCATCAGCGAATAGGCGGCAACCGAGGCGAAGCCATAGACCTGAGCCGGAATGACGGAGAACATCGGGACATTGGCGAGCAGAACCATGGCCGCTACGCCGACGCCGACGCAGATTGCCGGCCAAACGGCCGCGGGCAGGCTGTCGCCGATGCCAGCGCCGGCGACCATCAACGCGATGCCGGCGATGACGGCGCCGGCGGCGTTGTTGACGATCGTCGATTGCAGGCCCTGCTCCTTGCCACCGCAGTGGAAGTAGCAGCCCCAAGCAATGAACGCGGCCCAGATCGCGAGCGCCCCGCCGAGCGGCCCCAAGAAGAGCCAAGTGGCAATTGCGCCAAGCACGCCAACGCTAACTGCAAGAGCTGTATTCGCTGACATCTCACCCCCCTTTCGTGGAAGAGCGGGCCGATGCGCCGAAATGCCGGCGGTCCACCGGCTCAATGAACGGAAGCCGTCAGTTTGCCGAATCGATTCGGCTCCCGCGGGAATCGTAGTGGATGACTGACTCTTTTCAACATCGATTCCTCTTTTTTGCCCAATTCGCTCCCGGCGGCCGGGGCAGAGTCCCGCTTGAGGAAATCCTTGAACGAGCCTAGCTAACAGTCATGACCGGCAAAGTTCATGTCATTGGCGGCGGTCTCGCCGGCAGCGAGGCTGCTTGGCAGCTCGCGCAGGGCGGCGTTCCGGTCACGCTGCATGAGATGCGCCCGAAGCGCGCCACCGAGGCGCACAAGACCGGCGCCTTCGCCGAACTCGTCTGCTCGAATTCCTTCCGTTCCGACGATTGCGAGACGAACGCCGTCGGCCTGCTGCACGAGGAGATGCGCCGGGCCTCGTCTCTGATCCTGGCGGCGGCAGACGCGAACAAGCTGCCCGCGGGCGGCGCGCTCGCGGTCGACCGCGACGGTTTCGCCACCCACGTCACGCAGGCGCTCGAAGCGCATCCGCTGATCGCGGTCTCCCGCGAGGAGATCGGCGGGCTGCCCCCGCCGGATTGGGACAGCGTCATCGTGGCGACGGGGCCCCTGACCTCGCCTGCGCTGGCTAAGGCCATCCGCGGGCTGACCGGCGAAGCGGAGCTTGCCTTCTTCGACGCGATCGCCCCCATCGTTCATGCCGAGTCGATCGACATGACGGTGTGCTGGCGCCAATCGCGCTATGACAAAGCGGGGCCTGGCGGCGGCGGCGCCGACTACATCAACTGCCCGCTCGACAAGGCGCAATACGAAGCGTTCATCGCCGCCCTCCTTGGCGCGGACAAGACCGCCTTCAAGGAGTTCGAGGCGACGCCCTATTTCGAAGGCTGCCTCCCGATCGAGGTGATGGCGGAACGCGGACCGGAGACGCTGCGCTTTGGACCGATGAAGCCGGTCGGCCTCTCGAACCCTCACCGTCCGGGCGTGAAGCCCTACGCCGTGGTGCAGCTCCGCCAGGACAACGCGCTCGGCAGCTTGTGGAACATGGTCGGGTTCCAGACCAAGCTCAAACATGGCGAGCAGGTGCGCGTGTTCCGCACGATCCCCGGACTTGAGCAGGCGGAATTCGCGAGGCTCGGCGGGCTTCACCGCAACACCTTCCTCAATAGCCCGAAGCTTCTCGATGAAAGTCTGCGGTTGAAGGCCGATCCGCGGCTTCGCTTTGCCGGACAGATCACGGGCGTGGAGGGTTATGTCGAATCGGCGGCGATCGGGCTGATCGCAGGGCGCTTCGCCGCGGCGGAGCGACTTGGCCGGGCGCTCGCGCCGCCCCCGCCGACGACGGCGTTCGGCGCGCTCCTCAACCACATCACCGGCGGACATCTCAGCGCAGACGACGAGGGGGCCGTCCGCAGTTTCCAGCCGATGAATGTCAATTTCGGGCTGTTCCCGCCGATTGAGAGCCCCGCCGCGCCGCGCGAGAAGGGTCCGCGCCAGACAAAGGGCTTCGCACGGAAGCGTGCCCTTTCCTTCCGCGCGCTCGCCGACATCGAGCGCTGGCTCGCACACCCCGCCTCGGTCGCGGCCGAATAACCGGCCTCAATCCGCGCGGGTCAGAACAAGCCAGAAGCGAAGCGTCGAGAGCTTGAAATCCGGCTCCTCGTAGCTGCCGACGACATTGTCGATGAGGATCGTTCCCTCAAGCCCGCCGCTCGAAGCCTTCAGCACGATGGGCGAATTGTCCTCCGCCTCCCGCGACCGGCGTTTCTCGATCTCACGTATGGCCTCGGCGAGATCGAAGCTCAGTCGCCCTCCGTTTGCCATGTTGACGTCGAGCGCATTGCTGGTCAGCACGAGTTCGACAGATCCGAATCCTTCGACAGCGATCGTTCGTGCCGTGACCGGGGAAGGCCTCGCGTCGGTCTGAAAGGTGAGCGGGCCGACCATCCGGCCAGATGCGGCAAGGTTCACGACAGCCGGGCTATCGGAGTAGTGCTGGAACACGAGGCCGTCCGCGCCGCCACCGAGTCCCGGGGTTAGGCCGAGCGCCAAGAGAAGCTCACGCCCGGTTTCCTCCGGCTTCTTGCCCGGCACGAACGGATCGTTCGGCTGCCCCTCAAACCAGGGCGCCAGCACCTCCAGCGAGCGATGCTTGTTGAGATACCATTCGATGGTCCGCACCCGCGCGGCGTGTTGTCCAAGCGGGTTATCGCCGCTCGCCGGGACGAACTTGCCATCGACGAGCATGTTCTTGGCGGCGAGAATGGAGGCAAGTTCCGTCTTTTGGCTCATCACCGAGAAGCCGATGGCGCCGCCGGGGCCGAAGCTTGCCGCAAACAAGAGCAGCGCAAGCACGCCAGGCAGCAGCCGCAAATCGAAGTCGCCGCCCCGCACCAGGCGGATTCCGGCGAGGATCAGCGCCCACACGCCCGCCAGCAGGATCAGATAGCGCTGCTCGGTCAGGCCGTAATCGGCGATGCGCCGCGAGGCGGCGATGAACAGCAGCACGACCGGCAGCGCCACAAGCCAGACCCAATGGCGCCAGAAGAAGTGCACCAGCGGTCCGCCTTTATCGCGGATTGGATAGCCAAGCAGAAGCGTTGCCGCGCCGACGAACAGATATCCCACCACCATCGACGCGAGCGTGCCCTTGGGCAGCTCCCAGGCGAGCGCGATTTTGACGGCATAGGCATAGAGGATCGCGGTGTAAACGAGGAGCAGTGGAACCAGCACGAATTTCACGAGCGCTGCCGCGGCGCGCATGGTGAAGTCCTGCTCCTCGCGCTCGGTGATCGGGTCGTTGAAGCTCCGTGGGGCAAAGGCAAGAAAACTCACGGGCGCCACGAGGCCAAGGCTCACGGTCCAAATATGGTCGAGCCATCGGGATGAGAGGTCGAGCCCGAACAGCAGGTTCAACGTCGCGTGAATGGCTGACAGACCCGCTCCCAAGAGGACGGCGCTTACAAGCGCAAGAAGGGCGCCGAGCCAGAGCCGGTGGTTGAACAACCAAAACGCCGAATTGTTCTCGCGTCGCCCGAGATGGGCCGCGAGCCCGACGAGAAGGAGGAGCGCCCCAATGAGAAGCGGCGGAAAAAGCCAAAGTTCCCACGAAAACCTGAAGAGGATGGCGATGACGACGATGCCGCAGAGCCAAAGCGCGATGCGCGCGGCTTGCGAGCGCGCGGTCGCCTCGACGTAAAGATCGGCGGCGGCGACCCAGAGAAACGAGGCGGCGAGCGCGCCAAGCACCCGGAATTCGGCATCGCCGACAATGTCGTGGCTCAGCTTGTAGATCGCGAAGGCGGCGGCGATGGCAACGGCAAGCGGAAAGCGCGCGGCGGCAGCGGCAATATCGGGAAGCCGGCGTTGCCACCAGGAGCTCGACCAGCGTTCGCCCATCGCCATTTCTTCCTTCGCTATCCCCGCCACCTTGCCATGCGCCAGAACCGGTGGAGCGGATTGATGTCCGCGATCTCCCGTAAGGGATCGCCCCCTCTCCGATCCAATGCCGCAAGAGCGGCGAGATAAGGGCCGACCAGGCAGAGCGGTCGAAAGGCGCAGCGCGCGGCCCGGTTGAGGCCCGCCGCATGGCGGCGCGCCTCTTCGCAAGCGGACTGTGCCGTGGCTCTGTACTCGGCCAGCAGGTCGCGGAGGCCTTGGCTCGCCGATCCGGCAAGCACGGCTTGCGCCGAGGTGCCACGGGTCCGGAGCGCATCTTCGGGAAGATAGACGCGGCCGCCCGCCGCATGCACCGGCAGCGCCCGCATCAGCCCGGTCAGGCCGTAAGCCAGGCCTGCCCGATCCGCCGCGCGATCAAGCTCATGACCGTGCGCGCCGAGACAAGCGCCGGCCAAAGCAAACATCGCTCCGGCCGTGTTCTTGAGATAGGTCTCGAGCCCGGTCCAATCCGGCATGATCTTGATCGCCACGTCGAACTGCCGCGCATCGATCAGCGCCGCGATCCTCTCAGCGGAAAGAGCGTGGCGCAGCGCTGTCTCACCGAAAGCGTCGGCGACGGGATGGCCAATCGCCTCCCCCTGAAGGCCGCGCGCGATCGCATCGCGCCACCATTGCAGGCGGATGGCGCCAAGCTCGGGCTCTTTCACCTGCTCGGCGATGCGGGCGAGCTCGACATTGAAGGCGCAGAGGGAAAGAAGATCGGGCCGCGCCGCGCGAGGCGCAAATGAGGCGGCAAGCGCGCGGTCGGGATCGCCTGACCGCGCAATTCTCCTTATCGTTTCGCCCCGCCCGGACTCATGCAAGGTTCGCTCGCCCCGCTTCGATCAAGCGCGCGCCGCGGCCGGTCCCCTCCCCTTGGCCGAGGCCGGCGCCGTGCTCCAGGCTTCGCGCCGCACGCCGAGGATGAGCTGCAACGGCGAGGCCACGAAGATCGACGAATAGGCGCCGATGACGATGCCCCAGCACATGGCGAGCGCGAAGCCGAAGATCGCCTCGCCGCCGAAGAACAGGAACGGCAGCATGGCGAGGAACGTCGTCACATGGGTGAGGACTGCGCGTGCAAGAGTCTCGTTGATCGACAGGTCGAGAAGCTCGACCAGCGGCATCCGCTTGTACTTGCGCAGATTCTCCCGGATCCGGTCGAAGATCACGACCTTGTCGTTGAGCGAATAGCCGATGATGGTGAGAATGGCGGCGATGCTCGAGACGTTGAACTCGAGCTGAAACAACGAATAGAGACCGATAGTGCCGGTCACGTCGTGGATGAGCGAGGCGATGGCCGCGACGGCGAACTGCCATTCGAAGCGGAACCAGACGTAAATCAAGATTCCTATCAGCGCCACGACCACGGCGATCGTCCCCTCGGCGATCAGCTCGCCGGAAATCGTCGGGCCCACGATCTCGACGCGGCGATACTCGACCGTGTCGCCGAGCACGCCCTTCACTTTTCCAATCGAGGCCTGCTGCTCCTGCTCGGTCGGTTGCGAGGCGATGCGGATGAGCACCGCGTCGGGCGCGCCGAATTCCTGGATCTGCACTTCACCGAGCCCAAGGCCATTCACCTTGTGGCGAAGATCCGACAGATTGGCCGGGCTTTCCTTGGTCTTAACCTCGATCAGCGTGCCGCCCTGGAAATCGATGCCCATGTTCAGCCCGATGGTCGCGACCAGAATGAGCGGGACCACGGTCAGAAGCGCCGAGACGAACCACGAGATCGTCCTTAAGCCGACGAAGTCGATCTTGGTGTCCGGTGGGACGAAATGGATGCCGCGAAACATGGGCCAGTCCTTTAGAGAGGTATGGTTTGCGGCCGCGTCCAGCGCAGCCAGTAATAGACCATGAGCCGCGTGACGGTCACGGCGGTGAACATCGAGGCGATGATGCCGATGGTGAGCGTCACGGCAAAGCCGCGCACGGGCCCGGACCCGAGCATGAACAGCACCAGCACGGCGATCAGCGTGGTCACGTTGGAATCGATGATGGTGATGAGCGCGCGCGAATAGCCGGCATCGACGGCGGCGTAGGGCGATTTTCCGGCCCTGATCTCCTCACGGATGCGCTCGTTGATGAGCACGTTGGCGTCCACGGCGATACCGATGACGAGCACGATGCCGGCGATGCCGGGCAGCGTGAGGGTCGCGCCCATGAGGGACAGCACGGCGAAGATCAGCGCGACGTTGAGAATGAGCGCGACATTGGCGAACAGGCCGAACAGGCCGTAGCCCACCAGCATGAAGATCATGACCAGCGCGAGACCCATCAGCGCCGCCTTCTTGCCCTCGGCGACCGAATCGGCGCCGAGGCTCGCGCCCACGGTCCGCTCCTCGATGACGGTGAGCTTGGCCGGCAGCGCGCCCGAGCGCAGCAGCACGGCGAGATCGTTCGCCCGCTCGACGGTGAAACCGCCGCTGATCTGCCCGGTGCCGCCAAGGATCGGCTCGCGGATGACCGGCGCCGTGATGACCTTCTCGTCGAGCAGGATGGCGAAGGGGAGACCGACATTCTCTTGGGTGATCCTGCCGAAACGCTTGGCGCCCGCCGCGTCGAACTTGAAGTTGACCACGGGCTCGCCGGTTTGCTGGTCGAAACCGGGCGTGGCGTTCTCCAGATTCTCGCCCGTCAACAAGACTTGGCTCTTAAGCACGTAGGGAGCGGGAGGCGTGTCGTTGGAATAGGCGAGCTCATCGCCCGGCGGCACCTGCTTGCTGACGGCGGCTTGCTGCCGATCGACAGCCGGATCGACCATCTTGAATTCGAGCTTGCCGGTCTCGCCGATCAAACTCTTGAGGCGCTCGACGTCCGAGATGCCGGGCACCTGGACGAGAACGCGGTTGCGACCCTCGCGCTGGATGCTGGGCTCGGTGGTGCCGAGCGCATCGACACGGCGCCTGATCGTCTCGATCGAGGCTTCGACGGCCGAGGTGATGCGGTGGGCAAGGCCGGCGTCGGTGACCGTCAGCGTGACGCGACTGTCGCCCTCGCGCGTGACCGCGATATCGTTGCTGGAGGTGCCTCCGAACACGTTGCCGCCCACCGGGGCCGCGAGTTTACGCAGCTCGGTCAGGGCTTTGTCCATGTCGGCGGCGTCACGGATCGTCACCGAAACGGAGCGCTTGGCGACGTCCTGGGAAAGATCGGAATAGCCGATGCGGCCGCGCCTGAGCGTCTCGCGAACATCGCCGCGAATGGAGCCGAGCTGGTCCTCGATCATGTCCTTTTCGTCGAGCTGGTACAGAAGATGCGCGCCGCCTTGCAGATCGAGGCCGAGATTGACCTGTTTGTGCGGAAGCCAAGTGGGCATCTGCCCCATGGTCGCGGACGGAAACAGGTTGGGAAGCGCATAGAGGATCCCGGCCACGGTGATGATGGCAACCAGGATCAACTTCCATCTTGCGAAATGCAGCATCGGCGCGCTCGGGCTAACGAACGGATCGGGTGGATTGCGACGCGGTCATCACGATGCGGCCTTCGCCTTCGATGCGGGCGCCGCCTCGCTCTTGTCGCTCTTGTCGCGCACCTCCGCAACGGTGCCGCGCACGAGCTTGATCTTGACGCCCTCGGCGATCTCCACCTGAAGCTCGTTGTCCTCGACCTTGGTCACCTTGCCGATAATGCCGCCGGAGGTCACCACCGTATCGCCGCGACGGATCGCCGCCACCATGTCGCGATGCTCCTTGAGCCGCTTCTGCTGCGGCCGGATCATCAGGAAATACATGATGCCGATGATGAGCACGGTCGGGATGAGCAGGCTGTTCAGCATGTCGAAGGCGCCGGGGGCGGCTTGAGCGTAGTCGAAACCTTCCATTGCTCCTGTCCTTTGCTTGGCTTAAGGATTGCCGCCCTCGGCCGGCGCGGCCCGTCTGCCCGCCATGCGGCGGGGGCGCCTCGAAGGTGGCGCGACTATAGCCACCCCGATGGGCTTTGCAACGGGCGCGACATGAACTTTCAGGAGCCCCTCTCCGGCATTTTGGAGCGGATTGCAAGCGCTGTAGAGCGGCTTTCGCCGGGCCCGCCCAGGAGGCCCGATTTCGGCGCCGCGGAGGCCTTTGTCTGGCAGCCGGAGACCGAAAGTTTCCAGCCCGTCAGCGACGTCAACCGCGTGAAGCTGTCGCTGCTCAAGGGCATCGACGCCATGCGCGATACGCTCTTCGCCAACACGCTCCGCTTCGCGCAAGGACTGCCCGCGAACAACGCGCTTCTATGGGGCGCGCGCGGCATGGGCAAGAGCGCGCTGATCAAGGCCATCCACCACGAGATCGCGGGGGTCAAGCTCGTGGAAATCCACCGCGAGGATCTCGGCTCGTTGCCGCGGGCGCTTCAACATTTGCGCGCGAACCGGGAGCTTCGCTTCATTCTCTTTTGCGACGACCTCTCGTTCGAGGCCTCGGACACCTCTTACAAAGCGCTGAAGGCCGTGCTCGAGGGCGGCATCGAAGGCCGCCCCGCCAATGTCGTGTTCTACGCGACCTCGAACCGCCGCCACCTGATGCCGCGGGAGATGGTCGATAACGAACGCGCGACCGCCATCAATCCCGGAGAGGCGGTCGAGGAGAAACTTTCGCTGTCCGACCGCTTCGGCTTGTGGATCGGCTTCCATAGTTGCAGCCAGGACGATTATCTCGCGATGGTGCGGGGCTACGCCGATCACTACCGGCTCGCGGTTCCGGATGCTGTGCTGCGCGAGGAGGCGCTTTCCTGGGCACTTGCGCGCGGCAGCCGCTCTGGGCGCGTCGCCTGGCAATACATCCAGGACCTCGCCGGCAGGCTCGGCACGCGGCTTTAGCCTACTCGGCGTTCGCCGCCTGATCGCTCATGTATTTGGTCGGATCGACGGGACGCGATCCTTTCCGCAGCTCGAAATGCACCTGCGGCTGGCTGACGGCGCCGGTGGCGCCGGCCTTGGCGATGATCTGGCCGCGACGCACCTTGTCGCCCCGCTTGACGAGCAACTCCGCGTTGTTGGCGTAGGCCGAGACCCAATTGTTGGCGTGCCGGATCAGCACGAGATTGCCGTAACCCTTGAGCTCGTTGCCGGAATAGGCGACGACGCCGTTCTCGGCGGCCTTGACCGACGTGCCTTGCGGTACGGCGACGTCGATACCGTCATTATGGCCGCCATCGGGGCGCGTGCCGAAGCCTGAGATGACGCGGCCCTTCACCGGCCAGCGGAAGTTGCCGGACATCGGATCGGGTGCCGGCAATTGATCGACACTGGCCACGCGCTTGGCGCCATCGCCCGTCGTCTCCGACGATGCGGCGACTTCGCCCGGCTTGCTCTGCGGCTTGGTGCCGGGGGTGTTGTTGGCTTGCTTCACGTCTGCTTCGGCGCCGGCGGCCTCGGCCGCCTCTTCCTCGGCGAGCGACGTGCCTTGCGGCGCGGGAATCGTCTCGGTCTTCACCACGCGCACATCGGGCGCGGGCTTCGCCAGTGCGGCCGCCTTGGCAGCCGTCACGCCCGGCAGGACCAGCTGCTGGCCTACGGCAAGACGCCCATCGGGAAGGTTGTTGGCGCTGATGATCGCTTCGACCGGAACGCCGTAGCGGCGCGAGAGGGTGGAAAGCGTATCGCCCTTCGCGACCTTGATCCGGTGTCCCTGAACCTGAGCCGGGGACTGCGCAAGGGGCCCGGGAGTGCCATACATGCGCCGGTTCGGTGCCGGCGAATAGGCCGGCGATGTCAAGGCGGTCCGCTGGAGCCGCGGATCGGCGCCGGAGTTCGGCGTATAGACCGACTCTTCGGGGACCGGCAGCGAGGATGTCGTGGCGAGGTCGGCGTTGCTGGCCTGTTCGGAGCCGTTGAGGCCGAAGGCCGGAAAGTTGAAGCGCGATGAGCTCGAGCTACAGCCTGCGACGGCAAGGCCCAAGCATGCGGCCAAAAGCGCAAGGCCGGCGCCCCGGCCAGAATCCCACAAGAACGACGCCCGCAACATTCCCTCTTACGCCCCTGACTACACCCGTCGCCACCGAGTAAAGCCCCGATGCGGTTAACAAGCTGTTAGCCCAGGGGTGGGCGCAGGCGATTTGGGTGTTTCTTCTCGCTCTCCCCTTGTGGGAGAGCACGCGAGCGCATTTCCGATGCGCTATCGCTTCGCTACTTGAGCGCGGGAGCGCGCGTGGTGAGGGGTAAGCCGCGAAGCGGCGTCGAAGAAAAAGAACCCCCTCACCCTTCCCGCCATGCGACTTGCGCAGAGCTACGCTCGCGCAAGATCGCGGCGGAAAGCCCTCTCCCACGAGGGGAGAGGGGTTTCTGCGAGCCCAAAAAGCAAAGGGCCCCCGACCGGCTTGGG
>CAYMJW010000044.1:3507-18029 GCA_964390455.1 uncultured Methyloceanibacter sp. | reverse complement strand
GCTGATCGTGACATGACCGATCCGCCCCCCGGTTAGGAGACACCCCCAATGGCCCTAGACGGGCTCGTTATCTTCCTTTTGGAGTGTATTCCGGGACCTGGTTTCCACCAAGCAAAAAACCCCTGGGATCGGCCTCGAGCTTCTCAAGAATCCGGTTGAGAGTACCGGCCGCGCGGCGCCCTTCCCGCATGAAATTGCCGAATTCCTGAAGACTATCGCGCGCCTGGCGGGTCAGCCCGTCCATGTTGTCGCCGAGCGAGACTTCAAGCTTTGTGGACAAGGACTTGAAGGACTGGGCCCCTTGGCTCACATCGGTAATTGCTTGGCCAATCTCGTCCCTTTTGGCGTTCAGCATCGTTGTGAACTGCTCGACATTGGTCATCGTGGTGTTGATCGCCTTCTGGTTCTGATCGAGGAGCGCGTTCAACTTGGAAATGAAGACATTGGCGTTGTTGAGCGCGGCCGAACCGGCCTCGAACACGCCCTGGCCGGAGCCTGGATCGGCTTGAATGATAGGGACAGGGTTGTCGGCGGTCGCCGCGAGAAGCGGCGAGTCGGGCGATCCCGGCGTGATCTGAATTCCGCTTCCGCCCGTGAGGCCCATCGACTGGATGCTGGCATGGGAATTCTCGCGCACCGGGGTGTCGTCGCGGACGGTGACAAGAACGCGCACCTTGCGCGCGTCCTCGGGGTCGAGCGCGAAGGACTGCACCTCGCCCACCCTGATGCCGTTGAAGCCGACGCTCGATCCGGTGGTCAGCCCCGCTACCGAGCTTTCGAACACGATGGTGTAGCGCTGGCCGCCGCCGCCGAAATTGCTCATCCAGAACACGAAGACGAAGGCAAGCGCGAGAATGCCAAGCACGAAGGCCCCGATCGTCAGGTAATTGGCTTTGGTTTCCATCAAATCGGTTCCTTACACCGTGCGACCGGTCTCAAGCGGGGATTCTCGGCCGCTCGCCGGGCGATGCCGCGCGCGCCCGTTCGCCGCAGAAATATTCCTTGATCCAGGGGTGGTTCGGATGGTGCTGCAACTCGCCTGGCGATCCCGTCCGCACGATCTTCTTGTCGGCAAGCACCGCCACCCTGTCGCACACGGTGAAGATGGTATCAAGGTCGTGGGTCACCATGTACACCGTGAGGCCAAGCGTCTGCTGCAGCTTGCGAATCAAATGGTCGAAATCGGTGGCGCCGATCGGGTCGAGCCCCGCAGTAGGCTCATCGAGAAACACGATCTCGGGATCGAGCGCGAGCGCGCGGGCAAGCCCTGCGCGCTTGCGCATGCCGCCTGACAGTTCCGACGGGAATTTATACGCGGCGTTGGGCGGCAGCCCGACCATGGCGAGCTTCAGAAACGCGAGATCGTCCATCATCGTCTGCGGTAGCTCCAGATGCTCGCGCATCGGCACCTGAATGTTCTGCAACACGGTGAGCGCGGAGAACAGCGCGCCGTCCTGGAAGAGAATGCCCCAGCGCCGCTCGATATCGAGGCGGTCTTGCGCCGACAGCGTCTTAGTGTTCTGCCCGAACAATCCGACCTCGCCGGCATCGGGCTTCACCAGGCCGGTGATGACCCGCATCAGCACCGACTTGCCTTGGCCCGAGCCGCCGACGATGGCAAGGATCTCGCCGCGATAGACGTCGAGATTGAGCCCGTCCCAAATCTGATGGCTGCCGAAGCTCTTGGCGAGCCCGCGCACGCGGATCACAACCTCGCGGCCGTTCTCGACGATCACACCCCGATCCCCGACAGAAACATGGCGAACACGGCGTCAAGAATGATCACCAGGAAGATGGCCTTGACCACGGCGCTGGTGACATGGGTGCCGAGGGATTCGGCGCTTCCCTCGACTTTGAGGCCTTCGAGACAGCCGACGAGGCCGATGATGATTGCGGCGAAGGGGGCCTTAATCATGCCGGCCATGAAGTGCTGGAAGTCCACCACGTCGCGCAGCTTGTCGATGTAGTTCGAGGCGTCGAGCCCGAGGACCGCGAACGCCATCAAACCCCCGCCGGCGAGTCCCATCAAATCGCCGATAAAGGTGAGAAGCGGCAGCGCCACCACGAGGGCGAGGATGCGCGGCAGCACGAGGGTGTCCATCGGGTCGATGCCGAGCGTGCGCATGGCGTCGATCTCCTCGCGCATCTTCATCGAACCGATCTCGGCGGTGAAGGCCGAGCCCGAGCGGCCCGCGACCATGATGGCGGTCAGGAGAATGCCGACTTCGCGGAGCGCGAGAATGGCGACCATGTTGACGGCGAAGGGCTCGGCCCCGAACGGCTTGAGCTGGACCACGCCTTGCTGCATCACCACGGCACCGATGAGGAAGCAGATAAGCGCGATGATCGGCACGGCGCGAAAGCCGACATGGTCGAGATGATGGATGAAGGAGATGGGACGGAAGCGCCAAGGCTCGCGGATCATGCGCCCGAGCGCGGCCGTGACCTCGCCGAGAAACGCCGTGAGCTGGACGGCGTCGCGCCAGACGCCGGTCAGCGCCTTGGTCATGTCGTCGGTCAGGAACTGAAGCGGTCCCCGCTTCTCCAGCTTCGGGCGCTCGGTGTGACCGCGGCGGCGCACTTCCTCGATCAGGATGCGGAAGCCTTCGGTCGCCCCGGCATAGCGGGTGCGGAGCCCGCTCTTCTCCCAGGCGGCCGCCGTCCGCTGCAACAGCATGGCGCCCGCGGTATCGATCTCGGCGATGCCGGCGATGTCCATCTCGCCGGTGAAGTCCGGTGTGGGCGGGATCGGCACGCGCAGGCGCTTCAGCGCCATATCGAGCTGCGTCGCCTCGGCGACGGTCCAGGCGCCGGTCGCCACCAGACGAAACGTGGTGCCCCTGAGCTCGACGCGGAAGCCGGGGGCGCGGGCTTGCGTCGGCAGGACAACCTGATGGTCGCGCTTGAGCATCGAAGGGCTTAGCCTGAAGCTGGTTGACCGGCGTCGTTGGAAGTCCTCTGTTTCTGAACGAAAATCCGGAAGAAAGAAAGGCAGTATGGCGGGTCTTCGGGAGAGCCCTGGTGGCGTTCAGCCGCGCGGGAAGGGGTTTGCCCTTGCCGTTGCGGTCGAGCGGTGGCCGATCAGCGGCGGCTTTACCATCTCCCGCGGGGTCAAGCACGAAGCCGTGGTCGTGGTCGCCACGATCGGCGACGGCGTCCATGCCGGCCGCGGCGAATGCGTTCCTTACGGGCGGTACGGCGAGAGCGTCGAGGCAGTGGTCGCGGCGATCGAGGCCTGCGCGCCACGCATGGCAAATGGCTTGAGCCGGGCCGAGCTTCTCGGCGTGCTGCCGCCGGGGGCGGCGCGCAACGCGCTCGACTGTGCCCTCTGGGATTTCGAGGCGAAGCGCTCGGGCCGGAGCGTGGCTGAGCTTCTCGGGCTCGGACCGCTCAAGCCCGTGCTCACGGCCCTTACGATTTCGCTGGGCGCGCCGGAAGCGATGGCGGAGAGCGCACGCGAAGCACGCGCCTATCCCCTGCTCAAGCTCAAGCTCGGGGGCGACGGCGACGCGATGCGTCTCGCCGCCGTCCGCGCAGCTGCGCCGGACGCGAGACTGATCGCCGATGCCAACGAGGCGTGGCGGCCCGAGGCGCTGGAAGGCCTGCTGGATGCCGCAGCGTCCGCCGGCGTCGAGCTGATCGAGCAGCCGTTGCCCGCATCCAATGACGAAATCTTGCAGCACATCGCCCGCCGCGTTCCGATTTGCGCCGACGAGTCTGTCCACGATCGCGCCTCGCTGGAGCGGATCGCCGCGCGCTACGACGCGGTGAACATCAAGCTCGACAAGACCGGCGGGCTGACCGAAGCGCTCGCGGTCAAGGCCCGCGCCCGCGCGCTCGGGCTGAAAGTCATGGTGGGCAGCATGGTTGGAACCTCGCTCGCCATGGCGCCAGCGTTCCTCCTGGCGCAAGATGCGGCGTTCGTCGATCTCGACGGCCCGCTCCTCTTGGCGCGCGACCGGGTGCCCGGGCTCACCTATGAGGGAGGCTTGGTCCTGCCTCCGCCTCCGGCGCTCTGGGGCTGAGTCCGGCGCGAGGCGCTACAGGCTTTCGACGACCCTTTTTAGCTTGGCCTGAACCTCGCTTGCCACTTCGGCGAGGCCCGGGTTCCGGATTGCCTGCATGGACGCAACCGGATCGACGGCCGAGACCTCGACCCGGCCGTCGTCCCGACGCTGCACGATGACATTGCAGGGTAGCATCGTTCCGATTTTGTCCTCGAGCGTGAGCGCGCGATGAGCGAGTTGCGGATTGCACGCGCCGAGGATGCGATAGGGGCGGAAATCCGCGCCGAG
Organism: uncultured Methyloceanibacter sp.; assembly: GCA_964390455.1. GTDB lineage: Bacteria > Pseudomonadota > Alphaproteobacteria > Rhizobiales > Methyloligellaceae > Methyloceanibacter. The sequence goes on along the minus strand of CAYMJW010000044.1, from coordinate 13,734 downwards.
CTTCGCCTTCATGGTGGCGCCGACATCGATATCCGTGAGTACGCCGAAGCCCTCACGCTTCAGCGCCTCGGTCACGCGGGCGATAGCCTGATCGAAGGGGACGTCGAGGGTCTTGGAGAAGTGATAGCTCATCGCGTGGCGGACCTCACATCATGCCGCAGCCTCCGCCGAGCAACTGATCCGCCTTTTTCCTCTGTTCGTCGGTGAGCACCGCGTAAAGAGCGACGGTCGCGGGCTTCAAGGCGTTCAAGCTGTCGAGCGTGGTTTCGAGGGCTTTGATCCGCGCATCCATGCGCTGCAATGCATTCCCGCTCTCTTTGGCTTTCATCATATCGGCATGCATCGCGTCCATCTTGCCGTGCTTGGCCCTGACGGCATCGGCATAGGCGTTCCAGGCCGGCATCTGCGCCTCGGTGATGGCGAGATCGGCTTTGGTATAGGCGAGGCGGCCTTCCATCATCGGGACCGAGTGCATCATGCCACGGCCCTTCTTCATGCCGTGCTTGGCGCCCATCATGTCGCCCATCATCGGGCAGCCATCCATCATGCCGCCTTGGCCCATCATGCCGCCCTTGTCCTGGGCGCTCGTGTCCGGAGCGCCCATACCCTGGGCGGTCGTGTCCTGACCGCCCATCATGCCGCCCTTGTCCTGGGCGCTCGTGTCCGGAGCGCCCATACCCTGGCCGGTCGTGTCCTGACCGCCCATCATGCCGCCCATCATCCCACCGCTGGGCGCCTGCTGGCCTGTCCCTTGATCGGTCCCGCCATGGTGAGCGCTGTGATCGTCGCTCGGGGCTGGCTGCGCGCTTTGCCCGGCGGCGACGGGTAAGGCGGCCGCTATGGTCAGAGCGCATATAATTATCAGCTTACGGAACATTTTTCATCTCCTTCTCGTGACCCTACCCGCCCCCTCAGGTCGGCTGTTCCCAAGCAGCATAGACACTGCTCGACACTTCGGCCTTGCGATGAATCAAGGGGAGAACTGTGGTCCGAACGCGGTGGGGCGTGGGGCGATTTCAGACCCGGCGGGTCATCGCATCGGCGACCGGTCCACCGCGCCAGCGCTGCGCGAGCAGATAGGCGCCCGCCGCTCCCGCCAGCGCAAGCACTGCCATCGCGGCATAGGCGCCGCCGGCGAAGCTCGCGTAAAGCGGGCCTGAAGCAAGGGTGACAGTGCCGAGCGCGAGCCCCGCGACAGCGGCGGCATAGACGCCTTGCGCGGTTGCGGCGCGGTTCTCTGGCACCGCGTGGGTCAGGAAATGGATGGCGGCGAGGTGTGCCGCGCCGAAGCTCAGGGCATGAAGCGTCTGAAGCGGGCCAAGCAGAACAAGCGGCGGATCGAGAGCCATAGCGCTCCAGCGTAACGTCGCCGCGAGACCGGCAAGCATGAGAAGGCGCGCCGTGCCGACTTGGGCGATAACGCGGGCGGAAACGGCAAAGAGCGCGACCTCGGCGATCACGCCGACGGACCACAGCGCCCCGATCACGCCATCGGCAATCCCCTGCCCGCGCCAATGCAGCGTGCCGAAGCTGTAATAGAGGGCGTGGCTCGACTGGATCAGGCTCGCGGCGAGGAGAAATAGGAGAAAGAGCGGCGCGTGAACGAGCCGGAACGCGTCGGCGAAATCGAGACCGCGAAGCTTTGGGGCAGTGCGTCCCCGATTCAAAAGCTCGCGCGGCAAAAGATGCGCGCCGACAACGAGGAGTGCCGTGCCTGCGACGAGGATCGGCAGGATCACCTCAGGCCCGATCTTGCCGATGACGACACCGGAAAAGAGGCTCGCGGCGATGAAGCTGAGCGAGCCCCACAGCCGCACCCTTCCATAGTCGAGCGTGCCGTTTCGGATTCCGCTGGTCGCCACGGTCTCGATCAGGGGCGTGATCGTCGTCCAGTTGATGGCGAGAACGATGCTGGCGAGGAGCATCTGCCAGAACCCGTCAGCGGCCCACAGCAGAAAGAACGACAGGAGCGACCCCCACGCGAGCGCGACGACAATGTTGCGCCGGCTTCCGGCAAGATCGGCGGCGAAGCCGATCAGGGGCGTGAAGAAGATGCGGGTGAAGAGGGGCGCGGCGAGCAGCACCGCGATCTCGCCCGCGTCGAGGCCTCGCCAATCGAGCCAGACCGGCATGAAGGGGAGATAGCAGCCGACGACGAAGAAGAGCGCGGCGTAAAGGAAGCCGAGACGCCAAGCGAAGGGGTGGCCGGACACGGCCGGCGGCATCTGTCCCATGGCGCGCGAAGAGTCCCCGTGCTTGTGGGCTTGCGCGCTCGGGCAAGACCCGAATCGCGAGCGCGTCAGTCCCCGTACAGGGACCCTTATGCCGTAACGCTGCCGGCCTTGCACAAGCCCATTGGCGCAAGCCCGCGGGGCTGCCCCACGCCCACTCCGGATATCAGTATTTCTTATTAGATATCAATCTATTATAGGATTCTTGGAAAATTCTTAACTCTCCCCTTGAAACCGGCGGAGGTGAAAACCATCTCTAGGAAGACGCGAGTTCCCCCACAAGCGTCCCCCAAACTGACGCATGAGTGTAAACGGCCTGGTTCCCCCCAACCGGGCCGTTTTCTTTTGCCGCCGACGTTCGCGGCGCTTCAGCCGCGCCGGCAGACCCAAATGATGCGCGGTGAGCACATTGGCGAAGAACTGCCGCGCCGAGTTCTCCCAACTGAAGCCAAGCGCATGCGCCCGCGCGGCCGCTCGGTCGAGCGTAAGCGCCTTCAACGCCGCCTCTTTCAGGTCGGAGCCGAGCACGCCTGCGCGCGGATCGGTGATGACGTCAAGAGGACCGGTCGTGGGATAGGCCGCGACGGGCAGGCCCGCGGCGAGCGCTTCGAGCAGCACGAGGCCGAACGTGTCGGTCATGCTTGGAAACACGAACACGTCCGCCGAGGCGTAGGCTTCCGCAAGCGCCTCGCCGGCAAGAGGCCCGGTGAACAGCGCATCCGGATAGGCACGCTTGAGGTCTTCGGCTTGCGGTCCGTCGCCCACCACCACCTTGCGGCCGGGCAGGTCGAGAGCGAGAAACGCGCTCACGTTCTTCTCCACCGCGACGCGGCCGACATAGAGGAAGAAGACGGGCGAGCACCCAAACCGCCTGACGTTCCTCGGCTTGAACAATTCGGTGTCGACGCCGCGCGACCACGGCATCAGCCGCGTGAAGCCGCGGGCCTCAAGGTCGGCCGCGAGCGAAGGCGTGGCGACGAAGGTCCCGGCCGCGCCGTTATGGAACCGACGTTGCAAGGCGTAGCACCAGCTCTCCGGCACGGGGAAACGGGCGGCGACATACTCGGGAAAGCGGGTGTGATAGCTCGTGGTGAACGGCCACTTGGTCTTGCGGCAATGGCGGCGCATCATCAAGCCGATGGGTCCCTCGGTGGCGATATGGATAAAGTCGGGACGCGCCGCCGCGACATGGCGGGCGATCGCTCGCGGACCGGCGAGCGCGAGCCTGATCTCGGGATAGGTCGGGCACGGAAGCGAGCGGAAATGCGGGGGCGCAAGAAAGCTGAGCTCGAAGCCGAGCGCGGGCGCCTCAGACGCCAGCCGCTCATAGGTTCTCACCACACCGTTCACTTGCGGGTGCCAGGCATCGGTCGCGATGAGCACCCGCATCATGCGGCGGCCTCGAGCTCCTCGGCCAGAGGTTCGAGTACCGGCCTGTCGCCGTATTGCGACCAATGGATGATTTCGAACACCCCGTCTTCGGTCTCGGCAACGGCGGTGCGGCTCTCGACCCAATCGCCGGTGTTCAGATAGACGATGTCGCCAACGGAGCGCATCGCCGCGTGGTGAATGTGGCCGCAAATCACACCTTGCGCCCCGTTCCGGCGCGCCTCCTGCGCCAGCGCCGCTTCGAACTCGCCGATATAGTTCACCGCGCGCTTCACCCTTTGCTTGAGATAGGCCGAGAGCGACCAGTAGGGCATGCCGAGAAGGCGGCGGATGGCGTTGAAGTGGATGTTGGCCCAAAGTGCTGCGGCGTAACTCCAATCGCCGAACAGCGCGAGCCATTTGGCGTAGCGCACGACGACGTCGAACTCGTCGCCGTGGATGAGGAGGTATCGGCGCCCGTCGGCCGCCACATGGATGGCGTTGCGTTCGATGGCGATGCCGCCGAACGTCATGCCGCAATAGTCGCGCATCGCCTCGTCGTGATTACCGGGAATGTAGACGAGGTCCGTCCCTTTGCGCGCCTTGCGCAGCAGCTTTTGCAGGACGTCGTTGTGGGATTGCGGCCAGTAGATGCCGCGCCTGATGCGCCAGAAGTCGACGATGTCGCCGATCAGATAGATGCGGGAGGCGTCGTGGCAGCGCAAGAAGTCGATGAAGGCCTCGGCCTGGCAAGCCTTGGTGCCCAGATGCAAGTCCGAGACGAAAAGGGCGCGGTAGCGCTTTGTCCCCGGCTCATGCTGCAAATCGTGTTCGTTCCCCGCCATCATCACGATGGACGCGGACTTACGGCGCGTTTGTTTCAGGCTTGTGACATCGGCTAACCACCCGCCTCATGCTGAGGAGCGCTCCGATGGAGCACATCTCAAAGCACTACGATCGGGAAGCATGGCGATAGGAATGACATCCTTCGAGACGCCGCCTGCGGCGGCGCCTCAGGATGAGGGTTTGCATTTGGCAAAAAAGAACCGGCCCGGACAGCGCCGGGCCGGTCTTCCCTGCGAAACGAGCCGAGCGCCAAAGGCATGGCCTTAATAGCGGGCTTCGGCTCGCCCCCCCATCGTATTCCTGAGCCTTCGTTGTCGGAGTTGTGTCAGGTCCCTCTCGGCTTGGTCAGTGGTTACTAGGCCCCCCAGCCCCGTCCCCCTGTCCCGATTTGTAACGAAAGGCTACTCAGCGGGGCGGCGTGCTTCAACCTTGCGGCAAGGCGCGTGCAGCAAAACGCGAGTGCCCTGTTGCACAAATGCCAAGCATCCGAATTTATGATTGTAACTCAGATACTTACAAGACCATTGCGAACGACGACGCGGCAGGATTTCGCGTGCGAGGACGTGCTCCTGGCGACTCAGATCGGCGTTTTTTGACCGAACTTTCCCGGGCTTTGTTGCAGTTGGGCAACGGGCCTCAATCAGTCTCCGCGGGACTGGCGCGCGTGATTCGTCTGCACGCGGATGACGCAAGGCGATGGCGGCCGTTGCCGCCTCGCAGGCGCCCGTGCATCATGCAAAAAACGAGGGAGACGATCGCATGAAGCTTGTTCGCTATGGCCCGGTTGGGAAGGAAAAGCCGGGGATTCTTGCTGCGGACGGCGCGATCCGCGACCTCTCCGGCGTGCTCGGGGACCTTGCCGGGGACGCGCTTGGTCGCGACAGCCTCGATCGGATCAAGGCGCTCGATCTCGCGGCGTTGCCTCTTGTCGCGGGCACGCCGCGCATCGGACCTCCTGTCGGTATCGTGCCGAAATTTCTCGGCATCGGGCTGAACTACCGCGACCATGCCGAGGAGACCGGCATGCCGATCCCCGAAGTCCCGATCGTCTTCGCCAAGGCAAGCTCGAGCGTGTCGGGCCCCAACGATCCGGTGCTTGCGCCGCGCGGCTTCGAGCGCATGGATTACGAGGTCGAGCTCGCCGTCATCATTGGCACCCGCGCCAAGAACGTGTCAGAGGCGGAGGCCCTCGACCATGTCGCCGGCTACGCGATCTGCAACGACATTTCCGAGCGCAGTCTGCAAAAGGGCGGCCCCGGCGAGTGGATCAAGGCCAAGAGCCACGACACCTTCGGACCGCTCGGACCTTGGCTCGTGACGACCGACGAAATTCCCGACCCGCAGAAGCTCAATCTTACGCTCGATCTCAACGGTGCGCGGATGCAGACCGGATCGACCGCGACCATGATCTTCAGCGTCGCCGCGCTCGTGAGCTATATCAGCAAGTACATGACGCTTCTGCCCGGCGACGTCATCACCACGGGCACGCCGCCCGGCGTCGGCATGGCGCGGAACCCGCGCGTGTTCCTGAAACCGGGCGATGAGATCCGGGCGACGATCTCGGGCCTCGGCGAGCAGCAATTCAAGATCGTGGCTGAGGGGTGAGCCTCACCTCCTCGCCGGGCGCGGCCAGAGGGCGTGGAAATGGTGCACGGGCCCCCTGCCCTTGCCGATGCGAAGTGAATCGGCGGCTCCAATCGCTGCCGTGACATAGGCCTTGGCCGCGACGACCGCCTCACGGAGCGATGCGCCCTTGGCGAGCTCGGCCGCAATCGCCGACGACAAGGTGCAGCCGGTGCCGTGGGTGTTGCGTGTCGTGACACGCGGTGCTTCGAGGCGCAGCATGCCTTCCACATCGACGAGGATATCGACGGCCTTGTCCCCTTCGCCATGACCCCCTTTGATGAGCACGGCCCTCGCCCCGAGCCGCTTAAGCGCCTCGGCCTGAACCGACATGTCCGTCTCGTCGCGCGCCTGGTGGCCGCCGAGAAGCTTGGCAGCTTCGGGGAGATTCGGCGTGATGAGGTTCGCGCGGGGGACGAGCACGGTGCGCAGCGTCTCCACGGCGTCCTCATCGAGAAGGGGATCGCCCGAGGCCGCGACCATCACCGGATCGAGCACGACGGGTATGCCTGGCAACGCGTTTAGCCCCTCGGCGACCGCCGCGATGATCGCGCTTGTGGCGAGCATGCCGATCTTGACGGCGCCGACATCGAGATCGCGCGCCACCACCTCGATCTGCTCGATGATGAAATCCGCCGGCACGGCATGCACGGCGTCGACGCCCTGCGTGTTCTGCGCCGTGAGCGCGGTGATCGCGCTCGCGCCGTAAACCCCCAGCGCCGAGAAGGTCTTGAGGTCGGCCTGGATGCCGGCGCCGCCCGAGGAATCGGAGCCGGCGATGGTGAGAGCGATCGCGGTCATGGCCCTGTCTTATCGGCGCGCCGCGCAAAAGGCGAGCGCTCCCGTTCAGCCGATGGACGCAAGGCCCGGAAACATTTCGAGGATCCAGATCGAAATCAGCGTCATCGAGTTGGTGAGGAACAGGATCCCGGTGAGAACAAGGAAGCCGCCGAGCACCTTCTCGACCGTTGCCAGATGGCGGCGGAACCGTCCCATCGCCTTCAGGAACGGCTTGATGGCGACCGCGGCGAGGATGAAGGGAATGCCGAGGCCGAGCGAATAGACAAGCAGCAGGCTCACCCCCTGGCGGACCGAATCTTCGCCGGCGGCGACGGCAAGGATCGCGCCGAGCACGGGCCCGATGCAGGGCGTCCAGCCGAAGGCGAAGGCAAGCCCGATGACATAGGCGCCGAAGAGCCCGGCGGGCCGCGCATCGGCGTGATAGCGCGCCTCGCGATGCAGGATGGGGATGTGAATGACCCCAAGAAAGTGCAAGCCGGCGATGATGATGATGACGCCAGCGATCTTGCTCAGCAGCGGCAGGTTGGCCACGATGAGTTGGCCAACGGCGCTGGCCGTCGCGCCGAGCATCACGAACACGGTGGTGAAGCCGAGCACGAAGGCGACCGACGACAACACGACCGTGGTGTACACGTGCGACGGCGTCTCGTCCTCGCCGGTCAGCTGGTCGAAAGTCGTGCCGCCGAGGAAGCAGAGGTAAGGTGGGACGAGCGGCAGCACGCAGGGCGAGAGAAAGCTCAACACCCCGGCAATCAGTGCTCCGACATAGGTAACGTCCAAAGCGAACCTCTTTCCCCAACTCCAGCGACCGGCAAACCCTCAGAGACCGAATTGTCCGCCCCGACGGCCTAATGACAAGTCACGTTCATGTTAGGGGCAAAATGCGGCTCGTGGCCTCACGCGGCGGCCGCCTACTCCGCTGCGCTCGCGGGGGGGAGCGAAACCGTCTCAACGACCGACAAATCGAGTTTCTTGGAGGCGTGGTCGATATCGAGGCCGACAACTTCGCCCTTGGCATCGAAGTCAACGACGAGGCCCTCCACGATCTCCCGGGCTTCGGTGCCCGGGACATTCTTCAGCTCGATATAGAGGCTGTCGGTTTCCGGATAGTAGTGAAGCTTCATTGGGTGACGTTACGCGGCGGCGGCGCGGGCGCGGACGGCGGCGGCCCTGATGGCGGCGATATTCTCGGCATAGGCGCCGCCCTTGAACACGGCCGAGCCCGCGACGATCACGTTCGCCCCCGCCGCGACGACCTGGGCGGCCGTCTCGGCGTTGATGCCGCCATCGACTTCGAGGTGGATGGGCCGGGCGCCGATCATCTTGCGGAGCGCAGCGATCTTGTCGAGCTGGCTCGGAATGAAGGCCTGGCCGCCGAAGCCGGGATTGACGGTCATCACCAGCACGAGGTCGATCTTGTCGAGCACGTATTCGATTGTGCTCTCATGCGTCGATGGCGTGATGCTGACGCCGGCTTTCTTGCCGAGGCTCCTGATGAGCTGAAGCGAGCGGTCGAGATGCGGGCCAGCTTCCGCATGAACGGTGATGAGATCGGAGCCCGCCTTGGCGAATGCCTCGATGAAGGGGTCGCAGGGCGCGATCATCAGATGCACGTCGAAGAGCTTCTGCGAATGCGGGCGCAGCGCCTTCACCACGTCGGGTCCGATGGTGATGTTCGGCACGAAGTGCCCGTCCATGACATCGACGTGGATCCAGTCGCAGCCGGCGCGATCGACCGCGCTCACCTCTTCGCCGAGCTTGGCGAAGTCGGCCGAGAGGATCGACGGCGCGATGATGATATCCCTGGCCACGGGTCCTTGCCCTTGTCTCCTGGTCACGCTCATGGCTTAGAGCCTGTCCGTCAATGTCATTGCCGGGCGCAACCGGCAATCCCGTAAACTTAGCCAGTCATTTGCTCACGATGGTTACTCGATTCCCGCATCCGCGGGAATCGCTTTCCTTTGTCATTGCCGCGACTTCTCCGTCACCCCGGCGAAAGCCGGGGTCCAGGAGCAATAGGCTCTGAGCTAGCGGCCCCTGGATTCCGGCTTGCGCCGGAATGACGGGAATGTAGGGACTAGGCCGCGCTACCGGGTCCCGCTCCTGGCGAGGGCCGCGACGCCTGGCAATTCATGGCCTCCGAGCCATTCCAGGAACGCGCCGCCGGCGGTCGAGACATAGGTAAAGCCCGATTTTGCGCCCGCTTCTTTCAGCGCCCTGACCGTATCGCCGCCGCCGGCCACGCTCACGAGCTTGCCTTCCTTGGTGAGGCTCGCCACCTCGCGGGCAAGCGCAAAGGTGCCCTCGCCAAAGGGCGCCGTCTCGAAGGCGCCGAGCGGCCCGTTCCACAACACGGTGCGGACGGTTTTCAGGCGTTGCTTGAGCGCGGCGATGCTCTCGGGGCCGAAATCGAGGATCAGCGCGCCATCGGGCACCTCGGTAACGGGGCAAACCCGCCACTCAACGCCCTCTTTCAACGCCTTTGCAATCACCACGTCAGACGGCAAGACGATGTCGCAGCCGGCCTGCGCGGCGCGCGCCACGATGTCCTTCGCCGTCGGCACGAAATCGGGCTCGCTGAGCGAGGAGCCGATCTTCAGGCCCTTCGCGAGCAGGAAGGTGTTGGCCATGCCCCCGCCGACGACCAGAACGTCCATGCGCGACACGAGATGGGTCAAGACTTCGATCTTGGTCGAGACCTTGGCGCCGCCGACAATGCCCATGACCGGCCGCTCCGGATTTTCGAGCGCGCGGCCGAGCGCCGCGACCTCGGCCATCATCGAGAGACCGGCATGTGAGGGAAGAAGATCGGCGATGGCATCGACCGAGGCATGCGCCCGGTGAGCGGTGGAAAAGGCATCGTTGACATAGATGTCGCCATGCTCCGCAAGCCGCTTGGCGAAGTGCGGGTCGTTCTTCTCCTCGCCCGGATAGAAGCGCAGGTTCTCGAGCACGGCGATCTCGCCGGGCTTGAGCGCCGAAAGCCCCCGCCGCGGCTCTTCGCCGACGCAGTCGCCGATGAAGTGGACCTTGGTGCCCGGCATCAGTTCGCGCATCTTCAGCGCAACGGGCCGCAACGAGGTATCTGAAGTCGGCCCGTCCTTCGGGCGGCCGAGATGCGACAACACGATGACTCTCGCGCCGGCTTGCGCGAGTTTTGCGATGGTCGGAAGGACACGCTCGAGCCGCGTCGCATCGGCGACGACGCCGTTCTCGATCGGCACGTTGAAATCGACGCGGACGAGGACGCGTTTCCCCCGCACATCGACCCCTTCGATGGTCTTGACGCGGGAGAGGTCGAGACGCGTGCCGGCCCCCGGTTTCCCGGCGGCCGGCTTCGCATCGTTCATATCAGCCG
>CAYMJW010000044.1:0-3407 GCA_964390455.1 uncultured Methyloceanibacter sp. | reverse complement strand
CGCGTGCCGGCCCCCGGTTTCCCGGCGGCCGGCTTCGCATCGTTCATATCAGCCGCCCCATGGCGGCCGCCGTGTCGCTCATGCGGTTGGAGAAGCCCCATTCGTTGTCGTACCAGGCGACGATCCGGCAGAAGGTGCCGTCGACCACGTGCGTGCCGGTGAGATCGAAGATCGAGCTCAAGGGATCGTGGTTGAAATCGCTGGACACGAGGGGCTTCGTGTTCACGCCGAGCACGCCCTTGAGCGGGCCGTTGGCGGCCTTGATGATCGCCTGATTGATCTCCTCGGCGGTCGTCGGTCGCGCCGACTGGAACGTCAGATCGACGAGGCTCACATTCGGCACCGGCACCCGGATCGAGGCGCCGTCGAGCTTGCCCTTGAGCTCCGGTAGAACGAGGCCGACGGCCTTCGCCGCCCCGGTCGAGCTCGGGATCAAGTTCACGGCGCTGGCGCGGGCGCGGTAGGGGTCGCTGTGCAGCGTATCCACCACCCGCTGGTCGCCGGTATAGGCGTGCACCGTCGTCATGTAGCCGTGCTTGATGCCGATGGCCTGGTTCAGCACTTTGGCCACGGGGGCGAGGCAATTGGTGGTGCAGGAGGCGTTGGAGACGACGTGATGCTCCTGCGTCAGCTGCTCATGATTGACCCCGAACACGACGGTCAGGTCCGCGCCCGTGCATGGCGCCGAGACGAGCACGCGCCGCGCGCCGGCCGTGAGGTGCTTCGCGGCCTGCTCGCGCTCGGTGAAGCGGCCGGTGCACTCCATGACGATATCGACGCCGAGGTCGCGCCAGGGAAGCTTCTCGGGCGTGGCCACCGAAAGGACCGCAACGTCCTGGCCATTGGTCTTGAGGTGCCCGTCGGCGACATCGATCTTGCCGGGAAATCGCCCATGCACGCTGTCGAACTGAAGCAGATGGGCGTTCATCTCGGCCGAGCCGAGATCGTTGATGGCGACGAAATCGAGATCGTTGCGGCCGGACTCAAGATAGGCCCTGAAAGTCAGCCTGCCGATCCGGCCAAATCCGTTAATGGCGACGCGCTTGTTTGACATTCTCTACTCTACCTCTTCCCGACCAGCTCACGAGCCGCCGCGGCAACCGCCTCGGCGGTAATTCCGAAATGCTTATATAGGTGCTGCGCCGGCGCCGAGGCACCGAATCCGCGCATGCCGATGAAGGCGTCTTTCGGTCCGAGCCAATTCGACCAGCCGAACGGGCTTGCTGCCTCCACGGCGACGCGGGGGCCGGAGCCCAGCACGGACTTCTGATAGTCGCGGCTCTCTGCCTCGAACAACTCCCAGCACGGCATCGACACCACGGCGGCCCGAATCCCCTCCCCTTCGAGCGCCTTCGCCGCCTCGACGGCCAGGGCGAGCTCGGAGCCCGTACCCATCAGCGTCACGTCGCGCGCGCCCTTAGGCTCGATCAGCACGTAGGCGCCCTTGGCCGAGAGATTTTCGCCGCCCGCGCCAGTCCGCAGGAGTGGAAGGCCCTGGCGGGTGAGCGCCAGGATCGAAGGCGTGGCCTTGGCGAGAAGCGCGACCTCCCAGCATTCGGCGCATTCGACCGAGTCCGCGGGGCGCATCACATAGAGATTGGGAATGGCGCGAAGCGCCGCCAGATGCTCGACCGGCTGATGCGTGGGGCCATCTTCGCCGAGCCCGATCGAATCGTGGGTCATCACATAGATGACGCGAAGCTGCATCAGCGCAGAGAGGCGGATCGAGGGGCGGCAATAATCGGTGAAGACGAGGAACGTGCCGCCATAAGGCACGATGCCACCATGCAGCGCCATGCCGTTCATCGCCGCGGCCATTTCATGCTCGCGTACGCCGTAATGGATGTAGTTGCCCGCGAAGTCGCCCGCCTTGACCACGGTGTGGAGCTTGGTGAGCGTGCCGTTCGATCCGGTGAGATCGGCCGAGCCGCCGATCAGGCCGGGGATCACGGGCAGAAGCTTCTCAAGCACCTTCTGCGAGGATTGCCGTGTCGCGAGCTTGGCGCCTTCCTTGGCGAAGTCGGACTTGAGCGCAGCAACCGCGGCTTCGATCGCCGCTTTGACCTTCGCGTCGATCGGGTCGGTCAGTGCGGCGCGGGCCGAGGCATCGAGCTGCTTCGCTGCGGCGCTCCAGGTGTCATAGGCGGCGCGATGGCGCGAGCCGTAAGCGCGCCAGCTCGCGAGGATGTGTTTCGGCACCTCGAAAGGCTCATGGCGCCAGCCGAGCTTCTCGCGCGCGCCCTTGACCTCATCCTCGCCGAGGGGAGCGCCGTGGGTCGCGGCGGTGCCGGCCTTGGTCGGTGCGCCGTAGCCGATGACCGTGCGGCAGGCGATCAGAGAGGGCCGGTCCGTGACCTGCTTCGCATTCTCGATGGCAAGCGCGATGGCCTCGGGGTCATGGCCATCGACGCGGGCTGTGTGCCAGTGCGAGGCCTTGAAGCGCTCGATCTGATCGTCGGAGACGGAAAGGCTGGTGGGACCGTCGATGGAGATGTGGTTGTCGTCGAAGAGGACGATGAGCCGCCCAAGCTTGAGGTGGCCGGCGAGCGAGATCGCCTCATGGCTGATGCCTTCCATGAGGCAGCCGTCGCCCGCCACGCAGTAGGTGTAATGATCGACGATCGCATCGCCGTAGCGGTTGTTGAGCAGCCGCTCGGCGAGCGCCATGCCGACGGCGTTGCCGAGCCCCTGGCCGAGAGGCCCGGTCGTGGTCTCGATGCCCGGCGCATGGCCATATTCGGGGTGCCCTGCGGTGCGCGAGTGAAGCTGGCGGAAGTTCCTGAGCTCCTCCAGCTCCATCTTCGGATAACCGGTGAGATAGAGCAGTGCGTAGAGCAGCATCGAGCCGTGGCCGGCCGAGAGCACGAAGCGGTCGCGGTCGGGCCAATCGGGGTGCGCGGCGTCGAATTTCAGGAAGCGCGTGAACAGGACGGTCGCCACGTCGGCCATGCCCATCGGCATGCCGGGATGGCCGGAATCGGCCTTCTGCACCGCGTCCATGGCGAGCGCCCTGATGACGTTCGCCATGTCCCGATGCGACGCCTCCGGCATCAGGTCGGCACTTGGATTAATTGTGTCCATAGATCAAAGGCTTGCGGTGGCTTAGGGGTCCACCAGCTTTAAACGGGGTTAGACCGAAACGCGAGGAATCCGCTGCCGTCTCCTAGCACACCAAATGCGGCGCGACAGCGCCCAAATCGCCCCATCCACATTTGGGAGCGAGGAAGCGGCCAGCACAAAAAGGCAACGCCGAACCGTTACCGACGCGCCTCTGCCGTTGCCATCACAGATGGGCCAAGTTGGGGTATGGCCGCGCGATCTGCCCCAGGGGGCCGCGCCCGCCGCGCACAACCCAACGAGCGATCCGAGCACCGTCAGGCGCGACCGCCTTCGCTCGGAAACTCGCG
>CAYMJW010000043.1:16343-18088 GCA_964390455.1 uncultured Methyloceanibacter sp. | reverse complement strand
TCCCCATCAATGGGAGGGTAGATTTCCCGCGAGGGAGAGGGGTCCTGGCGCTAGGCCTGGGCGCGGTCGAGGGCTTCGAGCTCGTCGATCAGGCCCTCGATCACCTTGAGCCCCATCGACCAGAAATTCGGGTCCGACGCATCGAGGCCGAACGGCGCGAGCAGCTCCTTGTGATGCTTGGTGCCGCCCGCCGCGAGCATGTCGAGATAGCGCTCGGCGAAGCCCTTGTCGGCTTTCTCGTAGACCGCATAGAGCGAGTTCACCAGGCAATCGCCGAAGGCATAGGCGTAAACATAGAACGGCGCGTGGATGAAATGCGGGATGTAGCACCAGAAATTCTCGTAGCCCGGCTTGAGCTCGATCGCCGGACCTAGGCTCTCACGCTGCACCTCGATCCAGATTTCACCGAGCCGGTCGCTCGTGAGCTCGCCGTCGCGCCGCTCGATGTGCACCTTGCGCTCGAAATTGTAGAACGCGATCTGGCGCACGACTGTGTTGATCATGTCCTCGACCTTGGCCGCGAGCAGCGCCTTGCGCTCGCGCGGACTTGGCGCCTGCCTCAGCAACGCGCGGAAGGTGAGCATCTCGCCGAACACGCTCGCCGTCTCGGCAAGGGTGAGCGGCGTCGGCGCCATCAGCGGCCCCTGCACATTGGCCAAGACCTGGTGCACGCCGTGGCCGAGCTCGTGCGCGAGCGTCATCACGTCGCGCGGCTTGCCCTGATAGTTGAGCAGGATATAGGGGTGCGCGCTCGGCACGGTCGGATGCGAGAAGGCGCCGGGCGATTTGCCTTCGCGCACCGGCGCGTCGATCCAGCCCTTGGCGAAGAATTCGCCGGCGATATCGGCCATACGCGGCGAGAAATTGCCGTAGGCGTTGAGCACGGTCTTTTGCGCGTCGGCCCAGGCGATGACCTGCTTCGGCTCCTCGGGCAGCGGCGCGTTCCGGTCCCAATGCGCGAGCGTCTTCTTGCCGAGCCATCTGGCTTTCATCGCGTAGTAGCGATGCGAAATGCGGGGATAGGCCTCGCGCACGGCGGCGACCAGCGCATCGACCACCTCCTTCTCGACCCGGTTGGCGAGGTTGCGCGAATCGGCGACGTCGGCGAAGCCGCGCCAGCGGTCCGAAATCTCCTTGTCCTTGGCGAGCGTATTGGTGATGAGGGTGAACAGCCGCAAATTCTCCTTGAAGATTTTCGCCAAGGCTTGCGAGGCGTCGCGGCGTTTGGCCTCGTCGGGATCGAGCAAGCGATTGAGCGTCGGCTCGAGGCTGAGCTTCTCGCCGGCGACATCGAATCTGAGCGAGGTCATCGTCTCGTTGAACAGGCGGTCCCAGGCGCCGCGCGCCGTCACCGCCTTCTCGTGGAACAGCTGCTCGAGCTTGTCTTCGAGCTGGTACGGCTTCTCTTTGCGCAAATCCTCGAGCCAGGGCCGGTAATGGCCGAGTTCGGTTTTCGCCATCGCCGTCTCGAGCTTGGCGTCGTCGAGCCGGTTCAGCTCGAGCGGAAAGAAAAGGAGCTTGGAGGAGATGGCGGTGATCTTCTCCTGGATGTCGCCGAAGAATTTCTGCCGCGCGGGATCCGACGTATCGGCCGCGTAACGCAGGCTGGCATAGGACACGATCCGGCCCAACGTGTCGTTGAGGGCCTCGAACGTGCGCACGGCCTCGGCAAGCGCGGCACCGCCCTTGTTGCCATCGAGGAGCTTGGCGAGCTTGCCGGCATAGCGATCCTGCATGGCGCCGGC
>CAYMJW010000043.1:10811-16243 GCA_964390455.1 uncultured Methyloceanibacter sp. | reverse complement strand
GCGCTCGGACCAGCTACGAATTTTGGACGGCATCGGCGGCGTGGACCTCGTGACTTCGGTTGCTGTCTAGTGTGGGAACGATAGCGCGCTGCGGCAAGGACCAAAGATCATCCATCTTCGGCCTTTTCGTGGAGCCCCAATCCCGCAGCCTCACCAAAATCGGACCAAGATAAAGGGGATGTTTACCTTCCACTGCTCAAATTTGGCACAAAGGAGACGTTTCGCCCCGGGGCATTCGCACCGGCGGGAGCACCTCCCGAGTTCGGTCCGTAGCGTCGAGTGAGTTGCATCATGCCCAAACGCGTTCTGGTCGTCGAACACGACCCCTCCCAGCGTCATATCCTCGAACAAGCCGTCAAGCAGTTAGGATATCACGTCGCAAGCACAGATAGCGGCGAACGCGCGCTTGCCGCTCTTGCGGCCGACAGCGCCGGCGATATCTCACTCGTCCTCCTCGACCTCTTCCTGCCAGACATCGACGGGCTTGCGGTCCTTGCGGCCATGCGCGCATTGCCGCGCAAGCCTCCCACCATCGTGCAGGCGGACCACGGCGGCATCGACGCCGCGATCGCCGCGATGCGGGCCGGCGCCGCCGATTTTGTGCTCAAGCCGGTGAGCCGCGAGCGGCTTGAAGTCTCGATCACAAACGCGCTCAAGATCGAGGCTCTGGCCGACGAACTCGTCCGCATCAAGGCCTCGGCCACGGGCGCGCTCAGCTTCGCCGATCTGATCGCGGGCAGCGAAACGATGACGCGGGTGCTCGACCTCGGCAAGCGCGCCGCCGGCTCCACCCTGCCCGTCCTCATCGAAGGCGAACCGGGCGCCGGCAAGGAGCTGATCGCCCGCGCCATCCACGGCGAGAGTGCCCGCAAATCGGGCCCATTCATCGTCGTAAATTGCGGTGCGATCCCCGAGCGCTTCATCGACAGCGTCCTGTTCGGCGCTGAAACGGGCGGCAGCAAGTTCGCCGAAGCCGATCACGGCACGCTCTTCCTCGATGAGATCGGTGAACTGCCGCTCGATGTGCAGGCAAAGTTGCTGAGCGCGCTGCAAGGCGAGAACGACGCCAAGGTCAAGGCCGATGTCAGGGTGATGGCCGCGACCCATCAGAACCTGATCGATCTCGTCACCGGTGGCCGCTTCCGCGAGGACCTTTACTACCGGCTCAACGTCTTCCCGATTTGGGTGCCGCCTCTCCGCATGCGGCTTGAGGACGTCCCCGAACTCGTGCGCCACTTTATCGCGCGGTTCGCCGCCGAGGAGGGCAAGCGCATCGATCGCCTCGATGCCGACGCTGCCGCCATGCTCGAGCGCTACACCTGGCCCGGAAATATCCGCCAGCTCGAGAATGCCGTGTACCGCGCGGTGGTGCTTGCCGATTCGTCCACGCTCGGCGTCAACGAATTTCCGCAGATCGCGGCCCATGTCGAGGGTTATGCCGTCGTGGTCCCGCCCGCGCCCGCGCCGATCGATCGGCGCCCCCGCATCGAAGGGCCGGTCATGCTCGGCGAAAAGACCCCGGTCACGATCAGCGTACCGCAACCTGGCGGCAAGGATGCGATCGGCATCCCCGCGCTCAGCGATACCGGCGACATCCGCCCGCTCGAAGCCGTCGAAGCCGACATGATCCGGCTCGCCATCGGCCGCTATCGCGGCCGGATGACCGAGATCGCGCGGCGGCTCGGCATCGGCCGGTCGACGCTCTACCGCAAGATGCGCGAGATCGGGATCGAGGCGCGCGTCCACTGACGGCGGCGTCGCTGCGCTGTGCGTTCGTCGCGCGGGAATTTTGGACGTTGAGGCAAGGCGGGCCGGAAGGGGAGCCGGTCAAGTCCGAGGGAGCACAGGATGCAATTCATCTATTCTGCCGCGCTGACCCTGGTCCTCGCCGTCGCGAATGCGCCGGCGTTGGCCGCAGAACCCGGTATGGCCCAGGGCCTGATGAGCCGCACGGAGGAGATCCGCATCGCGATACAGCAGCGGCTCGCGGCAAAGTTCACGACAACGACCGAGACGAAGAAGGGCGAACAGGGCGCGCTTGTCGAGTTCTATGCGGCCCCGGAGCAGCGCCCGCTTTGGGTCGACGAGAGCGGCGTGACCGATCGCGGCAAGGCGGTGATCGCCGAAATCGAAAAGGCTGACGACTATGGCTTGCGCGCGACCGACTACCCGCTGCCCGCGCCCGACAGTTTCGACGCCGCAAGCAGCGATGCCGCGGCATGGCTCGCCGATGCCGAGATCAAGATCAGCTATGCCGTGCTCGGCTATGCGCGCGACGCGCGCGGTGGGCGAATCGAACCGCAACGCCTTTCGCGACATCTCGATCCCTCGCTCGCGCTGCCGAATCCGTCCGAGGTGATCGAGTCGATTGCGTTTCGTGCCGACCCCGCCGCCTATCTCAGAAGCTTCCAGCCCGACCATCCGCAATTCGAGGCGCTCCGGCAAAAGCTGCTCGAGATGCGCGGCGGAAGCACCGAGACGGCCGCGCCCGCCGTCGTGATCCCCGACGGCCCCGTGCTCAAGCTCGGCGTCGAGCATGAGCAGGTTGCGCTGCTCCGGAGGCGGCTCGACATGCCGGAGAGCGCTGATGGAACGTGGGTCACGGTCACGAAATTCGACGCGCAGGTCGCAGAGGCCGTCCGCCGCTTCCAGCGCGCCCACGGCGCCTTTCCCGATGGCGCCGTCGGACAAGGGACACGGCAGCTGCTCAATGGTGGCAAGCCGTCGCACACATCCGGCAACCCCGCGCGACTAAAGACGATCCTCGTCAACATGGAACGCTGGCGCTGGCTACCGCGCGATCTCGGCGCGTTCTACGCGACGGTGAACGTGCCGGAGTTCATGCTGCGTGTCGTCGGCGACGACGGCCCCGTCTATTCGACCCGCGTCGTGGTGGGCAAACCCCGCACGCCGACGCCGGTCTTCTCCGACGAGATGCAGACGGTGGTGTTCGGCCCCTATTGGCACGTGCCGACTTCGATCAAGGTGGATGAGATCAGGCCGTATCTCCGCCAGGAGGCGTCCTGGTTCTTCCGCAGCGGGCGGTGGAACACTTCGGTGTTGCGGCGCCACGGGCTCGGCATCCGCTACGCCGGCCGCGACATCGATCCCGATTCGATCGACTGGGACCGGGTCGATATCCGCAATCTCGAGCTCTATCAGCCGCCCGGACCCGGGAACGTGCTTGGCAAAGTGAAGTTCGTGTTCCCCAACAAACACGACGTTTACATGCACGACACCCAGCAAAAGTACCTGTTCGCCAACCCGGTCCGCGCGGAGAGCCATGGCTGCATGCGCGTGCAGAATCCCGAGGCGCTCGCGGCGATCATCATGAAGCGCGACCAGGGCTGGAGCGAGGGCCGGACGTTCTCCGTGCTCGAGACGGGCCACGATCAACAGGTCGCGCTGAAGCAGCGGATTCCAGTCCACATCACCTATTTCACGCTTAAAGTGAATCCTGACGGATCGCTCTTAACCTACGGGGATCTTTACGGTCATGACGCGCGCATGGCGGCGGCTCTACGGCTATAACCCTGTGAATAAGTTGGGGAAAACTTGTTAACCGTACGCCGAAATTGCCCTTCCGCTTAACGCGTCCGCCTTGTTTTTCCCGCATTTTGGCGAATACTCTACAGTAACGGTCGGCACGGGGAAGTGCCGCCCGCTAGGCGCGAAAGCCTGAAGGGGGGTTCCGCGTCTGACGGGAGCCGGCATCGGGAGTGCCGGCGAGGGAAAGGCTTAAGACGGGGATGCGAATCCGGGGGACTGTCGCACGCGGCGCCGCGTTGGGCGCAAGCCTCACGTTGATTGCGATCGCGACGTGGTCTACGGCGACCGGGCCTAGCGCGGCCGGCGAAACGCGCACCCTCAGCATGTACAACATCCATACCAAGGAGACGTTGACCGTCACCTTCAAGCGCAACGGCAAATACGACGAGGCCGCGCTCAAAGAGATCAATACCTTCATGCGCGATTGGCGGGCCAATCAAGAGACCAAGATGGATCCCGCCCTGATCGATCTGGTCTGGACCCTGCATAAAGAGCTCGGCTCGCGCGAACCGATTCATCTCGTCTCCGCTTACCGCAGCGCCGCGACCAACGCCTCGATGCGGCGCAAAGGCGGTGGACAGGCGAAGAAGAGCCAGCACATCCAGGGCAAGGCCGCCGATATCCACTTCCCCGATGTTGCCGTGAAGACGTTGCGCAACTCCGCGCTCGTCCGCGAGGCCGGCGGCGTCGGCTACTACCCGACGTCAGGCATTCCCTTCGTGCATGTCGACACCGGAAACGTCCGCATGTGGCCGCGCATTCCGCGGCTCGAGCTCGCAGCCCTCTTCCCCGACGGCAAGACGAAGTATCTGCCGTCCGACGGCAAGCCGATCACGATCAAGGACTACAAGCTCGCCATGGCGAAGGGGCTTGGCGCCAAGACCATGGTCGCCTCCGCTGCCGGCGCGAGGCCTGCCGCCGATGTGGTCGCCGAGGCCGAGCTCGACGCGGAGGCCGAGACCGCGATGCCGCAGCCGATTCTCGCGTCCTATACGCCGGGCGCGGCTGACGTCATCGAAGACTCCCGCGCACCGAATCCTCCCGGACGCCTCTTCACCTATGCAAGCGTCGGCGGCATGTCGATCCCAAGCCTCTTCCGTCCGGCGCCAAAGAAGGAAACGGCCCCCGCACCCGCCGCGTCGCGCCTCCCCGCTTACGAGGACGCCGAGGTCGCTGGCGCGCCCGAGGCCGACGACGACCATCCCGATCAGTTGAACTACGCCCCATTCGAGATTGCCGAGCTCATGACCGATGCTTCGGTCACCTACAGCCGCACGCTTGCGCCCCCTGAACAGGGAAGCGTCGAGTACCTGTTCCAAGACATGGATCACCCGACCGGCTTCAAGCTGCGCGCAAACTCGGGCTACAAGGGTTTGGCGGCAGCGCAGCGCTTCTCGGGCCAGGCGGTGAAGGCCCTCTACGCCGAGGTCGAGGGGCCCGCCCCGACGCGGCTCGCGCAAAGCACGCGCTAAGCGCGCGGTCCCTGAACCTCGCTATAGGCTGAGAGCGAGCCCCTAGGCTGCTTCCGCGTCCGTCCCGGCCATGCCGAGCGCGTGGAGATAGGTGGCGAGCACCGCCTCTTCCTCGCGCCGCTTGTTCGCGTCCTGCTTGCGCAAGCGGATGACCGACCGGAGCGCCTTGACGTCGAAGCCATTACCCTTGGCCTCGGCATAGACCTCGCGCAAATCGGCTGCGAGAGCGGCCTTCTCCTCCTCGAGCCGCTCGATGCGGGCGACGATGGTGCGAAGCTGGTCTTTGGCTGATGTCGTCTGAAGCTGCACGGCGAGGACCTCGGGGTTTCGATTCGAACTCCCGGCAGCTTAAGGCGGCGACACGCTGCGGCAAGACGCAGGGGGCGCTTATCCCGCTTATCCAGAGCGTCG
>CAYMJW010000043.1:0-10711 GCA_964390455.1 uncultured Methyloceanibacter sp. | reverse complement strand
GCGACACGCTGCGGCAAGACGCAGGGGGCGCTTATCCCGCTTATCCAGAGCGTCGGTTGTCTTTCCCGCGAAAGCGAGAATCCAGTAACCCTCAACCTGGGTTGGCGAGCACCGGGGTTACGGAATTGCCCGGTCTTGCCGGGCAATGACAATGGGAGTGAAGCTCATCCGCGCTGCCGCAGCTTCTTGGGCGGCTCGGTCTGATATTTCGCCTTCCACTCATCGTAGGCCATGCCATAGACGGCCTCCCTCGCCTCGTCCTTGCTCAGGGAAAGGCCTTTCGCGGCCGCCGCCTCTTGATACCAATTGGCGAGGCAGTTGCGGCAGAACCCCGCAAGCTCCATCAGGTCGAGGTTCTGCACGTCGGTCCGCTCGCGGAGATGCCCGACCAGCCGCCGGAAGGCTTCCGCCTCGATCTCGGTCTTCGTTCTCTCGTCCATAGCGGTTCGCTCCGTCTTGGCGAGCGCGGCGCGCTGGCCTTGGGTTCCGTCCGTGTTCGAGCCATGCAGCTCGATCGCATGCAGGGCGCCGCCGGCCGCATCGAGCACCTGGCGCAAGACCCCGGCCAATCGCGCGGCCCACTCCGCCTGCCCCTCGGGACCGAGGATCAGATCTTGCCGGAGCTCGATGAGGGCATGGGCGAGGCCGCGCCTTGTCCCGTGCCGGTAGAGCGTATCGCCCTTCAGCTGCCCCGAATAGGGAACATTGTCGCCGACCACGATGCCGGGAATGGCCCCTAACGCATCGAGCAGCGGCAGGGCGAGCCGTGGGTCCTTGTCCCACAGAACCCCGACCGCCCAAGGACGGGCGACGCCCTTCCAAGCTTGGGTGAAGCTGTGCATCGAGACGATGACGGGCGGCTTGCCCCGCGCGATCCCTGCATCCACGGCGCGCTCGATCGCCTCATGATAGGGCTTGTGGTAGAGGTCGATCCGGGCCTGGAGCGCTTCCGCGTCGAGCCCGGCATTGCCCGGCACGATCAGCCCATCGGTGATCTGCATGACGAGCGTGGGGTCGTCGAGGCCGCGATTGGGGTCGATCAGAAGCCGCGAGAACCGTGACAGAACGGCCGGTGCGCCGAGCATGGCCGCCAGACGCTCGGCGACCGCGGCAGCGCCGAGGTCATAGGCAATGTGGCGATGAAGGTCCTGGTCCTTGAGGCCGAGCCGGTCATAGGCGGGCGGGATGGTGTTTTCGGCGTGGTCGCAGAGGATGAGGAGGCCCGTGCGCGCGTCGCCGTCGATGCTGCGGTAGGGTCGCGAAGCCTCATCGTCCTGTGTATGCGTGTCCAGACTTCGCTCCCGAAGAGGCGCGGCCAGTCCTTCCTTTCTCGCCCGGCCCCTCCCCCGGCGGCAAGAAAAAACCTTGATCGCGGCCCAGGTTGCGTCGCAATTGTTCACGACTTTGGCCGGGTCTTTTGCCGCGGCCCCGACCCTCTATAATCGGTGGCCGCGGTCAGAGAAACGCAACCCTTTCGATGCTAACCTTCCGTAACCACGATAATGGGCCTGTTGGCGGCATGATGCTTGCTTCTGTGACGATCCGGACGGCCGGCAAGCGCGCGCTTTCCGCAACCCCGACCTCGTGGCGCGGCTTGATCGCGGGGCTCGTTCTGGCCTCGGCGGGCGTCATCGGGGGCGCCGGCACCGCGCACGCCGATCTCAAGCTCTGCAACACCACGGCAAGCCGGGTCGGCGTCGCCATCGGCTACAAGGACCAGGAAGGCTGGGCGACCGAAGGCTGGTGGAACATTCCCGCCCATGCCTGCGAGACCTTGCTCAAGGGCGTGCTGATCGCCCAGTTCTATTACATTCACGCCATCGACTACGACCGCGGCGGCGAATGGGGCGGGGGCCTCTATATGTGTACCGACGACAAGTCCTTCACCATCCGCGACACCCAGGACTGCGTGAAGCGCGGCTATAAGCGCACCGGCTTTTTCGAGGTCGATACCGGCGAAGAGCGCGATTGGACCGTCCGCCTGACCGATCCAGAGGGCGAGCCGAAATCCCAATGAGGCGAAATCGCCGAGTCAAGATCGTCGCCACGCTCGGTCCTGCCTCCAACAACGAAGAGACGATGCGGCGCCTGTTCGAGGCGGGCGCCGACGTGTTCCGCGTGAATATGAGTCACGCCACGCATGACGGCTTGCGCAACATTCACGCCATCGTTCGCAAGCTCGAGAGCGAATTCTCCCGCCCGATCGGCATTCTGGTCGATCTCCAGGGCCCCAAGCTTCGGATCGGCAAGTTCGAGTCGGGTGCGATCAAGCTCACCGCAGGCGACGTGCTGAGCTTCGTCCGCCGCGAATCGGTCGGCGGTCTCGGCCGCGTGCATCTGCCGCATCCGGAGATCTTTCAGGCCGTACGGGCCGGCCATGCGCTGCTCCTCGACGACGGCAAATTGAAGCTTCGCGTCGTCGAGGCGAGCGATGTCCGCATCGACGCCGAGGTCATGACCAGCGGGCTTCTCGGCAGCCGCAAGGGCATCAGCCTCCCCGATACCGAGCTTCCCTTCGGCGCCATGACCGAGAAGGACCGCGCCGACATGGACTTTGTCATGTCGCTCGGCGTCGCCTGGATCGCGCTGTCCTTCGTGCAGCGCGCGGAGGATATCGCCGAAGCGCGCAAGCTCGCGCGCGGCCGCTCGGCGATCATGGCCAAGATCGAGAAGCCGTCGGCGCTCAACCATCTCGACGAGATCATCGAACTTGCCGACGCCATCATGGTCGCGCGCGGCGATCTCGGCGTGGAGATGCCGGTGGAGAAAGTCCCGGGCCTGCAGAAGCAGATCACCCGGGCCGCGCGCAACGCCGGCAAGCCGGTGGTGGTCGCGACCCAGATGCTCGAATCGATGATCTTCGCGCCCGCCCCGACAAGGGCCGAGGTCTCCGACGTCGCCACCGCCGTGTTCGAGGGCGCCGACGCGGTGATGCTGTCGGCCGAATCGGCGGTCGGCAAATATCCGGTCGAGGCCGTGGCGACCATGGATCGGGTCGCGATCGAGGTCGAGCGCGATCCGCTCTACGACGCCATCATCCATGCCCAGCGCATCGGCCCCGAGGCGACCGGCGCCGACGCGATCTCGGCCGCCGCCCGCACCGTTGCCGAGACCCTCAACCTCTCCGCCATCGTCTGCTACACGGCCTCCGGCGCGACCAGCCTGCGCGCCGCCCGCGAACGCCCCAAGCAGCCGATCATCGCCCTGACGCCGATCCCCGCCACCGGGCGCCGGCTCGCGCTCGTCTGGGGGCTGCATTGCGTGCTCACCGACGACCCCCGCGATCTCGACGACATGGTCGCCAAGGCTTGCCGCATCGCCTATCAGGAGGGCTTCGCGTTGCCGGGTCAGCGCGTCATCATCTCGGCCGGCGTGCCGCTCGGAACGCCGGGCGCGACCAACTTGCTGCGGATCGCCTTTGTCGGCGACGAAACGGATTTCTAGCGGGCGCGGCCTTAGAGGTTGCGGGCGCCGACTTCTTTTTCGAGAAACTTCACTGCCATATCCGCATCCTTGAGGAACGGATTGACCGCGAGCGCCTTGCGATAGGCCTCGAGCGCGTCGGGCTTTCGGCCGAGCCTGTCGAGCACGAGGCCAACATCTTCGAGCGCCCGGTAGTGCTTCGCGTCGCGATTGACCGCGCGATTGAGATCGGCAAGGGCGAGGTCGTACTTTCCTTGCGCGTAATACACTTTGGCGCGGAGATACCAGGCTTCCGCCTCCTCGGGCGCGAGCGTCACCGTGGCGTCGAGAATCTCAAGGGCGAGATCGAGATCCTTGGCCTTGGTGAACAGATCGGCGCGGGCGATGAGGAGGTCGATGGTGGAGCTGCCGGTCACGCGCCACAGCGTCTCGATATTGGTCATGATCGGCACTGCGGCTTCGGCGTCCTTGGCCTTCGCCAGCAGCACATAGAGCTCGCCCAGCACCTTAGGCTTGTCGGCAGGAATTGGCAGCGGCAGATCGTCCGGCTGCGCCCCGAGCCTGTCGCCTTTGCTTTCCTCAGTCGGCTGCGGCTCGGCCGCGCCTTCGCTCCCGGGCTTGAGGTCGGGGCGGAAGACGCCGCGATCGAGCTCCCGTGGCCTTAACAGGTCGTCGCTCGGTTGTATCTCCTCGGGCGGCGCTTCCTCCGCAGAAGGCGCTTCGGCACCATCCGGCGCGACGTCAGCCGGCTCCTCGATATCGAGCGGCGCTTCTGTCTCGCTCTCGAAAGCGGCGGCCGGCGGACCGAGGAATGTCGCGGAGAAGACGAGCGCGGCGACAAGAATCCCCGACGCGCTTTGCGAGCTCAAGCGGACACGTGGAACGGTCCGCATCGGCGGCTAGCCCTGCCGCGCCTTGTAGCGGCGATTGGTCTTGTTGATGACGTAGAGCCGTCCGCGCCGCCTAACCACGCGGTTGTTGCGATGGCGCTTGCGCAAGGCTCTGAGCGAATTCTTGATCTTCATGGCAAGGCATCCATCGTTGCTTGGAAAAAGAAATGGCTTGGGCGCCCAAAGGGCGGACCTGCAAGCCGGGCGGACCATAGGAAGGGCGGCCGGTCCTGTCAACGATTCCGGCCTTTTTCGCGTGTTTTCCTTCCCGCCTCCCCGGAGGCTTGACGCCTCCCCTTGGCAACCCTATACTTAACTCAATGGTTAAGTATCAAGACACCGCTCTCGACCGCACCTTTTCCGCGCTTGCCGACCCAACGCGGCGGGCCTTGCTCGCGCAACTCCACGGCCGCGAGGGCGTTTCTATCAGTGAGCTCGCGCGGCCGTTCTCGATGTCGCTCCCCGCCGTCATGAAGCACCTCGATGTGCTGTCCGACGCCGGTCTGATCACAAGGAGCAAGGCCGGCCGCACGGTCACCTGCCAGCTGGCCGCTGCCCCGATGGAGCAAGCCATGCACTGGCTCAATCATTACCAGCGCTTCTGGTCGGACCAGCTGGACCGGCTCGCGGCCTTTGTGGAGGAGGATCCATGCCCGCCCAAGCCAAACTCGCCGAGAAGCCCAGCCTCACAATCAAACGTCATCTCAATGCCCCGCCGGAAAAGGTCTACGCGGCCTGGACCGACCCCGAAAAAATCCTGAAATGGTTCGGGCCCGATTCAGGGCCGGTGCATGAGGCCACGACCGATGTCAGAGTGGGTGGCCGCTATGCCGTGAGCTTCTCGACCGAGAACGGCGAGCAACATGACGTGAGCGGCGTCTATCGCGAAGTGGTGCCCAACCGGAAGCTCGTCTTCACCTGGGCGTGGCGCACCCTGCCGCCCGAGCGCGAGTCGCTGGTCACGATCCTGATCAAGCCCGACGGGACTGGCTCGATCCTGACGCTCATCCACGAGCAGTTCTTCGACGAGGCCGCGCGCGATGGCCATCGCCGCGGCTGGACCGGCTGCATGGACAAGCTCGAAATCTATCTGGCGTAACCGAAAGAAGAGGAGAGTCACATGGCACAGACAGCAGCACAGCGACGCGAAGAGGACTGCGCCGACGAGCGGAAGAGCTGGACGCACGGGACCTTCTACTGGAACGAGCTGATGACGCGCGATGTCGAGCGCGCCAAGCGCTTCTACGGCGACACGATCGGCTGGCGCTTCGACCCGATGCAAATGCCCGATGGCGGCACCTATTGGTGCGCCATGGAGAAGGGCAAGCCGGTCGCCGGCATCTTCTCCATCGAGGCGCCGGCGTACAAGGGCGTGCCAGAGAGCTGGATGTCCTATCTCGCCGTCGACGACGTGGACGCGCGGGTCGCAACCGCGGTCAAGTGCGGCGCCAAGCTGATGAAGCCGATCTTCGATGTGCCGGGCGTCGGCCGCATCGCTATTCTGATGGAGCCCGGCGGCGCGGGCGTTGGCTGGATGACCCCCGTCGCGGCCTGAGCCCTCACGCAAGCAACCTGATGGAGCTGACCATGCAGCCGCACAAGATTGTCTCACGCGAAGACTGGCTCGCAGCGCGCAAGGCGCATCTCAAGAACGAGAAGGCGCTGACGCGCCTGCGCGATCTCGTCGCCACCGAGCGGCGCGCCCTCCCCTGGGTGCAGATCGAGAAGGACTATGTTTTCGATGGTCCAAACGGCAGGAAGACGCTTGCCGATCTCTTCGACGGCAAAAGCCAGCTGATCGTCTATCACTTCATGTGGCGATGGGACCTCGACTCAGGATGTCCCAGCTGCTCGTTCCTGGCCGATCATTTCGACGGCGCAAACTTGCATCTCGCCCATCACGACGTCAGCCTCGTGGCGATCACGCGCGCGCCTGTGGCCAAGTTCGCGCCCTATGCCAAGCGCCTGGGTTGGCAATTCGAATGGGCGTCGTCCTACGGCAACGATTTCAACTTCGATTATCACGTGTCGTTCAAGCCAGACGATCTTGCAAGCGGTGCGATCGAGTACAACTATGCGACCATCGCCGACCCGAAATATCACTACGACGAGCTGCCGGGCGTGAGCGTCTTTTTCAAGGACGCAAACGGGGAGATCTTTCACACTTATTCCAGCTATGCGCGCGGCCTCGACATCCTGATCGGCGCCTACAATTTCCTCGACCTTGCCCCGAAGGGCCGCAACGAGACGAAGATCATGGATTGGGTGCGCCGCCACGACGAGTACGACGCGGCGCCCCAATCGGATTCCTGCTGCGGCGAGGCTAAGCAGCCGAGCGCGGCCTAGGCCGTCACGAAATCGCCGGTAACAATTGCTAGCGGATGGAGGACGCCATGCCGATCGCTTCGCAGAAGATCAGTCCATGCCTGTGGTTCGACACCGAGGCCGAGGACGCCGCGCGGTTCTACTGCTCGATCTTCAAGAACGCGAAGATCGGCGCCGTCAGCCACTATGGCGAGGAGGGTAAGGACATCCACGGCAAGAAAGCGGGCTCGGTGATGACGGTTGAGTTCGAGCTCGACGGCCAGAGATTCACCGCGCTCAACGGCGGCCCGCAATTCACGTTCAGCGAGGCGATCTCGTTCCAGGTGCATTGCGACGGCCAGGCAGAGGTCGATTATTTCTGGGACAAGCTCTCCGATGGCGGCGCGGAAGGACCCTGCGGCTGGCTCAAGGACAAATTCGGGCTCTCCTGGCAGATCGTGCCCAAGGTCCTGTTCGAAATGCTGATGGACCCCGACCATGCCAAGTCGCAGCGGGTCACCAAGGCCTTCCTCCAAATGAAGAAATTCGACGTCGCCGCGCTGAAGCGCGCCTATGCCGGCGAGAGCCCTGTCAACGCCTGACACGCCAAGGAGCAAGACTTGAATATCAAATCCGTATCTGTCGTTCGACGGGAAGTGCGAGGAGGCCATCCAGGCCTATCAGAAGATCCTCGGCGGTGAGATTGTCGCCATGATGCGTTATGAGGGAGGTCCGCCTGAAATGCAGACGCCTCCCGAGTGGGGTAAGAAAATCATGCACGCCCGCCTCGTCTTTGACGGCAATGTGCTGATGGCCTCCGATTCGCCGCCCGGCAGGTTCCGGAAGATGCAAGGCATGGAGGTCGCGCTCAATATAAAGGAGCCAGCGGAGGCGGAGCGTATCTTCAATGCGCTGGCCGAAGGCGGGACAGTCATCATGCCGCTCGGCGAGACGTTCTGGGCCCTCAAGTTCGGCGCTTTGACCGACCGCTTCGGCACGCCCTGGATGATCAATTGCGAGAAGCCCGCCTAATTCATAGACGAGTCGCGTCAGCTAAGGAGAAACAAACATGGCCTATGTCGATGGTTTCATCGTGCCGGTGCCGAAGAAGAACGTCGAGGCCTATCGCCGCATTGCGCGCAAGGCGGCCAAGGTCTGGCGCGACCACGGCGCGCTCGATTACAAGGAATGCGTCGCCGACGACGTGAAGATGGGCAAGTGGACGTCGTTTCCCCGGAGCGTCAAGAAGAAGCCGAACGAGACGGTGATCTTCGCCTACATCGTTTACAAGTCGCGCGCCCATCGCGACAAGGTCAACGCCAAGGTGATGAAGGACGAGCGCATCGCCAAGATGATGACCCCCGGCGCCATGCCCTTCGACGCCAAGCGCATGATCTATGGCGGCTTCAACGTGATCGTCGCTTAGGGAGCTGCTTCGCTCGGAGCGGCTTAAGGCACCGATCCCGCAGGTTCGGCTCGCCGGGCTTCTCAAATTGGCGTGATGATCGGAAGCGCAAGATATCTCAGGTGGCCACCTCGGTGCATAGCGACCATTTCTCGATTGTTGGCGCCGCGCAGACCATTTCCAGGCCAGGGGTCTGCAAACCCGAACGCTCTGAACCCCGGCTCCGGAGATGCAGGATAATAATCCACAATTCCTAACATCATCGCATGGGAAAGATTGGCATACAGAAGCGGGCTACCGGCCTTAAGGGCGCCAATGACTTGGGCGTGGGATAAGTTAAAGGCATGAGCGTCGTAATCATACAATCCGCTGAGCGCCACTCGAAATCTCCGTCCTTGATTATCCGTCCAGTCCCGATTCAATTGCGTTGACATGCTATAGCCAGAAAACGCTGGTAGGTTCACTACCCGGCCATAGACGGCTCTGACAATTTCTGCCTGAGGAACATAGTAGCCATGCGCGCGGAAAATCATTTCGATTGAGGCGGCCCAACACCAAAGTGGCATCTGTTGTGCAGCGTAAGCCATTAAGGCGTTCGACAATGTTATGCCGGCTCTACATACCGTGCCGTCAGTAGAGCACTCATCGATTGTTTGGGCCTCGCTCACCGAAGGAAGCCCGGTATAAACGATGATCCCTACCGCCCACTCAAGGAAAGTTCTGCGATTCATGTTCTTTCCTTTCGGGTTTGACGGATTGTACCTTCAGTCGCTTCAGAGGTTGAGTCTCGCATGCACAACCGACACCGCGCCAGCTGACGAAATTAGTCGGGCATGTGTTTGATGTCGGGTGCAAAATCAGCCTTCAGGCAATATCCGTCCAGTTTTCCGTCTTCATCAACGTCCACTCCCAACCATTCTCCATTCTCGGACATCACTCTCACGGTCCGTTTCCGATCGATTGGCGACAATTTTACCTTGATGCGCCTCTTGCAACTTTCTTGAGTGATCGCAGGCGATGAAGCCTCAGGTTCCATGTGAACGGGTGTTTCTCTTAGAGTCGGGCGCCTCTGCTCGAAGATCGTCTGAGTTTTCGCAGAATCCAACGAAACTACGCCGGACTTGTCCCAGGCGCCGAACTTCTCTTGAGAGGGATTTTGGATAATCATGTCCAGATCGAACCCGCTGCACCCCTCTCCGGATACGAACCAGGCCCGATCAACCTGACTTTGGAAGAGGTGCCAATCCTTAGTCCGAAGAAAGGACGCCGTTTCGTCATAACCAGTCGATGCAGACAGCCATGAATAGGCGACAAGCTCCTCGCGCCTCAAAAGATCGTTTGCGAAGCCGTTGCCGTAAACCCCTAAATGCGGGCCCACGATCGCCTTAACTCGCGCGAAGTATTCGAGACAAGCATCGATAAGACGCGAGTTCTCAACTTTTTTGCCCGTCGAAGGATCAAGGACGGGCAAGAATTCTGTCTTTTTTTTCTTCTTGTTGTATTTCTCATACAGAGCGTACTCGGCCTTCCGCCTTAGATTGAAATCTAACCCGAAGTAGATCGGGGCAGCGGGCGGTTGTCCGACCCTTGCCGCCTGATCGACGGCAGCGTTGGCATCCGTGTCGGCTTCGATTTGAGCGAAAGTCCGTTTATCACCCTGTGCCCTTTTGAGGTCCGGCAAACCAAAAAGAAACTTGTGAGGGGAACTACTATTGTATTGATACACAGAAAGAATTGCGAACTCGTGATCCAGAAGCTCGGTTGCTTCGGACGGACCCTTCAGGGCCTTTTCTGTTCCGCACTTGAAATTCTCATCATTGAACGCGATTCGCTTTGTGGCGCTTACACTCGGTTGGCAGCCTCTAGAAAAATATCGTCCGATCACGCGAACATGCTTTGGAATTTGACTTAGGAATCTTCGCGTGTCTTCGGGAGTGTCGATTATCGCGACTCTGCCATCGCTTTCGGCAGCTCGCGTTGTTCTCAGGGTAGAAGCCGCAGCCAGCGAGATTACCCCAAAAGCAAACGTCCGCCGTGTAAGTTTGACCATGTGTTGCCTCTAACTGCTAGACGACTGAAAGCGCTAGCCGAGGCCAACGTTAGACGTTGGTCAAAAGCAATTAGTTCGGAACGGAGCAGTGGCTGCTCCCGCCCTGCATTGAAGGCACGCACAGATTGTATTCGAGAAGTGGGTGCGCCGCCACAGCGAAATCGCGAAGCCGAACAGGCATGGCTAAGATCGAGGCGGGATGCTCGGCCAGCGGTCAGCAGAAAAGGGACCTGGCCAGAGCTGTGTTCTTTTGCCGGACGTCTCTGTTGTTCATTCTTCTGGGGAAAGAATGGTGGGCGCGACTGGCATCGAACCAGTGACCCCTGCGATGTCAACGCACGTCGGTGCCCGCCGGGCGACCTGCGCGAAGGATGGGCAGCCTAAAGGAAGGACGCCGAGGTCTCGGACGAGAAATGGGCGCTAGCGCTTCGCGATCTTTGCGCGCGACGGGGCCAGCGGCCG
The DNA here is from genome assembly GCA_964390455.1 of uncultured Methyloceanibacter sp. GTDB lineage: Bacteria > Pseudomonadota > Alphaproteobacteria > Rhizobiales > Methyloligellaceae > Methyloceanibacter. The sequence continues at coordinate 177 of CAYMJW010000043.1, read as the reverse complement.
TCGCATGGCCACGCGCCGCCCCCTGCCCGCACCCGGCACCGCCCCCTGCCGGCAACCCATCAGATTCATCGTCGTTGGGTGGGGATACCTGGCGACTGGCGACTATTGGCCGTCTTCTAGCCTGTCTTGAACACGAGCCTTTGCACGAATGCCTGCTTGATGTCCTTCAACGCGCCG
>CAYMJW010000042.1:10514-18112 GCA_964390455.1 uncultured Methyloceanibacter sp. | reverse complement strand
TCGATGTCGCGCGCCGCGTCGGCGGTCGCCTTGGCCGCCGCCATGGAGAGGCGCAAGAAGAAATACTGGTCGTCGGTCATGGCCTTCACGGCGCGCACGACTCTTTCGCTGCCCGACTGAGCCAGCGCAAGCAAGCTCGGCACGAGCTCGCGCAGGAACAGGAGCGCGGCCGCCGCGTTGCGCGAATGCAGCTCGTCCCCCATGCCGAGCGCGCGCTTGATGATAGGCTTGAGCGGGATGCCGCCGGTTTGGCGCAGGGCCTCGGCGATCACGGGCACGATCTCGTTCTGAACGAGCAACAGCCGCTCCCTGACGCCGTCGTCATAGACGCCGTAATTCAAGCGGCGCGGGTTGCTGCCCTCGTAGATGTTGCAGTAGGCGATATTGCCGAAGGTGCGGTTCTCGACCACGAAGGCCGGCATCGACGCGGTGTAGATTCCGGCGAGCGAGCCAACACAGCCGTAGTCGTGCGGGGCGCCGATCGTGATCGCGCCGGCGTCGAGCTTCGCGATCGCATCGTCGCGGTCCTTGGCGAGTCCCTCGAACAGGGCGCCGCCGATGATCCCCTCGCGCTGACCGCCGGTATAGTCCGCCCACGCCATTGGCGGACCCGAGGTGAGAACGGTGTTCGGGGTGAAGCCGGGCACGAAATCGCCGACCGTGCGCACGTCGATCAGCACCGGATCGGATTTGGCGAGACGTTCGAACGCGAGCCGATTGGCCTCGGTCATCCCGGCCGCGTGTGCCACGTCGCGCCTCCGTGTTAATTGGCCATTTAATCAGGCGATCAAGTGTTGCCTTATGGACCGGCCTAATGCAAGTAGATGCTAGAGTGGGATTGGGTGTGTTATGCGGCGCTCGGACGATGGAGCCACACGCACGGCGCGCGAATCGTCGAGCCGCCGGCGGCGAGGGGCCTGGGCAGAAGAGATGACACAGCAGCCTAGCCGGAATTTCGCCCGTGGACGACGCGGGGGCGAGGACGCCCGCAAGGGCGGCTTCGCGCGCTATCGGCCTAGTCCCGGGCGTGTGGACAGCTTTCTCGCCACCTCGCTCGATCTGTTTGCCGAGCGCAACTTCGCCTCGGTGACGATCAAGGACATTGCCATGGCGCTCGATGTCAATCCGGCGCTGATCTACTACTATTTCGACAGCAAGAGCGACCTGTTCCGGGCGACGATCGAGCGGGCCGTCATGCGCGCCTTCGAGAACGTCCGCGCGCTTGAGGACAGGAGCGCCGATCCCGCCACCATCATCGCCGCCTGGCTCGCCAACCACGTCAACAAATACGACGAAATCCATCGTTTTGTGAAGATTGCGCTTGATTTCCGCAGTTCCCATGACGGCGATCCGGCCATCGCCGAAGCGATCGATGCCTTCTATGTCGAGGAACGCAGGCTGATCTCCAAGATCATTCGCGACGGGGTCAGGCAAGGGATATTCAAGCCGGTTCACCCGGTGCGCCTCGCGCAATTCATCTCGACCTATCTCGACGGTTGCATGGTGCGATCAGTGATCCTGTCCGATTTCGATCTCAAGGGCGCGGTGCGCGACCTGCATCGGCGCGTGCTGGACATGCTGGGCTATTCGGCCAAGAAGCGCGTGAAGCCGCGCGCGCGCCGGGCTTAGCGCCGCCGCGAGGCGATTGTTTTCGCCAGGGCGCGGGTAACGCACACACGGCTTTCGCAGTGCATCAAGATCAGTTTTTCCAAGATCCGAGGCCGTCGCGCGAGACAGCCCGCGCGTGACGGTCGTCGCCTAAACTTTGCGCGCCATCTGCACACAAGGCAGGCACGGGGCACGCGCAATCCTAATTGACTGTTCAATTAGAAGCGCGCACAGTGGGCGCGGGGCCGGACCACGGCCCGATCTGCCGACAATCGGGCGGCGCGGGGACAGCAGGCAAGGGGAGCAAGCCGAGACCGCCTCACCATAACGACGAAGCAAGCGCCGGCGCTTCCCGCGCGTCGCGGACCTTGTAGGAGAGCATCCGTTCATGAACGACAGAGCGACCGGAAAAGAGAAAAAGGCCCCGGCGGGAAAGAAGCGCGAGACGATGCAGAGTCTCATCGACAAGGGCGTCGAATATTGCATGCCCCTCTACGTCGATGCGCACGGGATCGCCAAGACCAAGACCGTGCCGGTCAACCATTTCGATCGCATGATGCGCGGCTCCGAGCTCTTTACCGGTGCTGCCCTCGACGGGCTCGGGCAAGGGCCGCATGACGACGAATTGGCGGTGATGCCGGATCCGGATGCGGTCATGCAGCTGCCCTGGCGGCCGAACGTGGCGGTGATCCCCGGTCAGCTCAGCTATCACGAGCAGCCCTATCCGATGTGCTCGCGCACCGTGCTGGCGAAGCAAGTCGAGCGCGCGGCAAAAATGGGGTTGAAGTTCAATCTCGGTATCGAATGCGAGACCTATATCGTCAGGCGCGATCCTTCCGCCTTTAACGGCATCGCGCCCAACGATCCGCGCGACAACATTCCCAAAGCGGCCTATGACGCGAGCCTGACGCTGATGAATCTCGACTTTCTCGACGAGATCGTCTCGGCGATGAACGCGCTCGGCTGGGAGGTGCATTCCTTCGATCACGAGGACGCCAACGGTCAGTTCGAGTTCGACTTCGCCTATGCCGACGTCATGACCATGGCCGACCGCTTCGTCGTCTGGCGCATGATGATGAAGGAGCTATCGCGCAAGCACGGCTTTGAAGCGACCATGATGCCCAAGCCCTATGCCGACCGGACGGGGTCTGGCGCGCATTTCAACATGTCTCTCGCCGACCTCAAGACCGGCAAGAACATTTCCGGCGATGCATCGGACCGGCGGGGCTGCGGTCTATCGAAAATCGCCTATCAGTTTCTCGGCGGACTGAGGAAGCATGCCGCCGCGCTCGTCGCGGTGAGTTGCCCGATCGTCAATTCCTACAAGCGCCTGATTAAGACCGGCTCGATGACCGGCTATACCTGGGCGCCGATCTTCATTTCCTACGGCGGCAACAACCGCACGCATATGTTCCGCGTTCCGCTGCTGCGGCCCCACATCGAGGGCAACGGGCATGGCGGCAGCCACATCAATCTCTCCAGCACCCGCTGGGAGTGCCGCGCCGTCGATCCCGCGATGAACCCTTACCTTGCGGCCGCGATGTTTCTCGGAGCCGGTCTCGACGGCATCGAGCAGGACCTCGATCCCGGCGACCCGCAGCTCGACAACATGTATGAATTGTCGGACGCCGAGCTCGAGAAGAGGGGCGTCAGGCAGCTTCCGCGGACCTTGCTCGAGGCGATCACCGCATTCGAGAAGGACGATCTCGGCCGGCGCGTGATGGGTGATGAGCTTTACCGGTCTTACATCGCTCTCAAGAACGGCGAATGGTGGTCGTATCACAACGCCGTGTCGCAATGGGAAATCGACGAGTACCTGACGAAATTCTAAGCCGGAGTGCGATCGTGTTCTGGCGCAAGAAGGACAAAGCCGCCAACTCAGAGGTGAAGATCTTCTTCGCCTCGGACCTCCACGGCTCGAATATCTGCTTCAAGAAATTCGTCAACGGCGCCCAGTTCTACGGGGCCGACGTCCTCGTCCTTGGTGGCGACCTGACCGGCAAGGCTGTCATTCCCATCGCCGAGCAGGCCGACGGCACGTTTCTTGCGTTTCAGCATGGGCAATCGGTTCAAATCAACGGCAAGGCCGAGCTCGACGAGTTCGTCAAACGCCAGGGCAATATGGGCTTCTACCCGGCCGTCATGTCAGAGGCGGAATATCAGCGGCTGAAGGCGGACCCCAAAGCGCAGGCCGATTTGTTCAAGAAGCTCGTGCTGGAGCGCGTGCGCGAATGGGCGAGCTTCGCCGAGGGCAAGTTGAAGGGAACGGAAATCCCGCTCGTCGCCATTCCCGGCAACGACGATTTCCACGAAATCGACGAGATCCTGACGCAAGCGCCGCATGTCGATTTCCACGAGATGCAGGTCTGCGAATTCAAAGGCGGCTATCAGATGCTCTATTGCGGCGGCTCGACGCCGACCCCCTGGGACACCGAACGGGAGTATACTGAAGCCCAGTACGTCACCCGGTTCCAGGAACTGCTGCCGCAGGTCAGCGATATGAGCCGCTGCATCTTCAACGTACACGTCCCGCCCTTCGGCACGACGCTCGACGCCTGCCCTAAGCTCGATAAGGACCTGCAAGTCGTGTACGAAATGGGGCTGCCGGCGCAAACGCATGCGGGCTGCCAGACCCTGCTCGACGTTATCAAGGAGCATCAGCCGCTGCTCGGCCTGCATGGACACATCCACGAGGGTCGCGCCAAGATCAATATCGGCAGAACCATTTGCATCAATCCGGGTAGCGTCTACCCGGAAGGGATCTTGCAGGGCGCCATGATCACGCTGCGGCACGATCAGGTGGCCCAGGTCAATCTCACGCAAGGTTAGGGAGCACTGTTCGGCGAAGGATACATCGACTCAAGGAGGGGACAATGTCCGTTACTGATGTTGGGGCTGATAAGCGAATATTTCTGCGTAAGGCGTCGGGACTAATCAGAACCGCTGGCTTGGCGGACACCTTCATCTACAATCTCGGCGTCGTGAGCATCGGTCTCGGCGTGGGGTCGATGCTCTATTATGGCCCCGCCTTCTACCCGCAAGGCGATCTCATCTGGGGCTGCGTCATCGCCGGCATAGCCATGGCGATGATTTCCTTCGGCTTCATCACTTGGACTGTGACGCTTCCCCGCTCGGGCGGCATCTACGTGTTCGGCTCGCGCATCCTGCCGCCGGCGCTCGCGCTCACCATGAGCTTGGTCGAGATCACGGCCTGGCTGTTCTATTGCGCCATCGCGGCCTATTGGATTGTGACGCTCGCGCTGGCGCCGATGTTCTCGGCGCTCAGCCTGCTCACCGGCAACGAGATGTTTCTCACCATCTCGCAGACGATGCTCGAGCCCTGGGCGACGTTCCTGATCGGCTCGGCGATCCTGATTCTGTCGCAGGTCGTCTTGTCCTACGGCATGCGCTTCTACCTGACCCTCAACAAATGGGTCTTTATCCTCGCCATGGCGAGCACGGTCTTCATGATCGTGGTTCTGGCGATGAGCTCGCGCGAGCAATTCATGACCAATCTCAACACTCTGGTCGGTGCCAAGCTCGGTGTGCCGGACGCCTACAACGCGATTATCGCAAGCGGCAAGGAAAAGGGCTGGGGCGAAGCCGGCTTCGATTGGTGGCAGACCATTCTCGTCTCCAACTGGCCGTTCCTGCCCTTGATCGGCGCGGCCTTCTCCATCGCCATCGGCGGCGAGATCAAGTCGGTGCAACGGTCGCAGAGCTTCGGCATGCTCGGCGCCGTGGTTGTGGCCACCGTGGCTTGGATCATTACCGTTTGGCTCTCTTACAAGGTGTTCGGCTTCGAATTCCTGGGCACGGCGGTGTTCAACGAACTCACCGTGAACGGGGGACTGACAACCCCGACCAGTGCGTCTGTAGCGCTTCTGACCGGCATTCTGACGCTGTCGCCGCTTATCACCATCATCACCTCGCTTGGTCTGGCGCTGTGGATGTGGATGTGGATTCCGGCGATGCACACCTTCGGCGTTCGCGCCATTGTGGCCTGGGCGTTCGACCAGGTGGCGCCGGCGCCGATCGCGACGATCTCGGAGAAACATCACACCCCGATCGTTGCGATCACCGTCACCACGATCGTGAACCTGATTTTCATGGCGCTGTTCGTGTTCACGCCGTGGTTCTCGAAGATCGTGATTTTGATCGAGGCGGCCGTGCTTGCCTGGGCGGTGGTGCTGGGTGCGGGGATCTTCTTCCCCTATCTCCGTCCGCAGCTCTACGAGAAGTCGCCGCTCGCCGGCAAGACGGTGTTCGGCCTTCCGATCATGACGGTAGGCTGCTTCCTCGGCTTCATCGCCGCCATGTTCTATTTCTGGACGCTATATTCCGACCCGAACGCGGCAGGTCACGAGCCGACGCAGGTGATGATCGTCGCCGGCGTGTTCGTGCTCGGGCTCGTGTTCTACTACGTGATGAAGTTCATCAAGCAATCGCAAGGAATCGACGTGACGCTCGCATTCAAGGAGATCCCGATCGAATGACGAGGGCGTCGGCATGACAAGATCGAGGAGCGGGCGAGCGGCCCGCTCCTCACTTGCCATGCAACCGGCTATCTTGCGAAGATCGTCTCACCGCATGCAAGTCCCATCCCCAGACTGGCGAGCCTGAGTTGTGACCGAGATGCCCGCAGATCCAGGCCTCAATCTTGAATTCGTGGATGAAGCCTTGCGCCTCGTCCGGGACGCGGAGGCCGAAGGCATTCGCCTGCGCATCCTCGGCTCGATCGCCTACCGCATCCAATGCCCCAACAATCTGCATCTGTTCCAGGACACCAAGCGGGTCCTGACCGACGTCGATTTCGCCGCCGAGAGGAAGCAGAACCGGGCAATCCGCCAATTTCTGATGGCGCGCGGTTATGTGCCGGACGAGGGCATCTACATGGCGTCGGAGGGCGCGCGCCACGCTTATCTGCACGGCGACACCGGCCTCAATGTCGATGTCTTCGCGGACGAGCTCTATTTCTGCCACAAGATCCCCTTCAAGGACCGGCTCGGCCTCGATAGCCCGACGATCTCGACGACGGATCTGCTGCTCGAGAAGATGCAGATTGTCGAGATCAACCTGAAGGATTTCAAGGACACGGTCGTGCTGATGCTCGAGCATCCGCTCTCAAATCACCAAGCCGGATCGAAAGCGATCGATGTCTCCTACATCACCGACATGATGCGCCAGGATTGGGGCTTCTACTACACCTTCACCACCAATCTGAAGCGCGTGCCGGACCATTTCGGCGAGTTTCCCTCGCTCCAGGAACATCAACGCATCCTCATTCGGGATCGCATCAGCGCGCTCATCGATGCCATCGAGGCGGCGCCGAAGACCTTGGGCTGGAAGATGCGCTCGAAGATTGGGACGCGCAGCCGCTGGTACCAAGAAGTCTCCGAGAAGGGACGCCAGTTCTAACGTGCCCTCGAGCAGAGGAACAATGTGAAGCCCCTCACGCATGATGCCTTCCGCCAGCGGCAGAAGACGGCCGATCTCGACGGGCTGAGCTACAAGCTGCTGCGCGTCGCCTGGACCGATCTCGGTGAAGGCGATCCCGTCATTCTGCTCCACGGCATTCCCACCTGGTCTTATCTCTATAATGAGGTGATCCCGCTTCTCGCCGGAGGTTGCCGCGTGATCGCGCCCGACTTCCTCGGCCACGGTTATTCCGACAAACGCGACTTCTTCGACCGCTCGTTGCGTGCCCAGACCGACATGATCCTTCGCCTGATGGATCATCTTAAGCTTGAGCGCGCGAGCTTCGTCGGCCATGACACCGGCGGCGGCGTCTCGCTCATCATGGCCATCGAGCATCCCGATCGCGTGAACCGGCTCGTCTTGACCAACGTCGTCGCCTACGATTCCTGGCCGATCGACGACATGATCGCGCTCGGCAACCCCAACTGGCGCAGCAAGTCCCCGCAAGAAGTCGCTGACTTTCTTGCGGCAGGCCTTCCTGACGGCATCTACAACAAGGACCGGCTGACGGA
>CAYMJW010000042.1:0-10414 GCA_964390455.1 uncultured Methyloceanibacter sp. | reverse complement strand
GACCATGTGCGCGTCGTCGATGTCGAGGGCATGCAGGCCTGCGAGATCGTGGTGGCCGATCAAGCGGGCAAGCTCGATCCCGGTATTCTCGGCACGCGCGGCGACAGGGACGCGAGCGGTATCAAACGGGCCTTGAGCACGGACAGCGAGAGCGCGCGTGTCGCTCGCGCAAGCCTCGCGCGGCGCGGCATCGATCTTGCGAATGCGCGCGCCATCACCCTCTTCGGCGGCGAATCCCGGCCCGGAGCGTCGGCGGAGTTCTCCGCCTCTCGCGATGGCCTCCTGCTCGTGGCGGCTCCAGGCGCTGCGATGGAGGCGAGCGCGCAAGACACGGCCACCCCGATCCGCCTGCACATCAAGCGAAGCCGCATCCTCAAGCCGAGCGAAACGCCGTTGCCGGAGCCGCTCGCCGATCCGGAGCAGGATATCCGCGTCAACAGCTCGACCGCCAAGGCCTATTTCGTCCGCGCCGGCGAATACATCCAGATCATCGACGTCGCCGGACGGCAATGCACCGACTTCCAGTGCTTCTCGGCGCGGAAGCTCGACAAGGGGGCCGAGCGTCCGCTCGACGTGACAACGACGCGCGCGCTTGTCGGCCAGAGCTATCCGCTTCCCGGCATGTTCTCGAAATCCTTCGATCAGGACATGCAGCCGCTGGTCGAGGTGGTACGCGACACCGTCGGGCGGCACGATGCCTTCGCGCTCGCTTGCTTCGCGCGCTACTACGAGGACCAGGGCTATCCCGGTCACGCCAACTGCACCGACAATTTCAACGGCGAACTTGACGCTTACGGGATCGCCCCGCGCAAAGGCTGGATGGCGCTCAACTTCTTCTACAACACCGGCATCGATGCCAATAATGTGCTCTATTTCGACGAGCCGTGGTCGCGCCCGGGCGACTACGTGCTGCTCAAGGCGCTGACGGACATTGTCTGCGTCTCATCGGCGTGCCCTGACGACATCGATCCGGCCAATGGCTGGAACCCGACCGACATTCACGTCCGCACCTATTCCGGCAAACACAGCTTCTCCAGAGCGACGGCCTATCGCATGACCCCAGATGCCGAACCCCAACTCACCCGCGAGACCGCCTTTCATTCGCGCTTCGCGGCGCTGACGCGCAATTTCACCGCCTATCGCGGCTACTGGCTGCCCAACCGGTTCAGCAATGACGGGCCGGTCGCGGAGTATTGGGCCTGCCGCGAGCGCGCGGTGATTATGGATCTGTCGCCGTTGCGGAAATTCGAGGTGACCGGGCCCGACGCGGAAGCGCTGCTGCAATATGCGCTCACCCGCAACGTCCGCAAACTCGGCGTCGGCCAGGTCGTTTATACCGCCATGTGCTACGAGCATGGCGGCATGATCGACGACGGCACGCTGTTCCGGCTCGGCGAGAACAACTTCCGCTGGATCGGCGGCGACGACTATAGCGGCATCTTCTTGCGCGAGCTCGCCGAGAAGCTCGGCCTCAAGGTCTGGGTGCGTTCCTCGACCGACCAGTTGCACAACGTGGCGGTGCAGGGGCCGAAGAGCCGCGACATCCTGCGTGAGATCGTGTGGACGCCGCCGGCGCAGCCCTCATTGGACGAGCTTGGCTGGTTCCGTTTCACCATCGGCCGCATCGGCGGGTTCGAGGGGCCATCGGTGGTCGTATCGCGCACCGGCTATACCGGCGAGCTCGGCTACGAGGTGTTCTGCCATCCCAAGGACGCGCTCGCGGTATTCGACGCGATTTGGCAAGCGGGCGAGCCGCACGGACTGAAGCCGCTCGGGCTCGAAGCGCTCGACATGGTGCGAATCGAGGCGGGCCTCGTCTTCGCGGGTTACGAATTCTGCGACCAGACCGACCCGTTCGAGGCCGGCATCGGCTTCACCGTGCCGCTGAATTCAAAAAACGAGGATTTCGTCGGCAGGGATGCGCTCATCGAACGGCACGCGCACCCGCACAGGAAACTCGTCGGTCTCGAGATGGAGGGCGAGGAGGCGGTCAAGCACGGCGACTGCGTCCATGTCGGCCGCGCGCAAATCGGCACGATCACGAGCGCCACCCGCTCGCCGACCTTGAAGAAGACGATCGCGCTCGCCCGCGTCGATGTCGCCCATAGCGAGATCGGGACCGAGGTCGAGGTTGGAAAGCTCGACGGGCATCAGAAGCGCTTGCCGGCGCGGATCGTGCGTTTCCCGCATTACGATCCAGACAAGATTCGGGTGCGCGCGTGACCGCCGGGCCCTAAAGCATTTGGAACGCGCATTGCGCTCCCTCCCCCTGCAAGGGGGAGGGTCGCGGTGGGGATCGGGACGAGTTTGCGATGCCTATTCGGCGGCGCGCTGCTTGACCGCGAGAAACGTCTTCATCGTGTCGTCCATCGCCTCGAGCCACGGCGTGTGATGCACCGGCGCCATGGTCCCCGTGCACGGCGATTTGAACGCCTTGTTGCGGTAGCCGACGATCGAATCCTGCTTGTCGTGCTCCCACTCCTTGAACTCGGCCACCGTCATGTCGATGTCGAATTTCGGATAGTCGGTCGCCGCGCACAAATCGCGGACATAGTCGGCCTGGAAGTCGATCTTCTCGAAGGCGTCCTTGAGCGCCTCTTCGCGCTTGACCCACTTCTCGTCGTCCCTTTGCATTTCTGCCTTGGACGGAAGCTTGATCCTTCCCAGGATCACATCGCGCGCGTACCAGGCCTGCGCGTCGAACATCGAGAAGGTATAGAACTGGTCCTGCATGCCGAGATACATCAGCTTCGGATTGTCGATCCAGAAAATGCCCTTGTAGATGTGCGGCGGATGCATGCGATTGTGCGTGCGCAGCTTCAGCGACCCGTCCAAGAACGGGAAATGATGCTTGTAGCCGGTGCAGAGGATGATGGCGTCGAAGTCCTTGCTCGACCCGTCCTTGAAATGCGCGGTCTTGCCCTCGAGCCTCATCAGCAATGGACGCTCATCCATTCCTTTCGGCCACTTGAAGCCCATCGGCGCCGAGCGCCAGCACGTGGTCACCGACTTCGCGCCGTATTTGTGACACTGGAGCCCAATGTCCTCGGCCGAGTAGCTCGCGCCGACGATGAGAAGGTCCTTGCCCCTGAATTCGTCGGCGCTGCGGAAGTCGTGCGCATGCAGGACGCGGCCGGGAAAGGTCTCGATACCGGGGAAATACGGAACGTTCGGTATGGAGAAATGCCCCGTCGCCACCACCACCCAGTCGAACTGGTCGAAGTGCGGCGTGTTGTCGGTCAGGCTCTCGACCATCACGTTGAACTTATCTGATGTCTTGTCGTACCTGACGCCGCGAACCGCTGTGTTGAATTGGATCCAAGGCTTGACGTCGGCGTCCTTGGCGCGCCCGATAATGTAGTCGTAGAGCACCTCGCGCGGCGGGTAGGAGGGGATCGGCTGCTTGAAGTGATCGTCGAAGGTGTAGTCGGCGAATTCCAGGCACTCCTTCGGCCCGTTCGACCACAAATAGCGGTACATGCTGCAATGGACCGGCTCGCCATGTTCGTCGAGACCGGAGCGCCACGTGTAGTTCCACAACCCACCCCAATCGCTCTGCTTCTCGAAGCAGACGATTTCCGGAATCGAAGCGCCCTTGACTTTCGCCTGTTGGAAGGCCCGCAATAGACCGAGGCCGCACGGCCCCGCACCGATGACTGCGACACGACCAGTCATGACAATCTCCCTCGCTCGCTCAGACCTGTCACGCGTGAGACCACATCATTGCCGATTGCGGCTCGACCGCCGCGAGGCGGCACCACTCTATGATGACATTGTAGAGCGCGCTATCGAAACCAAAGTGGCGCTTGCAAAAACCAAAGTGGCACCTCGAAAAAACCAAAGTGGCTCCTATTGTTCTTGATTTGGCAACGGAGCTAAGCTTGCGCGTGTGCTGCCAAACCTACAGCAAGACTGGGTCTTGAGAAGCACACGGCTGATGCCGCGCCCAGTGGAGGTACCAATGCCGACCCAATCCAAGCCAAGCGCAATTAATCGCCGCCAATTTCTCGCAACCACCGCACTCGCCACACTCATGGCCGGCGTGCCGCTGCAACGATGGGCCTTCGGTGCCGACAAGGTCGTGAAAATCGGCTTTCTCGCTCCGCTCACCGGCGCGGTCGCGGCGTGGGGCAAACCCGGTCTCGACGGTTGCCAGATCTGGGCCGATTGGGTCAACGCAGCCGGCGGCGTCAAGATCGGTGACGAAGCCCACAAGATCGAGTTCGTCGCTTACGACGATGAATACGATCCCGGCAAGGCGCGCACCGGCGCGGTCAAGCTTATCAAGGAAGACGGCGTGAAGTTCATCATGATGCTCGGCGGCGATCCCTGGCCGGGCGTCTTCCCCGTGGCGCAGAAGGAAGAGATGCTGGTCTCGACGCTCCTGCCGAGCGACCTCACGCCCGAGACGACGATGCTGGTCGCGCCGTGCGAAGTGCATCCGATCTACAATGTCACCGGCGTCGAGTGGCTCGCCGAGAACAAGCCTGACCTCAAGACCGCCGTCATCTGCGCCCAGGACGACTCGCTCGGCAAGCCGTCGGTTGCGACCTATCTCGCCGCCTTCGAGGCCGCCGGCATCAAGGTCTTGGGCGATCCGATCTTCTTCGATCCGGCGACCACCGACTTCGCGCCGATCATGTCGAAGATGCTGGATCTCAAGCCGGACATCATCTGTCTCGACACCTGCTACACCGACTATGTGCATCCGCTCACCGAGCAGGCGTTCCAGCAGGGTTTCAAGGGCCAGCTTATCTCCTGCACGGCGGACTTCTATCCGAAGATGATCGACAAGACCTCCAAGGAGTTCATGCAGGGCTTCATCTTCCAGTTCCCGGATTTCGACGATCCGGCGCTGAACGAGCCGCAGATCAACTTCAAGGACCCGAAAGGGTTTTACGAGGAGTACAAGAAGCGCTTCGGCGAGGGCGCGTGGAGCGCGGTGTCGTGGGAATATGCCTCGATCATGAATTTGTGGTCCGATGCCGCGACGAAGGCCGGCAGCGCCGACCCGAAGCCCGTGCTCGAGGCCATGAAGGCCGGCGGCAAGGGCAAGCACATTTTCGGCGAGGCCGAGTGGTGGGGCAAGGAGCTGTTCGGGATCGACAACGCGCTCGTCGGCTTCTGGCCGGTGGTCGTCATCGAAGACGGCAAGGCCAAGATCAAGCAGTACAAGTCGATCCCCGAATGGTGGGGCAAGCACAAGGATCTGCTCATCAAGCACATGACTGCGCTGAACCAGATGTACACCCAGCGGCAGTAACTGCTTGCGACCAACGGTGCGGCGGGCGCGACCTGAGCGGAGACGATCTCGCGCGCTCGGGGCGAGGGCTTATAGTGGCTTGAGGACTGTGCCGCGCCCGGCGCCGGCGCCGCAAGAAGGGCCGGCGAGCATCAATCGCCGTGGCCGTGTCGCGAGCGGAGCTTGGCAATGACGCCTGAATTGTTCCTTCAGACGGCGGTCAACGCGACTTACGCCGCGAGCTATATGGCGCTGATCGCCGTCGGCCTCGTGCTGATCTTCGGCGTCATGGGCGTCATCAATTTCGCCCATGGCGAGCTCTATATGTCGGGTGCCTATGCTGTTGTCGCCCTTTACGCCGGGCTCGGCATGCCCTTCTTTCTCGCCGTCGCCATTGGCCTCCTGTTCGTCGGCGCGCTCGGGCTTTTGATGGAGTACGGACTCTTTCGGCCGCTACGCGACAACCCGCTCGGCGGTCTGATCGCATCGATCGGGTTTCTCCTTATATTACAGACGATTGCGGTTTTGGGCTTCGGTGTCCACATGGAGCATGTGCCGCCCTCCACGCAAGGGAAGATCACCTTCGGCGACGGCGTGGTGCTGACCTATCAGCGCCTCTACGTCATCCTCGCCGCGGTCATTCTGCTGTCGGCGCTGTGGTTGTTCTTGCGCAAGAGCAGGTTCGGCTGGGCCCTCCGCGCTTGCGCGCAAGACCGCGAAGCCGCCGCGCTGCAAGGCATGTCGATCAACGGCACGGCGCGGCTCGCCATGTTCATCGGCGCGGCGCTCGCGGGCGTCGCCGGCGCGCTCACGGCGCCGCTCGTGTCGCCGACCCCGTTCATGGGGCATTCCGTCATCATCACCGCCTTCATCATTATTATTGTCGGCGGCATCGGTTCGCTCGAGGGCGCGGTGCTGGCGGCCATCCTCTACGCGTTCGTCAACACCTTCGTCACCACGATCTATGACGGGACGCTGGCCAACATCGTCGGCCTGCTGTTGATGCTCCTCGTGTTGATCGTGAAGCCGACCGGCTTGTTCGGAGCCAAGGAACGTGCCTGAGCGCGGCCACACCAGCGGACTTTCTTGGGCGCTGGGAGGTCTTCTGCTTCTCGTGCTGATCGTTCTGCCGCATCTCGTATCTCTGTCGCAGCAGGAGATCCTCGTCCTTCTCGTCATCAACGTGCTCCTGGTCGCGAGCTATAGACTTCTCACGCTCACCGGCGAATGGTCGCTCGCCCATGTCGTCATCATGGGCGTCGGCGCCTATGGTTCGGCGCTCATCTCAAAGAAGCTCGGCGTCCCGGTGCCGATTTCCATGCTGGGCGGCGCATGCCTCGCGGGCCTGCTCGCCTTTCTCTTGAGCTACCCGCTCTTCCGCATGAAGGGCTTCTATTTTCTGATCGGCTCGTTCGCGGCCGGAGAGGTGATCCGGCTGATCTGGAAATGGAGCGAGCTGACCTGGCTGTTCGGCGGCCCCAAGGGCATCAAGCTCATTCCGCCCTTTCCCGATATCGAGGCGCTTGGGATCGATTTCTACGATCCGGTGAACTACTACTATCTCTGCCTCGTCGTCGTGGCGATTGCGCTCCTTATCCTTTACCGCATCGAGCGCTCGCGCATCGGACTCACCTTTCACGCCATTCACTGGCAGGACAAGCTCGCCGAGTCCGTTGGCGTGAATACCTTCGGCTACCGGATGCTGGCCTTTGTCATCGCCTCGTTCTTCGCAGGCCTCGCCGGTGCGCTCTATGCGCATTATGTCGGCACCGTCAATCCCAACGGGTTCAGCGTCGAGGAGATGACCTATGTGCTGATCTGGGCCATCGTCGGCGGGACCGCGACGTTCTACGGTCCGATCCTCGGCGTGGTGGTCCTCACCATTCTCAACGAAGTGGTGCTGCGCGCGCTCGGCGTCGATGAGATGCGGCCGATGTTCTACGGCGCGATCCTCATCCTTTTCATTCTGTTCTTGCCGAAGGGGCTGGAAAGCCTTGTGCCCAAGGTGAGGGGTTGGTTCGCCGGCGGCAAGGCCGAGCGCGAACGGCAAGAACAAACGGCCGAAGCCGAGCAGCCGGCGGAGTAGGGCCAGGCGCCAGTGCTTCAGATATTGCCATCCTCGCGGAGCGGGGCCGGCGCGAGCAGCAGATAAGCCGCCGCCATCAGCTTGCGCGTGTCGTTGAGGAGCGCCGGGCGCTCCCGCCGCCAGCGCGCCAAAGCCTCTGCGGCGTCATGACGAAGATCGCGGGGAGGGGAGACTCCAGCCGCGAGCCGCTGTTTCACTTCTTCGGCCATTTCCTTCCAGCGCACTTGCCACCGTGCGCGGTAGGTCTCGCGGTGGAGCAACTCCATGCGCATGTGAAAGAGCGAGCTCCGCGCCATGCGCGGCGCGTCCATGCGCGCGATCCACGGGCCAGAGGCGCGCCACGCGTCGAGCGCCTCCGCGCACAGCTTCGTGCCCCCGGCATCGCCCAACGCGTTGAGACATAATCCGAAATTGGCGAGCGCGGTCCCAAGCCGCGGATCGATCTTCTCGAAGCTCGCCCGCGCGATCCGCAACGCCTCGCCCGCTCTGTCCTTTGCCGGAGCAAGCTCGCCGCGCGCGGCGGCCTCGGCCGCGCCCTCAGCCACGCTCTCCCAGCCAAGATCGGCCTCGCTCCAGCCGGCCTGGAGCAGCTCCGTGACGCTCCACGTCTCAGCCACCGAGATAGGCCCGTCTCACATGCGCGTTGTCGTGCAGCTCGTGCGCCGGACCTTTGAGCGCAATGCTCCCCGTTTCAAGCACATAGGCGAAGCGCGCAAGCCTAAGCGCAAGTTCGGCGTTCTGCTCGACCAAGACGACCGCGACGCCCCGCCCGACGATCTCGCGAATGATGCGGGCGATCTCTTGCACCATGACCGGAGACAAGCCCATCGATGGTTCGTCGAGCACGAGCATCTTGGGCCGCGACATCAGCGCGCGGCCAATCGCGAGCATCTGCTGTTCGCCGCCCGATAGCGATCGCGCCCATTGCGTGCGGCGCTCTTTCAGGCGCGGGAAATGGTCGAAGACTTCGCCGAGGTCCTTCTCGACGCCGGCATGGTCACGGCGCAAGAAGGCCCCCGTGAGCAAATTTTCTTCGACCGTGAGCCCCGGAAAGACGCGACGGCCTTCCGGCACGTGGGCGATGCCGAGCGCCACGATCTTTTCGGGCGGAAGCTTGTCGATCCTTGTCCCTCCGAACCGGATCTCGCCGTTAGAGATCCGCACCAAACCTGAGATGGCGCGCAACGTCGTGCTCTTGCCCGCGCCGTTCGCGCCGATGATGGTGACGATGCCGTCCTCCGGCACCTCGAGGTCGATGCCCTTCAGCGCCGCGACCTTGTGGTAGTGCACATGCACGTCCTTGATCTCAAGCAGCATGATCGGCGCTCCCGAGATAGGCCGCGATCACCGCGGGATTGTTGCGCACGTGTTCCGGCGTCCCTTCGGCAAGCAGCGCGCCGAAATTCATGACCGTGATGATCTCGCACAGTCCCATCACCGCCTGCATGTCGTGCTCGATCAGCATGATGGTCACGCCCTGCTCGTCGCGCAGGCGCCGGACGAGCAAAGCCATCCGCCGGGTCTCCTCCGGGTTCATGCCGGTGAACGGCTCGTCGAGCAGCATGAGCTTCGGTTCGGCCGCGAGCGCGACAGCCATGCCGAGCGCGCGCTGATGACCATGGGGCAACTCGGACGCAAGCTCGGTGGATAGAGCCTCGAGCCCGAAGAAGGCGAGGATACCGCGTGCCTTGTCCGCCGCCGCTTCTTCCGTGGCGCGATCGCGCCCGAGAATACGGCGGGCAAGGCTCGCCTTGGCGCTGCGGTGGCAGCCGAGGAGGATATTGTCGAGCACGCTCAATTCGTGAAACAGCACCGTGCCCTGGAACGTGCGGATCAGGCCGAGCTCGGCCAGTGCGCTCGTCGCCCGCCCCGAAACATCCTCGCCGCGATAGATGACCTTGCCGCTGGTTGGCGCATAGAAGCCGCTGATGACGTTGAAGGTCGTGGTCTTGCCGGCGCCGTTCGGCCCGATCAGACCGTGAATCGTGCCCGGATAGACGTCCAGGTTGAAGCCATTGACGGCAACGATGCCGCCAAAGGCGCGAACGAGATCGCGAACTTGAAGAATGGGCGGCTCCGCCCGCGTCATCGGCGGTTTCAGCATTGTCTTTGCGCGAACGACTTGTGGCGTAGCGAAACGGCGCGCCATCTTCCACTTTTTGCCCTGCACATGCATCTCGAATCTCGGAAAATCGCACCAGAGCGTGACCAAAGAGGTCCTGCAGCGCGCGTCTCGGTGGCCGCCGCCGGGGCAACAAAGCGACCAAATTGTGTTGACGAGGCGAAGGGTTTCGGGAGAGCCTTAGGGCTCGCCGCATAGGCGGCCAGGGCGCGCCCAGTTTTTGGTAGAACGCGCTAGAACAAGAGGTTGGGGGGCATGGATGGACGACTTACCGCCGCGGTGACGGCGCCTTCGATATTTGTCGCGGGGGCAGCGGCGCTGGCTGAAGACTCCAGAAACCCCATAAGACTGACGGTTACGAGTGGGCCGGGCGGTCGATCGCGACCCGGTCGGGAGTGCGGGGGAAGTGGCGCATAAGTTGAGGAAGGCGAGCCGGCCCTGGTGGACAGGGGCGGGGCCGGGCGTGGAAGACCACGATCCGGCTGCATTGGGCACAAGCTAGCGGGATCCTCCGCGTCCGGCCAGTCTCGGCGAACGCCTGGGGAGACTACAGGAGCGATAACATGCAATATACGGAAGCCGACAAGAAGGAAGATATGAAAGTCCTTCACGGGATGGGCTATGCCCAGGAACTTTCCCGGGGGATGAGTAAGTTCTCGAACTTCGCCATATCGTTTTCGATCATTTGCATTCTTTCGGGCGGTATCAATTCGTTCGCCCAGGCGACCTCCTCGATCGGCGGGGCGGGAGCCGGCATCGGCTGGATCGTCGGCTGCGGCGTTTCCGCGGTCTTCGCGATCGCGATGGCGCAGATCGCCTCGGCCTACCCGACCGCGGGCGGCCTCTATCATTGGGGTTCGATTCTCGGAAACCGCTTCACCGGTTGGGTGACGGCATGGCTCAACCTGCTCGGTCTCATCACCGTGATGGGCGCCATCAACATCGGCACGGCCTTCTTCTTTAC